>PGYS01000099.1 GCA_002839795.1 Ignavibacteriae bacterium HGW-Ignavibacteriae-3 | reverse complement strand
ACATAAGAGAGGCCGGCTCCACTGCGGCTCAGGAAGTAGGATTTACACTTGCCGATGGTATTGCCTACGTTGAGGCGGCAACTAAAGCCGGACTGGATGTGGATGATTTTGCGGGACAGCTTTCATTCTTCTTCAACGCTCATAGCGATCTTCTTGAGGAAGTAGCCAAATACCGGGCCGCCCGCCGCCTGTGGGCAAAAATCATGAAAGAAAGATTCGGCGCGAAAAAGGATAAATCCCAGATGCTCCGCTTTCACACCCAGACTGCCGGTTCCACTCTTACAGCACAGCAGGTTGATAATAATATAGTGCGTGTTACTGTTCAGACTCTTGCAGCGGTACTCGGCGGGACACAAAGTCTGCATACAAATTCCAGAGATGAAGCGCTCTCTTTACCAAATCAGGAATCGGTTAAGATCGCTTTGAGAACACAGCAGATCGTGGCTTATGAAAGCGGCGTTACCAACACTATCGATCCCCTTGCGGGTTCTTATTATATTGAGGCAATGACGAATCAGATAGAAAAAGAAGCGGAAGAATATATAGGCAGAATAGATGCTCTTGGAGGAATGATAAATGCGATAGAGGAAGGTTATCCTCAGGCCGAAATTCAGAAATCCGCCTACCGGTTTAATCAGGAACTTGAGCGGAATGAACGCATAGTTGTCGGTGTAAATAAATTTGTTGATAACGATGAGAATCATGGTGAACTGTTGAAAATAAATGAACAGGTTCAGAGCGATCAGATTAAATTTTTAAATCAGTGCAGATCAAACCGGAACAGCGCTGATGTGAAAAAGAAACTTGAAGCACTTAAAAAAGCGGCCAATGGAGATCAGAATTTAATGCCTTTCATAATCGAAGCGGTAAAAGTTTATGCCAGCGTAGGAGAGATCAGCAATACTATGCGTGAAGTTTTTGGCGAGCATAAGGAACAGGTGGTAATATAATTGAGAATTGGGAATTTTTTAAAGGATTAAAATGAAAATTTCACACATTGAGCATATAGGCATCGCGGTAAAAAATCTTGATGAATCAATTAAGTTTTATGAAGGTAAGCTGGGATTGAAATGTTATGCAGTCGAGGAGGTAAAAGATCAGAAGGTTAAAACCGCTTTTTTTATGGTCGGGCAAACTAAAATTGAATTACTAGAATCCACGGAACCCGATGGGCCGATCGGAAAATTTATAGAGCGAAAAGGAGAGGGGCTTCATCATATTGCTTTCGCAGTAGAGGATCTTAGGAACGCGCTGGATGAAGTGGAAGCATTGGGAGTGGAATTAATAGATAAAGTGCCCCGCAAAGGAGCCGAAAATATGGACATCGCTTTTCTGCATCCGAAATCCACGAACGGAATATTGACTGAACTTTGTGAAAATCCCGAATTAAATGATGAGTAAAATTCACCGGCCAATTAAGTAGAAGAATTTTTCCCCTGCTTGTTTTAAACATCGGCGCTTACAGATTATCACGGCAAGTATTTTTCCCAACCTGAAAATAAATCTATCGATGAGGGGAGAGCTGTATGTTGGATATAATGTATTAGCTTAAAATATTAATTCGAATACAGTTTATTATTGAGTCAGTTCAAACCCTTCCGAACGTGAAATATAAGCCGCGCACGTAATATCGCCCGTAACATTTAATACAGTACGGCACATATCCAGCAGACGGTCTGCGCCAAGTATAATTGCAATTCCCTCAACCGGCACTCCTACCATGGCGAGAACAATCACGAGAAGAGGTATGGAACCGGAAGGAACGCCCGCGGACCCGATTGCTGTTAGAACACTCATCAGAACAACTATAATCTGCACACCGAAAGATAACGGCACCCCAAAAACCTGAGCCAGAAAAAGAACAGTCACACCCTCGAAAAGAGCGGTACCGTTCATATTCATAGTGGCGCCTAACGGCAGAACAAACCCGGTGATTTGTGATGGAATGCCAAGATTGTTTTTCGCAACCGAAATTGTTGTCGGCAGCGTGGCGTTGCTTGAACTTGTAGAGAATGCAGTGAGCATTACAGTTTCCGTTTTACGGAAGAATTTTAACGGACTGTATCTTGCAAATACTTTAAGAAGAATCGGGTAAACTCCCAGAAGATGCAGGGTCAAGCCCAGCAAAACAGTTACAATATACATGCTCAATGCTATCAAAAGGTCAAAGCCAAATCTGGAAGTGACGCTGAAGAGAAGAGCAGTAACACCGAGCGGAGCCAGTTTCATGGCTAAATTTATTACAACCACGGTCACATCATTGATTCCTTCGAGCAGCCTGATTAACGGATCAGCACGCTCTTTCTTTATGAGAGTCAAAGAAATACCGACTATCAAAGAAACAAAAATGAGTGCAAGCATATCGGGATTCGGTCTTGCGATCGAGGCAAATGGATTGCGGGGAACAATATTCACAAAAGTCTGAATACCGAATTCGATTTTTTCTGTTGCCTCTTTTATTTCCGAGGCCTGTCCCTTAAAAGAAGAAAGTAATTCAGTTTTTGTTGCCTCGGGCAGATAATCGCCGGGGCGAATTAAATTAACGAGAACAAGACCGAGTGTGACCGCCAAAGCTGTAACCAGCATGAAATAGCTGATAGTTTTCAAACCGATTCTCCCCAGCTTTTTAAGATCCCCGATCTGTGCAACTCCAAGGGACAGACTTGCGAACACCAGGGGAATAACCATCATTATTAAAAGATTTAAAAATATTTTTCCCAACGGATCGCTTAAGTATTTCTGAACAAGCACTAATGCAGGAGCATTCTTGAAAAAAATATTGCATGCTACTCCTGCAACCGCCCCTACAACAAGTCCAATAAATATTTTTGTATGCCTGCTCATAAATAAAATCCTCGCGGTTATTTGGATTATCCGTTAAATGAACATCGATAAATATTTTTATCTCTAACGTAACTGGTGCCAATTACTGATTACAATTATAAGAACAAATCCTAATAAAAAAATTAAAAATTAAATCTGATCATCCGGATCAGTTTAAGATAATTCCCTTTTTCTTTATGGAATTGTTCGATATATTTTACCGCAACAATCAAAAGAATCTAATGAAAAAATATTTTCTCATACTGTTACTATATTTTTCGGGCATCGGAGTATTGAACGCCCAGACTGGCGCTGACATTTGTTCTGAGGGCAAGATTAAATCCGGTGAACGGCTGATTAAAACATCCAGGGTTTTATATCCCGGGGACGGCAATATAGACGTTACCTATTATAAACTGCAGCTCCTTTTAGATTATCCCACGAAATTTTTAGTCGGACTTGTTACGGTAAAAGCTAAGAGCACCAAAAATCAGCTGAAATCTTTCTACCTGGATTTAGCAAATACTATGCTTGCGACATCGGTTATTAAGGGAAATAAAAACCTTCCATATCTACAATCAAATGATTCATTAAAAATTACGCTGGACAGAGAGTATGCGGTTGGTGAAGAATTTTCAATAGATATTACATACAGCGGATATCCGAAGAGCGGAAATTTCGGAAATTTTGTATTCTCTACTCATACCAGTCAAATAAGCAATCCGGTTATATGGAGCTTAAGCGAGCCGTACGGAGCAAAGGAATGGTGGCCGAGCAAAGATACGCCGGCGGATAAAGCAGATTCGTCGGAAGTCTGGATTAGCGCTGACCCGTATTTCGTTTCAGTCTCTAACGGTGTATTGACGGAAACCGTTGATAATCCCGAGGGAACATTGCGGACATACAAATGGAAAAACAGCTATCCCATTTCGAATTATTTAATCTCCATTGCAATGACAAATTATCACAGGTACGATACGCCTTTTGAATACGAGCCGGGCAAGATTCTTCCTGTTACACATTACATATACCCCGAGCAGTTTAATTCGGTCAAATCCAACCTTGACAAGGTTAATGATATGATATCAATTTTTTCCGATAAATTTGGTCAGTATCCGTTTATAAAAGAAAAATACGGTCAGGCGCAAGTCCAGAACGGCGCGAGCATGGAACACCAGACAATTTCAACAATGTCTACCTTCAACGAAAATGTTGAAGCTCATGAACTTGCCCATCAATGGTACGGCGATAAGGTAACATGCAAAAATTGGCAGAACATTTGGCTTAACGAGGGATTTGCGTCATATAGTGAATGTATCTACCGCGAGAATAAATACGGAGCTGCAGATTTTAAAAGTTATGTTAACGGTTTTATGAGTCAGGCAAAAAACGCTGTCGGGACAATCTATGTCCAAAATATTTTGAGTGTAAATGAAATATTTAGTCCTTCACGTTCATATAAAAAAGGCGCAATGGTGCTTCACATGCTGCGCGGAATTGTAGGCAATGATAAATTCTTCCAGATAATGCGTGAATATGCGGATGAACCGGGTCTTGCTTACAATACGGCAACGACAGAGGATTTTCAGAAAGTAGCGGAAAGAGTTTACGGACAGACTCTGGAATATTTTTTTAAGCAATGGATTTACGGGGACACTTACCCGAAATATACAGTTGGAACAAATTTCAAACTGGTCAGCGGAAATAATTATAATGTGACAGTCAGACTAATCCAGAACACGAATCCTAGTTTAAATCCCAGATTTTTTAAAATGCCTGTGCCGATCAGAATTACAACTGCCAATGGAATCGTAAACACAACTCTATTTAATGAACTTCAGGATCAGGGTTGGGTTATTCCCGTAGTCGGGCAGCCGTCCAAAGTTGAAATCGATCCGGATGACTGGATTTTAAAAGATATAGTTGCTACAACTTCAATTAAAGAGAATGAGGATGTTCCAAAATCATTTTATCTTTCTCAAAATTATCCCAACCCATTTAATCCGGAAACTGTTATCAGCTATCAGTTACCGGAAGCCGGTCATGTTTCATTGAAAGTTTACGATGTTCTTGGAAGAGAAATAACTTCCCTCGTCAATCAATTCCAGAGAGAAGGCACTTACAGTTCCCGCTTCAACATCCACAATCTGCCGTCGGGTGAACGCGGATTTCAGTTTTCCAGCGGTATCTATTATTATACGCTGGAGACCGGGAATTATACTCAAACCAGAAAAATGATTTTACTCAAATAAAAAAAGAGAGTGCCTCAAAAGTGATTTTCAATTCTTAAATCAGTGAAAATCCGTTACAATCTGTGTCACCTGACGGTTGGCAGGCCAGTGTGCCATCTTTAAATAACAATGACTTCTGAGACACTACAATTAATTGCTTCTATTCATATATCATATTTCTAACGAGTTTCTTGCTGTCCCACGGCGCGGGATCGCCTCCCAGATATTTATGGAACCATTCCAGATGGGAATTATAATATAGCGGCATAGACTTAAGCCCGCTTGGCCAGTGGCCGTCATTTTTAAAAATTATCAGCCTCGAATCGATTCCTTTATTTTGCAGATCGGTAAAATAGCGTATGCTTTGTGTGTAGGGCACACGGTAATCTTTTTCGCCCGTGATTATGAGTGTGGGTGTTGCGAAATTATCAATATACTTGCTCGGAGACATTTTTTCATAATCATCAGGATCGCCTGTTTTAGATTTCAGATCCCAATTAGCAAACCACAATTCTTCAGTCTCGCCTTTAAATTCGGCCAGATCATAAATGCTCATCATAGATGCAAGGCATTTATACCTTTTAGTTTTAGCCTGCAGAAGATTCATAAAATAACCGCCGTAAGACCAGCCCATTGCACCAATACGGTTTTTATCTACATAGGGAAGACTTTCAAGATAATCTGTAACCTTCATAACATCCTCATAAACTTTTCCGTCCCAATCGCCGGATATTGCCTCTGTAAATTTCTGACCATATCCCGTTGACCCGTGCGGATTCGGATAGGCGACTATATAACCCGAACCCGGATAAACCTGCCAGTCTCCCCAGAAAGAATCCATCCACTGCATCTGAGGTCCTCCGTGCACATTGATTACGAGAGGATATTTTTTCGCTGGATCAAAATTGTGCGGCTTTACAATGAACACATGTACCGGTGTTTCATCTGCTCCTTTAACCCACACTTGTTCTGCCGGTCTTATATCGACTTTCTCCGCGATCTCTTTGTTAAAAAAAGTCAGATCTCTTTTATCCTTTCCGCCGAAATCGAAACGGGCAATTTCAACCGGTTTGTGAACGTACGAATAGTTATAAACCGCGAAATCATTTTTCGGAGAGAGCGCAAAGCTGAATATTGCTGTGTTCTCAATTATTTTTTTAATTGATAGGTTACGGATATCAACATTAAACAGGGGCTGATAACCCTTTTCCGAAGCAGTAAAATAAATAGAACGGGAATCATTCGACCATTCAAAATCGTTCACCCAATTATCAAATGATTCGGTTATGATTTTATTTGTTCCGGTTTTTCTGTCATATAAGGCGATGCGGAACCTATCCGATTCATAACCGGGAATAATTTGTGTGAGGTACGCTATATATTTTCCATCCGGAGAATACTTCGGATTTGAATCTGAGCCCTGATTTGATTCAGTGATGTTTTTCAATCCGGTGCCGTCGGCTGAAACAATCCAGACATCGGTATTGGTTGAAGACTCCGGGCGGGAAACTCTTTTAGAATCGAATGCAATTTCTTTTGAGTCGGGCGAAAAAGAATAATTGCTGCTGCCGCCGGGCGCGAAAGCCGGTGAATCGAAATAGCCGGGAGTTACATCCGTAATATTTTTCTTTTCAATATCATAAACAAAGAGATGGGAATACTGCCCATCCATATACTCGGTCCAATGTCTGACAAAGAGACTGTCCGCCAGATGCGCCTGCACCGGTCCATTTTCCATCGAATCGCTTATTTTCTTGTTGCAGTTTTCATCGGCACCGCATTCGGGAAAAACCTGCGCCGTAAATAAAAAATATTTTCTGTCTCCGGATAATTTTGGTGATGAAACACCCAAACTGCAATTGGTTATTTGAACGGCTTCACCTCCGTCCAGTGACAAATAATATACTTGTTCCGATCCGGAACGCGTTGACACAAAATAAATTCCTCTGCTGTCAGAGGTCCAGATGGGATTGTAATCGGCAGCCGGATGAGTTGTCAATTGTTTAATATTAGATCCGTCGGAATTCATCAAATAGATGTCAGTATTTGATTTAGATTTACGGAGATCGCTTGAGGAAACCGTGAAAGCTATTTTACTGCCGTCATCTGAAATTACCTGCGATCCCACGTTTTTAATTTTATACAGATCTTCTATCGTAAACGCACTTTTCTGAGCGGTATTCAGCGAAGTGACAAAAAAGAATGCCGATATAAAAAGAAATATTTTCCTTGCCATTTTACCTCCGGATTAATAATTATTTTATAGATGAAATTTAAGCAGAATTATATCCAGCAGCATGCTCAAAGATATTATTTTCAAGTGAGCATGAAAAATCTGTCTCTTAATTTTTGTGTGTTTTCATTCGATTTAACTAATTACTATTTTGTGATCTGTTAAAATTACTTAATTTTTGCTGCAGAATAGTGACTTTTCATAGTGTTCAGTCACGGTTTATATTCCTGCCACAGGGAAATTGAAATTAGAAGAAAGCTTTAACGTTTTAAGATTGATATTTCTCAAATTATAAATAATTAAAGAATCATGAAAAATGTTTCGATAATAATATTGGCACTGTTATCTATTGTTCTCATTCCACAAAGTCTTCAAGGAGAAAAATTGTACTTAAAGGAAACCACATATACTCATGTCATTCCTGATACCGCCGAATATCAAATTCAGATTAAAGAACTAGACCGATTTTATTCCAATAAAAAACTCGGCTCTTCGGTTGAATACGGGATTACCATTTTCAGATTATTCGCCCCCACTGCCGTAAAAGTAAATTTGTGCCTGTTCAAAAAACCGGAGGAAAAGACAGGCGAGGAATATCCCCTGAAGATGGATAAAGATGGCGTTTGGGAGACCGCGATTGACGGAGAACTTTATGGAAAATTTTACGGCTACAAAGTTTACCACAAGGGAGACGATCTTAATAAATCCGATAAGCCCATTTGTATTGATCCGTATGCAAAAGCAGTTGCCTCTTATACTTCATACATGAACCCCAGACGGGCAATTATTACAAAAGATGAAGAATACAACTGGGAAGGCACAAATTGGGTTCAGCGCGACTGGCGGGATCTGATTATTTATGAAATGCATGCCCGTGATATGACTGCTCACAAATCCTCCGGTGTTAAAAACCGCGGTTCATATTCCGGATTAACTGAGCACGGAAACAAGGGCGGAATTGATTATATAAAAGCGTTAGGAGTAAACACTGTTGAACTGCTTCCATTACAGGAATTTGGCAATATTGAGATTCCGTATGCGGATTCGCTCGCGGGAAGATTTAATACATGGAACCCCTACGAAAGAAATCATTGGGGTTACATGACGTCCAATTTCTTTGCCCCCTCTGCTTATTATAAAGAAAGCTGGAGTAAGCTTAAATGGAACAAATGGATCGGTAGGGATGCCTCCCAGGTAAATGCCTTTAAAGATATGGTCAAGGCATTTCACAAGGAAGGTATCGGCGTTATAATGGATGTCGTCTATAATCATCTTTCGGAATATGAAATCGGAAACCTGAAAGAGATAGATAAAGAATATTATTTCCGGCTGGATGCCCGGGGAAATTTTATTGCTGAAAGCTACTGCGGAAATGATTTGAAAACCGAAAGACCAATGATGCGCAGGATGATAATTGAAAGCATTTTATACTGGATGAAAGAATATCACATAGACGGATTCCGTTTTGACCTTGGCAAACTTCTGGATTGGGGGACGATCGAGGAGATCATCCG
Organism: Ignavibacteriae bacterium HGW-Ignavibacteriae-3; assembly: GCA_002839795.1. Lineage (GTDB taxonomy): Bacteria > Bacteroidota > Ignavibacteria > Ignavibacteriales > Melioribacteraceae > Fen-1258. The sequence goes on along the minus strand of PGYS01000099.1, from coordinate 3,648 downwards.
GGAAGCCCGCAAAGTAAATCCTGACGTCTTCTTTACATGCGAACCATGGGGCGGCGGATATGATCCTGCCGGTTTTTCAGCAAGAGGCTGGTCCGCCTGGAATGATCAGATCCGAAATGGAATAAAGGGAGAAAATCCTTTTAACGGACTCGGCTGGATATTCGGAAAGTGGTACGGAAATAATTCACCCCAACGAATCCGCAGTTATGTAAACGGTACACTCAGACGTGATTCGTTAGGATTATTCGAAAGGAAAGAACATTCGCTCAACTATCTGGAATCTCACGACGGATATACATTCGGCGATTTCATCCGAATCGGTTCCGGCGAAGTTGACCCGGAAAAGATAATTAAGGATGTTGATAAAAACGTACGGCTCACTCCACAGCAGATGAAGCTTAATAAATTAGGCGCTCTCTTTCTCTTAACGTCGCAGGGAATCCCTATGATTCACTCCGGGCAGGAATTTGCAAGAACCAAAGTCATTCAGCCCGTCTCAAATATAAAAGATAAGGATAAAGGAAAGATCGATCATAATTCGTATAACAAAGACAACGAAACAAATTACATCAATTACAAACATGCCAAAATAAATCAGGATCTGTTAAATTATTACAAAGGTCTTATCGATGTGCGTAAAAAATATTCTGCGTTTCGTTATGCCGAATATGACAGTGTAAAGTTTTACAATCATCCTAAAAGCACTTTTGGGGTATCTTATCTTGTCACTTTTCATAATCAGGCTTTTGTTGTGCTGTTCAATGCCGATCCGGTTGAAGAATTGGAATTTCCGCTCCCTCCCGGAACTTGGGAGGTAATTGTAGATAAAAACGCAGCGGGATTGGAAAAGATTTATGAGATCGAGAATAAAATTAAACTGGAACGGACTACAGGCGCGGTTTTACGGCTCAAATAGTGCTCAATTTATTTTGAAATGATAAAAACTTCTAACAGAATCGGTTCAGGAGAAGATAGCTTTTCTCAGGGAACGCTCAATGGCATCCTTAAATACCGCGAGATTAACCGGCTTTTGAAAAACATACTCAATGCCGAGGTCTTTATATTCAGCTTCGATTGATTTGTTAATATCGCTGCTAAGCACGATGACCGGAGGTTTATACTTTAATTCGGCCATATTCAACTGTTTTACAAGCTCATACCCGCTCATCACGGGCATCTGATGATCCGTAATTACGAGCGCCGGTGATGAGAGCTTGACAATATCAAGAGCTTCTTTTCCATTCTCAGCTGTCAGTATTTTATAATTGGGAATTAAACTGCTGATCAGTTTAGAATACAATAGCCGGTCTGCCGTAGCGTCATCAACAAATAAAATATTGGAAGATGCAACCGGAATTGAAAAGATGAACTCGGTTCCTTTTCCTAATTCACTTTCAACCCATATATCTCCGCCGTGCTTTATAATAATGTCATGAACAAGAGAGAGTCCCAGTCCGCTTCCCTTTTCGCCCGCAGTCCCGCTGGTTGTGAACTTTGTATCCACTTTAAATAATTTTTTAATATCCTCTTTTCTTATTCCGATTCCGTCATCATTAACAATAAACTCAACCTGTTTCTTTTCGATGTTTGCGCGGGCGCTGATTTTAATGCTGCCCTCAGGTTTTGTAAATTTAATGGCATTCGAAATCAAATTATTGAATACCTGGAGAAGCAATCCTGCATCAGCATGCACATAAAATTCTTTCTGCATCTCCTGAACCAAATTTATTTTCTTTTGTAAAGCCGCACCGGATAGTATCTGGATGGACTGGTCGGCTATAGCTCTAACATTAATTCTCTCCGGTTCAAATTTAATGCTGCCCGTTTGAAGGCGGGTCCAGTCCAGCAGTGAATTTACGAGACTTAGCATGCTCTTTGAAGATTCCTGTATGAACTGGATATACTGCAAACGTACATCCGCACCAAGTTCCTTATCACTCAAAAGCAAGTCTGTAAATCCGAGAATCGAACTGAACGGGGTTCGAAGATCATGAGAAATAATCGAAATAAATCTGTCCTTTGTTTCATTCAACTCTTTTAAATTCTGAGTGGATTTTTTCAGTTCTTCCTCAGCTCTTTTGGAAAGCGTAATATCACTCACCACTCCGAATATTTTCTCAACCTCACCCGAGCTGTTACGCACAAGTGTAATTCTATTCTCAATCCAGATTACATTACCCAGTATATCAATTATCCTGTATTCAAATCTGTCTGAAAAACGTGCGGGGTCCGCATAAAATTTATGAATTTTATCATCAACTTCTTCGGCATCGTCCGGATGAATAATTTTTTTCCATAGAGTCGGATCTTCAATAAATGATTCAGCATCGTGGCTTGTTATTTTTTTGATACCCGCAGTATAAAAAACCGCCTTTAACTGGCCGTCCTGCCTTTCAGCGGTCCAGATGCTTTCATTAATATTTTCCGTTATACTTCTATAGCGTTCCTCGGAGACGGCAAGCGCATTTTGAGCTTTCTTCTCTTCAGTTACATCCCTTACAATCCACACAGCAAATTTTTCATTTTCAATTTCATAGGATGAAACGGAGTTTTCAACTTCGAATCTTGTAAAATTCCTTCTTCTTCCCGAAAAATAATACCTGGAAGGGGAATCCTTTCCCTGCTCGGCAAGTTCCATAAAAGTCACAACCCGTTCCCGGTCCTTATCATCAATCAAATCAATTGGATTGTGGCCGAGTATGTCGCTCGCACTTTTATAATCGAACATCTGAACAAATGAATCATTAACAAGAATAATCCGTTTTTTATTTAGAAGTGCAATTCCGTTCTGAGATGCCTCAAAAACTGAACGGATAAGCATCAAATCCTTTTCCGATTCCTTCTTAAGAGTAATATCCGTAAGAATTACGTTGTAATATTGAACATTTCCGGCACCATCTATTACAGGAGAAATACTTGAAAGGACATGTATTCGCTGTCCGTATTTTGTATTAAGCGGTAATTCAAAAGTCTGATTCTGGTTTTCAACAAGTTTTTTAAAATCATACTCTTCACTGCTGACATAATACCGGTCAATAAGGTCGGTGAATTCCAGATTGAGTACTTCATCCTCCGAATATTCAAACACTTCAAGAAACCGGGGATTGGCGTATGTAATTTTGGATCTGCTGTCAAGGGTGCAGATATATTCGTGGGAATGGGTTACAATATTCCGGAATCGCAGTTCGGATTTTTTTAACTCATTTTCAGTCTTGACTCTTTCGGTTACCGGCGAGCATAAAATAAAGTATGTCTCGTCATCATCCTCTCCTATCATTCCGATTTTTGCATCGAAATATTCCGCAAGACTTTCATCTTCCCCGATCTGAAGTCTTCCTCTCCATTCCTTATTTACACGAGTAATATTTTTTAATTCGTTGAAATATTTTTCATCTATAGCAGGGAATATTTTGCCGATAAATTTCCCGAAAACCTCACTTCTTGTCAAGCCAAAGTTTTTGGAAGCCGACTCATTCCAGAAATTTATTTTACCGTTTTTATTCACACCAATCAGCCCATCGATAACAGTTGCTGTTATCTGCTGATATCTCGTTAGTTCTTTTATCTCTTCCTCGGAAAGGCCTATATGTGCGGGTTCCTTGCTAAGATCTTTTACAAGAAGAATCACCCAATTTACATCCGAACCGG
>PGYS01000098.1 GCA_002839795.1 Ignavibacteriae bacterium HGW-Ignavibacteriae-3 | reverse complement strand
ATTCCCAGAAGGTTTTACAAACAACAATAACAATGGAATCATTTTAAGAAGTACGTCAAAAGCTAAACGTGACATCGTGTTTTCAGGTATCAATTTGGTTGAAACAACTGACGATTCTTTTATAGGCTCATACATTCGCACGAGTGGAGCGACTAAAACAGTTAATGCTGATGTTTATACAATTAATAATATAATTCACCTTAACAATAAAAAGAAAGAGGTTCAGGCGGATCTGGGGTGGAGCAGCCAACAAACCAGCAAATATCTGTTAAAGGCAGAGAAATTAATTGAGAATAGCGAACCCTCTGAGGCAGAAAAATTACTAATTCTCATCTTGGGTTTTGAACCCGAGCATATAGAAGCTCTAATAGATCTCTCCGTAGTTTATATAATAACTGAAAGATATGATCTGGCTAAGGAAATTTTAGAAGATGTAATAAAATTAGATCCGGAGAATGACGTTGCGCTGGGAAATATGGTTTATCTACTGAATCTTACTAATAATTTCAACAAGGAAATAATTAATGAATTAGAAACTTGCGGGACTGAGTCAATAAAAACAAATTAAAAATCCTGTTTCAACGAATCAAAAAAAATCGATTACAAAGGAACATAAATGGTGGAGATAATCCATTCAATAAAATCTTCCCTTGAGGAAATATTAGCTCTTACCTTACAGGATAATGAGTTGATAATAGCAAGTAAGGAAATTGGCAAAAACAGAAATGATTTTCTCGCAGCGCAGCAAATAGATATGCCTGAGAATTATTTAAGTATTATAACCCCTTTTAAAGGCAGCGAAGAAAACGTTATAAATCTCATTCACTCTGTAAAAAATAACGTTACTTATCAAAACTATGCAGTTATTATTGTGGCTCATGAAAATCAAAAAATAAATAATGTTGTAAATGAATGTGCTGGACCGAATATAATGGTCTTTGCCATTCCGGAAAGAATAAGTCTGATGCTTGGTTGTGAAATTGCAGCAAACCTTGCTTACGGTCATAATATTGTATTTATAAATTCTATGCTTGAAATAAAACCGCTTTCGATTGAATATTTGCTGAATTTCTCAGCTTCCACCAATTCCAAAGTCATTACTTCAAAAATTGTAAACGGATCCAATAAAATAGAGGAGGCCGGTTATTCTATAATTGAGGATAATATGCTTGTCGGAAATGGAGTAGGCAAAAAAACAACCGCTCCTGCATTTAATTACTCAATGGAAATATCCACATCCTCGCGATATTGTCTCTTTATCACAAGAGACATATTGGAAAAGTATAGCTTTGATAAGAACATCTCAGATTTCGGCCTGGCGCTTTATGACCTGGGGTTGCAGTTACAAAATGATGATATTAAAATATTTTACCAGCCCCTCAGTGTTTTAAAATTAGGGAAGAATAAGACTATTCCAACGCGGATGGACTCTTCGTTGCAGCCCGAATCAAAATTCATTAATTCATTGAGACCCACTATTTTCATAAATGATTCTATCGGTGAATCAAAAGAAATTCCGCGAAAAAATATACTAGTGCTCGGAGTCTATCTTGGTGATAGACTTAATAATGTTGAAGACATTGTTCTAAACATTCATGAAACAGTAAATTATAACATTAAGCAAAAATGGGTTGCAATAAACAGAACATCATCTAATGAGCTTGTGCTAAAATATACTGTTAATCAGTTCAATAGATTTATCCCAAAGTTTGAAATATTAAACGAACTGATTAACCGCGAAAATATTTATGATTACGATTATATCCTGACGGTTGATGATGATATTGTGCTTCCGAAGAATTTTATTGATGGATTTATAAAACTACAAAACCTGTATGACTTTGTGCTGGCGCAGCCGGCAAGATCAGTTAATTCTTATATAGACCATCCTATAGTTCAAAAGCAAAACGGGGTAGTTGCCCGCGAAACACATTTTGTCGAAATAGGGCCGGTGTTTAGTATTCGTAAAGATATATATGACATCATCTTGCCCTTTGATCTTTCATCGCCAATGGGTTGGGGTTATGAAAATATTTGGGCAAAAAAAATATTCGATCAGGGTTTGAAAATGGGAATTATCGATTCAGTACCTGTTGATCATAGTCTCCGTAAACCGGTCGCTAATTACGCATGGTCGGTTGCGGATGAACAGAGGGCAAAAATCCTGCAAAATAATTCCCATTTTGAACTCGTGGATTGTTTCACAGTAAGTGACGTAAAATCTTAAAGGAGAAAAGATGGCGGAAATTATTCCGAAACCATTAATAAGCGTAGTAATTCCTACATTCAATCGTTCGGAATATCTTAAGCTTGCGCTTCAGAGTCTTACAGAACAAACTATTTCCAGAAATGAATTTGAGGTGATTGTCGTTAATGACGGTTCCGATGACAACACTATTGAAATCTGCGAGATTTTCCAAAGTAAGCTAAATCTAAAATGCTTTACAATAGAAAATTCTGGAATATCATCCGCTAAAAATCTTGGATTATTTTGTTCGACAGCGCCGGTATGCTTTTTTTTCGACGACGATGACATTGCGCATGAAGATCTTCTAAGGGAGCATATCGCGTCGCATTCTAAATATCCTGAAGAAAATGTTGCAATCCTTGGCTACACAACCTGGTCTTCAAAAATCAAGATTTCGTATTTGATGCATTATATAACTGATGTCGGATACAATCTTTTTTATTATAAAGATTTCGAGAATGAACAGGAACTTGATAACACATTCTTTTGGGGTGGAAGATCCTCGTGTAAAAAATCTTTTCTTGCTAAAAACGGTGTCTTCAATCAAGGATTTAGATTTGGTTCGGAAGATATTGAACTTGGTTTTCGTCTTAAAAAATATGGTTTGAAAGTTATTTACAATGAAAACGCAATAAGTTATATGGCCCGTCCATTGACCTTTGAACAATTCTGTAAACGATGTGAAAAACAGGGCAAGTCTCTCGATCACTTCTTGCGTCTTCATCCAAACAATGAAGTAGAAATATATGCGGCCGTTCAGCAAGCGGAAGAGAAGTGGGATTTTATTAAAAATTATCTGAGTGAGAATGTCAGAAAAGTAAATAAACTAGAACAAAAATTAAATTCTTCTTTGAATGCTTCCGAAATAAAAGCTGTAAAAGATAATCTGAATAGACTTTATTACTGGGTCTTTCAGGCCTTCAAAATCAAGGGATACCTTCATGAATATAATCTCCAGGAGCAATTGCGTAAAGAAAATATAGTTGAGGACGCAGCAATCTATCCGCAAAGTGAAATAAGCTACTTAGAACAGAAATATACTGGCACTGTTAAACCTGTGAAGCGGGAAAAGAATGTGCTTGTTATAGACCCCTTGCTGCCCATGTATGATCGTGCGTCTGGTTCTCTAAGGTTGTTTCAAGTATTACGGTCGCTTTTAAAGCTCGGATACCACATAACATATATTGCCCGTAGTGATTCCTATAAAGAACAATATATTCCGATGCTTCAGGAAATGGGAGTTGAAATCTACGCGGGGGACGCTAATTATATGTATTCAAACGGCGATCCTTTCATCAGAGCCGGATTTGATTTAACTAAAATTCTCTCACGCAGAAAGTATGAATATGCATTGCTGAGTTTCTGGTATATCGGCGATTATTATGCTCAAACAATTCGTAAATATTCGCCCGGAACAAAAATTATAGTCGACTCGGTTGATATACATTTTGTCCGCGAAATGCGAGAAATAGAAATAAAGAAAGATAAACTTCAAAAAAGCAAGGCGATCGAAAATAAGAAGTTAGAGCTGAAAACATACTCTGAAGCTGACCAGGTCTGGGTAATAACTGAATATGATAGAAAAGTGCTCGAAGATCATGGAATTAAGAAGCCGATTCAAATTGTTCCTAACATACATTCCAAAATAGACGAAACAAAGTTTTATGAGCAATGCTCAAATTTGCTTTTTGTGGGCAATTTCTGGCATACGCCTAACATAGACGCGGTAATGTATTTTCAAAAAGAAGTGTTCCCAAAAGTGCTAAAGGAAATACCTGACATTAAATTATATATTGTCGGAAATCAGCCGCCGGATGAAATAAGGCAAATGGAATCCGAAAACATCATTGTAACAGGTTTTGTTCAGGATATTACGCCTTACTTGCGTCAAGCCCGCATTTCTGTCGCACCGCTTCGTTACGGATCGGGAATGAAGGGAAAGATTGGCGAGGCTCTCTCGTGGGGATTGCCTGTTGTCACAACAACTATCGGAGCTGAGGGAATGGAATTGGAAAGCTTTGAAGATGCGATAGTAACCGATGACGCTGCCGAGTTTGCTGAAGCAATCGTAAGAATATATAACGACAAATCATTATTTGAAAAATTATCAAAAAACGGAAAAAAGCTTGTCGAAAAAAAATGGTCATATGAAGCGGTTCTAGAAAAAATCGAAGAAATATTTATTCCTAAAGTCAAAACATCGATAATAACATTAACTTACAACGGGTTGGAGTATACAAAGCAATTTTACGAATCATTGATAAAATCTGGCGTGAACGATTATGAACTGATTGTGGTAGACAACGCAAGCAAAGATGAAACTCCTGCTTATCTCCGGGAAATCATGAGTGAAAATGATAATGTTAAAGTAATCTTAAACAAAGAAAATCTCGGATTTCCGTCTGCTGTTAATCAGGGAATACTCCATTCCAGGGGAAATTATATAGTAATTGCGAATAACGATATAGTATTTACAAATCGTTGGCTTCAGAGGATGAGTGAAGCAGCGGAATCAGATTCCGAAATCGGTTTGGTGGGACCAATCAGCAACGAAGTCAGCGGTTTACAGATTGATAAGCAAGCAAAGTATAATTCAATGGATGATATGCATGAATACGCGAATCAAATCAGAGAAAACAATAAAGGAAAACTTTTAAATTTTCCCAGAATTGCGTTCTTGTGCACATTAGTCAAGAAGGAAGTAATAGATAAAATAGGTGGATTAGACGAGAGATTTACACCAGGAAATTATGAGGATGATGATTATTGCTTGCGTGCTCAGCTTGCTGGTTTCAAAACCGTGATAGCAAAAGATGTTTTTATTCATCATCATGGTTCGAAGAGTTTCAAAGCAGATGGTCAAGCTAGATATGCCGAAAGACTTAAAATAAATGAACGCAAATTTATTGCCAAATGGGGTGTAACGCCGGATCAGCTCTGGCTTGAAAAAAAAGAGATAAAACCGCATCAGGTTTTTTATCCTATCAGTAAAAACAAATTTGACGAACATTTTGAACGCGCCCGAATATTTATAGCAGATCAGGAATTAGATCTTGCATCAGAATCTCTGCGAAATGCTCTTGATAATTATCACAAAGTGGACCACAGAAAATTTCAGGTCGATTTCAGCGAATTGCTCAATCTTGCGGGAAACATTGCGTTGGCTATTGGTAGTGTGGAACAAGCCCAAAAATATTTTGAAGATGAATTGAGATTAGTGCCAGATTCTTCTTCGGCTTGTGTTGGCCTCGGAGAATGTCTTTTTATTCAGGAACAGTATGAAGCATCAAAAACAATGTATGAATGGGCAGTTAAAAATAATCCGGAAAATCATAATGCTGTTTCCGCATTGGCAAAAGTAAATCAATTGCTGGGTCATGAAGAGCTGCACAATTCCCTTGCGGAGATTAATTGATGCCTAAGTTAACTCTCTCTATGATTGTTAAAAATGAAGCAAAGCATCTAAGCGAATGCCTGAATTCAGTCAGGGACGTTGCCGATGAAATTGTAATTGTTGATACCGGTTCCAATGATAAGACAGTTGAAATTGCAAAAAGCTTTGGAGCTAAGATTTACAATTATAAATGGATTAATGATTTTTCTGCTGCCAGAAACTTTGCTCTTTATCAGTCTACCGGAGATTTTATTCTGTATCTGGATGCAGATGAAAGGCTGGACGGGAAATCAATTCCGGAAATTAAAAAGATTTTAGCTTCTGATCGGAAAGCGGCATATTACTGTACTGTAAAAAGTTATGATACCGGAGGCGGAAGAGATACTTCGATGCGGTATACCAGAATATTTCCGAATTATAAAGGACTGGCATTTAAAGGTAAAGTCCATGAACAAATTGTTCAATCATTAGTAGAAAATGGAATCAAACTGATTCAGTCGGAAGTTCTGATCCACCATTACGGCTATGATGTATCTTCGGATGATAAAAAAGCCAAAGCAAAAAGAAATTTATCGCTATTACTGGAAGAAAATAAAAAAAATAATTCTTCGTATATCACTTTTCAACTTGGACAAACCTATGATATCCTAGAGGATGGAGAGAATGCGGTTAAGAATTTCAAAATTGCGGGTGAATCCTGTAAACTTGAAAAACAGCATCGCGGAATATGCTTCACGTCTTTGGCATTGCATTTGCATAAAAACCATCAAATAGCTGAAGCCGAAAATTACATAAACCGCTCACTTAATATTGATGACAAACAACCATTCGCTTATTTGTTAGCCTCCAAAATCGCGCTTAGAAAAAGTGAGTATAATAAGGCTGAAGAGGCTTGCAAAAGAGCATACATGATCAACAAGGAGTTGTCTGTTAAAGGACACAAATCCCCTTTGGCCATAATATTGAATCCCGAAGAGATTATTTATTTTGGTTTGTTAATGGCGTTGCAAAATAGAAATAATGCAAATATTCAATATTATCAAAAAATTTTATTTTCGTATTACCGGGAACAGTGTCCTCAAACTGAAGCTAGAAGAATCGTATTGATTCAAAAATTACTTTCCAAATCATCTCTCCTGCCAGAAGAAATTGAAGTTCTTGCAGATATGTGCAGCCCTGTTAATCTCGATTTTATTGTCTTCACATCGGAGGGGAATCCATCAAAACATCAAATACTCTTGATAGCAGAGACCCTTCTGAAAAAAAACCCTGATTCAATTGAACTGCGAAAGCTTAAGGCAAAAGCTCTGGATGAATTAGGTGAGGTTGAAAAAGCAGTACTGGAAATGGAAAAAATTATTAGAGATGAAGACCGAGATCCCGCATTGTATTTTTACCTTATTTCATATTATATAAAATTAGGTAGGATGGACGATATTGAACCGATTGTTCAAATAATTGATAAGTACTTCTCGGATATCCCCGACGTTGTGACTCGCATCACGCCATTAAAGAATGCAATCCAGACCCTTTCAAAGGTTCGGCAGTAAAAATTCCACTTCAAAAAAAACTAAACTTTTAAAAACCGCCTCCGATAATATATTTGAGAAAAGGATTCTCAAATAAACCAAGCAGGGAAGCTTGGAAAAACAAAACACATGGAGGTTCAAATGGCATTTTCAGTAAACACAAATCTCGCAGCGCTTCAGGCGTACACTGCATTGTCAAAAGTTAATGCAGAAACACAAAAAGCTCAGCTTCGTCTGGCTACAACAAAAAGAATCAACAGCGTAGCAGATGATACATCTGGCTATAATGTTGGTAAACAGCTTGAAGCTTCTAACCTAAAGCAGAAAGCTCAGTTAAACAATATAACTTCTGCAAAGAATTATTTGGCAACAGCAGAATCTGCTCTTCAGCAAATTAATGATAAAATGAATCAGATTGCAGCTAAAGGTGTTGACGCATCTGATCCATTGAAAGATTCGGCCAGTATCGCAAAAGATATCCGTACTCTTGCAAATGAAATATCATCAATTCTGAAAAGTACGAATATTAACGGAACTCAGCTCTTAGCCAGCACCGACGGTTCAACAGCAGTGTCAGCTCCTACTTTTGGAGTTGGTGGCGTTGCTCTGACCTTTGATTTTGCAAGCTCAGATTTAGGATCCGCAGCTCTTGCCACAAAAGTAGGCACGAGTGGTTTAACAAGCACTACAGATGCAACGGCTATTGCTGCAGCATCGGATACCGCATTTACTACTGCAGCCGGTAAGGTTAGAGATGCATTGGGCAAGATCGGTAATCTGACCCAGGCGCTTGATTCAAGAAGTGACTTTTTAACAGCTTCAATTGCTAACAGCACTGCTTCCATCAGCGCTATATTTGACGCGGATATGGCCGCTGAGCAGTTGAACGCAACAAAGGGAACAATCTCAGGTCAAATTGGTACTGCTATGTTATCTCAGCTGAATGCAGCACCACAGCAGATACTCTCCTTATTTCGTTAATTGACATGATAGAGCTACCCGCGAAAGCGGGGGCTCTATTTTTTAATGTACTAAAACCGAGCAAATAAAATGTATACATACACCTCGCTGGCGCATCAGTCAAAACCGAATCCTTATCTAGTTAATGAAATAAACAATGCTACTCAAGAACAGCTTTTACTAAAAGTGTACGATTTTATTATTCTACATTGCCAGAAAAAAAATATGATAAAGGTAAATGAAGCTATTCAGATACTGATGAATGGATTGAGCTATAATGACCCTGAGGTAAAAGAAGTTTCGATCGGATTTTTAAAACTTTATCAATATTGCCAGGATCAGGCAAGGAAAAATAACTTTGCCGAAGTTCAGAAAATAATGACAGAATTAAGAGATACTTGGAAGACGGCTTTCAATAACAGGTAATTATTATGGCGTATGACCTTTTAACTACATCGGGAATTACCAGTTTAGTAACAGACTATAAAAACGCTCAATATAGTACCCGACTTACTCCGCTCTCAAAGCGCAAGACTTATTATCAGACACTGGATTCGGCCTATTCAACAATTAGTGCCAAGTTATCTTCACTCAATACAATATTAACCTCACTTTCAAGTACCGACAGTACGTCTGTTTTTTCCGCTAAGAAAAGTTCTTCTTCTGCTACAAGTTTTGTTTCAATTACTACGACCAGTTCAGCTTCGGTTAATTCCAGCACAGTCAGGATTAACCAGCTCGCAAAAACTGATCTAGCGGTTTCGAAAGAATTAAGTTCCGATGCAATATCAGCAGATATAACTTCGGCGGGAACCCATGAATTTATAATTACGGCAGGAGACGGCGCAGGCGGAACTGTTGCAAGCAAAGTCTCTGTTACTTTTGAAGAATCCGATTTTACTGATGGCCAGATCTCGAATAAAAATGTAATGTCTAAGATTCAGACAGCTATTAATCTTGATAAGGCAGAAATAAACTCGGGTTCGGTTGATGGGGCTACTTCAGCATCCGGTGGATCATTCAAAATAAATCTGAATGGAACCGAAACAACAATTGATTATTCCGCGGACACCTACAGCAATATAATAGACAGTGCAGTTACGGAGATAAACAAACTGGCCGGAGTAAAAGCCGAAAAGATAGCAGACGGTTCGAGCAATTATAAATTAAAGATAACTGTTACGGATACTTCAAAGTATATAAGCTTAAGCGATGTTACCGGGAGCCTGATTAGCGACCTGAGTATGACTACGGTCAAGGAAAAAGGAGCATCCGGAGTTGTTACCGCTTCTCGATTCTCACCTACATCGGCCACTTCGCGCATTTCATTAACTTCCAAACAGTCCGGCTATGATTACAGGATCACCGCATTTTCCGAGGACCTGAACAATAATGTATTGACCGCTATTGGTATGGACAACATGAATCCGGGCGGGAGACTGATGTATGATAAAGTTGCAACCCCAACTCAGGCCGGGTATGTAATTGCAGAAAATAACCTTAATGCCAAATTTGAATTCAACGGAATGGATCTTGAAAGAAATTCTAATACAATTTCCGATCTTCTTTCCGGATCTACAATTCAGTTGAAATCTGTTATGCAGACATCAGACACAACCGTGGATCTTTCCGTGGAGAAGGATAATTCCACCGCAAGAACAAAGATTCAGGATTTCATAAATAGCTTTAACGATATATATTCTTATCTAAAGACCAATCTCACAAATACTAAGGATGGTCGCGGTAGTTTAAACGGTGATTCTACCGCAACTTCGCTTCAGAGTATGTTCAGTGCAATAGCAACTTCGGCGGTATCTGGAATTTCCGCGGATCAGATTAACTCACTTAATAAAATCGGGATAAGCTTTGATGTAATTAAAGGGCTTACCCTCTCAGATAGTGCGATTCTTGATACTGCATTAACCAATCATCCCGAACAAGTGGCTTCTCTTTTTAATTCGACCAGCGGTATCGCTGCAACTCTATCGGCTAGAATTTCACCATATCTTGGTTCAACTGGATATATTACTACAAGAAAAAATTCCTTCAGTCAGACTATTACATCAATAAACGATACCGGTACGGCAATTCAGGCCAAGATAGATAAAGCAGGAGAAGCATTGCGGAGCCGCTACATTAAAATGCAGATGCAGCTTCAGTCCATGCTCGACCTGCAATCCTCATTTTCAAGCTATTTTTCTAACTTAAACGGTCTTTCATAATGAACAATATGAAACTGAAACTCGGGCAGATTGGAAAAACACTGGATAATATCTCCGAAAAGATGGATTTAATGAATTTTGAGACTTTTGATACCGTCTTCCCTCAAATGGTTTCGGGGGTAAAAGATGTAAAAAGGCTCATAAATGAATTGGTTGAGGAATTTGGACTGGAAAGTTTGTTAAAATTTGAACCGGATCTGCTCACCCGGGCTAAACAAATAGAAAGGAAGTTCGATAATATAGTAGAGATCTTTACCAGGGAAGAGAAAAAGCTTCAAAAAGAGCTGTTCAGTTTTGCCGGTGAGAAAAAAATCATTAATTATTTGAGGTACTAAGTGGAAATTAAAGGCGTTACAAATAGCCCGCTCTTTGTAAATAAAACAAAGAACAGTAAACCCGAAGCGGCTCAGAACCAGGACGCAAAGGATAAAATTGAAATTTCCTCTGAAGCACGTGATATGGCGAAAGTTGATTTAAGTCCGGCTCGTCTGGAAGAACTACGCAATCGCGTTGATTCAAATTTCTACGATTCCGATGAAGTTCAAAATAAAGTAGCAGACAAGGTATTAGCGGAAATTAAAAAATAAATATTATTTTAGAACTCACGCTTTTGTATATCTTGTATTGAGTTATGGAAAATAATCATAAATTATTAGTTGTTGACGATGAAGAGTTAGCTCAAGATTTTTTGAAATACTTCCTCTCAAAAAAATACGAAGTTCATACCTGCGGCAATGTAAACGCATTCTATAATGCCATTGCAAATACCGATTTTGATCTTGTCCTTATGGATATCTCCCTTAAAGATTATAAAGACGGAATCGATCTTACACGCGAACTGAAGAGTATGGAAAAGTATAAAAACACACCCGTTTTTATCCTCTCTGCTTTTAACACAACCAAAGAAAGAACCAATTCATTCCAGGCGGGCGCGCAGGAATTCCTCGCAAAACCGGTCGATGGAAAATCACTTCTCCAGCTTATCAATGTTACATTAATGAGCCGCACACAGCAACTCGCCTGAACCCGGCGGCGGAGTATCTGGTATTCAGTATCTAGCATCAAGAATGCATTAATCCTTTTCTCTTTCTTCTTTTCTGCGACTCTCCGGAATTGGCATAAAGAATGGAATTGTCATGTCGAATCCGGGTTTTTCGGGGTGAGACATCTTTTTAGATTTCTCACCGCTCACTGCGTTCGGGTTCTTCCGGAGGAATGCCTGTGGCTGGGAATCTTAACGGAAGAAGGATCTCTCCCCCGCAGGGCGGGGTCGAGATGACAGGTGTTATTTGTCATGTCGAACCAGCCAAGGCATTGTCATTCCGAACGAAGAGAGGAATCTTGGTGCCTGTTAAGATTTCTCCCCCGCCAACGGCAGGCGGTCTATGTCATCCGTGTTCTATTAGAAGGGCAATAGCACACAGATCTATTATGATGGTTATGATTAGCGCGGAAAAATGATCCTCAATTCTCAATTCTCAATTTATTTTTTAAAGATATGCTTTAATAAGCTTCTCTTTCCCCAGCGCATTAACCAGAACAATTTCCTCTAAACTTGCCGGCTTTTCAACATCGCCGAAAAAGTTCGTATCCGTCCGGTCTTTCTGTGTAATAGATTTAGCCGCCTCTACTGTAAGGACGGAAAGTTTCTCTACTATAATATTGTTAGTCTCAAGCGCATCGACTTTTCCCTCAACAAGATATGGCCCCATGGACATTGTCAGTTCGGCAAACAGCGCATATGATTTAGGAAAAAGAACGGCTTCGAATGTTCCGCTCATATCTTCGAGCGAAAGGAATTTCATTATCTCTCCCTTGCTCGTCTTTATGCGTTTGGAAGTCATATACCAGCCGATCATTTTTGCTCTTCTGTTGTGATGAAGCCGCATCTCCGACGATCTGATTATTCCGGGCGAATTAATTTCATCATCAAAAAACTGAAGCGGATGGCGCGAAACCATGTAGCCGAAATATTCATATTCGTATGTGCATTTTTCTTCTATGCTGAATTCTCTGTCGGTGGTAATCTCTTTTTCCAGTTTGATTGTTTCATTCACAAAAAGATCGGTGGAGCTTTCGTCAAGCAGTTTCTTATGCTTGAAATAAATATCC
>PGYS01000097.1 GCA_002839795.1 Ignavibacteriae bacterium HGW-Ignavibacteriae-3 | reverse complement strand
CGCTTCGTGCGACGCCTGCCATACCCGTCACACCTTTTCAAAGAAGGAAGCCTCTCAGCCGCAGGCATGCCAAACATGTCACATGGGCTTTGACCATCCGCAATGGGAAATGTACTCCGGTTCTAAACATGGAGTTCGTGCATTATTGAAACAGAATGGGACTCTTCCGGAAACCACAGCTGCCCCAACATGTCAAACCTGTCACATGTCCGAAGGAAATCATGAAGTAAGAACAGCGTGGGGATTTTTAGCCGTTCGTCTTCCAATGCCCGAGGACAAACAATGGGCAGATGACAGAGTCACGATTCTCCAGGCTCTTGGAGTTCTGGACCCCGAAGGAAAACCAACCGCGCGCCTGGAAATTGTAAAAGCTGCTGACGTAGCAAGATTATCACAAGAATCCTGGCAGGCCGAGCGCGATAAAATGTTAAAAATTTGCAATCAATGTCACTCAGGCAATTTTGCCAGAGCGGAACTTGAGAAAGGGGACGATATGATCAAAAGCGCGGATCGTCTTATGGCCGAGGCAATCAAAACTATAGCGGGACTCTACAAGGACAAGATAATTCCGAAGCCGGCGGGATATGCCCATCCGTATCCGGACTTGCTGACATTCCATGACGCACCGACCGTAGTAGAGCAAAAACTTTTTGTAATGTTTCTTGAGCACAGAATGCGTGCATTCCAGGGCGCGTTTCATATGAATCCAGATTATGCACTGTGGTACGGGTGGAGCGAACTGCGACGCGATTTAACAGAGATAAAAGAACTCGCTGAAAACATGAGAAGAATTGCCAAGAAATAATTTGACCCGCATTTTATAAGATAGAGATGCCGGCTCAGGCATCTCTATCTCACTTCCCTCCGTTTTTATTTTTTTTTGCCTACTTTGCTTCATATTTAATTTTTCCCATAGACTCAGATGCTAAAAAAAATCAGTTTCGTATTTACATTTTTAATTTTAATCGCTTCATGTTCAAAAGAGAAAACGTTCAACGCCGGGTTCTCCGTTAATGATGATTTAGGGATTGCTCAATCATTTGAGAAGATTCCGCAGCGGATAATTACACTCGCGCCGAATCTGACTGAAATGGTTTACGATCTTGGTCAGGGCGATAAACTCGCGGGCAATACTCTTTATTGCGATTATCCCGAAGCGGCAAGAAAAGTTGAGAAGGTAGGAAATTTACTTACAGTAAATTTTGAAAAAATTGTAACACTGAAACCGGATCTTGTTTTAATAACTGTTGAAGGAAATACAAAAGAGACGTACGATAAATTCCATCAGCTTGGAATCAAAATCTTTGTTTCCAATCCGCGCAATTATGAGGGAATAAAAAAAACATATCTGGATCTGGGGAAGATATTTCAAGTTGAACAGAAAGCCAAAGACAGGATTGCCGGCTGGGATTCGACTATACAACGCATTGCCGCATCTGCATCGCAATCACAAAAAAAATCCGCAATGTTTGTAGTTGAGTTAAAACCTCTGATGCTGGCGGGGGAAAATACTTTTTTAAATGAGTACCTTCTGATTTGCGGATTAAAAAACATTACCGGTGATTCGCCAATGAATTATCCCATCTTTTCAAGGGAAGAAGTGCTGAAGAGGGATCCGGATTATATAATAAAACCAACCGGGGGCGGTGAAAATCCTGATGAGATTAAGAATGCCTATCCCGAGTGGAACAGACTAAAGGCAATACGGAACCATAATATAATTTATGTTGATTGGGATCTATATTCACGTCCCGGGCCCCGGTTTACCGAAGCCGTGAACGATCTGTTTAATCGTCTCCATCATTCGGAGGCACCGGCTCATCGGGATCGGCAATAAACATCATTGCACAGAGATCGCCTTTAAATTTTCCATTCTCTTTACAATGTTTATGGCGCGTCTGAACTTTTTCAATATCAATTTCGCCGTTGTCGATTCCGAACATATCAAGTTCTTCCCCGCACTCCGCGCAGAATTTAATACTGCTGCTTATCGCTTTTTCTTTATTATGAGTAAATTTCTGTCTCTTCATTTTTTGTCCCTTTTGGTTCCCAGTCAAGCCCCTCGCACGGAAGAGTTTTCAGAGTCGGGTGCTGATCGTACTTCTGGCAGATTACCGCCGACTCATCGAAATATTTACATGATGAACACAAAGTATTATTTATTATCTCATCATTATCGCGACGGAATATATTATACTGAATAACCGCCGGATGAATAATAAAGCCGTAAAAGGAGAAGATTCCGAACCACCACCAGTATTTGTATTCCATCATTCCGTAAAGAAGCCATAGAGACGGAATCAGTATCGCCGCCCTTATTATTCCCCAGAAAATGATTCCGCCCATAAAAGTACATTCCTGTTGTAAGAAATCTAAAGATTGTTTTTCGCACTTCCAAACTAATCTATAATATGAAAACAATTATAGATTTGAGGTAGTTCAATACCGGTCTGCGTCAAATAATAGTCTTTTCGAGAATCTTCCAAATTGATTTTAGAGACATCTTGTTTTAACTTTGAAATAGATAATCAATAACTATTATTTAAGAACGGAAAAGCATATTGGATAATCAGAACAAACCGGAGACGCCGGCGCCGCAGGAACAGACAAATCAGCCGCAGGGGCAGCCCCAGCAGAAGAAACCTTACAGAAGGTACTATAATAACAGAAGAAAATCTCGTCCCCATCAGGGCGGCCAGAATCAGCCTCCAAGAGAGTCCAAGTCGGTCTCATTCAGAAAGGTCTCGATTGTGGTTCCGCTTCTTAATGAAGAGGAATCCTTGCGCCCTTTATATAACGAAATTAAAAAAAGTCTCAAAGTAATTCCGTCCGACCATGAAATCATTTTCGTGGATGACGGAAGCACAGATAAATCATTAAACATCATAAAGGAACTGGCTAGGATAGATAACAAGATTAAATATTTTAGTTTCCGGTCTAATTACGGAAAATCCGCCGCTCTTCAGGTCGCCTTTAAGAACGTAACCGGCGATGCCGTAATTACAATGGATGCGGATCTGCAGGATGATCCCAATGAAATTCTAAATCTTCTCAAAAAGCTTGACGAGGGCTTCGATCTTGTTTCCGGATGGAAGAAAAAAAGATTTGATCCATTCATAAAGAAAACCTCTTCAAAATTTTTTAATTATATAACCCGTTTATTTACTCGTGTTAAAATTCACGATTTCAACTGCGGGCTTAAAGCATACCGCAAAGAAGTTGTTCAGAATATCAACGTTTACGGGGAATTGCACCGCTACATTCCGGTTCTTGCCGAGTGGAAAGGTTTTTCCGTTTCAGAAATTATTGTTAAACATCACCCGCGCCGTTACGGCAAGACAAAATTCGGAATATCACGTTTCTTCAAGGGATTTATTGACCTGATAACAGTTATATTCACTACTCGTTATATAAAACGCCCAATGCATCTGTTCGGATTCGTAGGACTAATTACGGCCCTGGTCGGTTTTGCAATAAGCGCATGGCTTGCGGTGGAAAAACTGTTTTTCGGATTATCTCTAAGTAACCGTCCCCTCCTGTTTCTGGGCATATTGCTGATAATAGTCGGGATACAGTTTTTCGCAATCGGACTTTTAGGAGAAATTCTGGCCCATAATTTCCAGGACGAAAAGGGATACATTATTAAAGAGAAAAAATAACCGGATCGATCCGCAATGTGATGCGCCGGGACAGGGCGCATCTTATCTTCCTTTCCCAATAAAAATTACTATTTTTGACCATTGTTAATGAATTATTTACCTCAATTATAAAATGAAAATTGTAATATTTGGTCCCGGGCCAAAATTCAAAGGCGGCATTGCCAACTACACATTATCGCTGGCAAAGGGCTTTGCCGATCGCGGTGATGCCGAGGTAAACATTGTGTCATGGACACATCAATACCCGTCTATTATTCCTAGAGATTACATTTACCGAAGCATAAAGTCCGATCCTCTTGAAGGGACAAAAATAAAAGTTACTTATATCACAAATTACAACAATCCTTTTTCGTGGTATCGAACGGCTGATGTTATAAATGAGATTGCGCCTGATATTTTAATTGTCCAATGGGCGCTGGCGGTACAGGGTCTCCCAATAAATTCAATACTTAAAAAAGTGAAGGCGCGCACTAACTGTGAAATAATTTTCGTGCTCCATGTAGTGAAGCAGAAAGAGGAGAGTTTCATAGACGGCTCTCTTCTAAAACTCGCGCTGAGGAATTCCGATTCATACATAGCCCACGCACAAAAATATTTCGATGAACTAAAGCAGATTTTCCCTGATCAGAAATTTATAATCAATACTTCCGGCGAACGCGCAACCTCTAAGGACGAAAAAACAGTTATAAAGCTGTTCCACCCGGTTTACGATATGTTCCTGCCAGATCCTTCTTTCGACAGAGAAAAGTTCAAGGCTGAGTTAGGACTGAAAAAAAATGTTTTTCTCTTTTTCGGATTCATAAGAAGGTACAAAGGCCTCCACAACGTTATAAGAGCTTTCTCTAAACTTGCCGGGGAACGGGATGATGTTTCTCTTTTAATAGTCGGGGAATCATTCTGGAATACACTTGACGCCAATAAATTGGTTACACGGATTAAACAAGGCGCCTTTCGCGCGATCAAAAAAGTAATTCTGAAACAGAAGGAGGACGAGAGCGAATACCGTCCGTTGAATCTGATAGATGAGCTAAATCTAAAGGGAAAAGTTGTCGCGATAAACAGTTATGTTCCGAATGAAGATGTACATAAATATTTTCAATCGGCTGATTGCAATGTGCTTTTTTATCTGGTCGCAACCCCTTCCGGAGTTGAATCGACAGCGTATAATTTTTCTCTCCCTAGCATCGCGACGCGAATCGGACATTTTTCAGAGAGCATTCAGGAGGGCTATAACGGCTATCTGGCGGAACCAAATGATCTCGATTCGATGTATCTTGCAATGAAAAAATTTCTTGAGCATCCGATTCCGGCAGAAAATATCAGAAGAACCGCTGAAAACCTGAGCTGGGCAAATTACGTTAATGCAATATTGAATAAATGATTCAGCTTGTCTTAATCTATAAGTTGAGTGTATCAGAAAGTAATATTTATTAAGAAAATATATTTGGAGAATAAATGTCAAAACAGCAAAAGAAAGTTCCGTCCTCTCAAAAAGCATCTGCCGGACAAAATTTTTCATTCGGATCATTCATCGCCGAGAAATATCAGACTCCCGCGCTGCTATTGCTTATTCTTATACTGATATTGATATTTTTTTTCCCAGTCATGTTCGGCGATAAGACAACACAATCGGGCGATCTGATGCAGGTAAAAAGCCTAAGGGAATACTCCAGCAAAGACCGGGACGGGGTTTCGCTGTGGAATCCATACATTTTCTGCGGTGTGCCCGCAGTAGCAACCTCGATGTCTCTGCGGTGGTACGATCTTACTTCCGTTGTTTATTCATACACAACAAAAATCTATTCGGCTGCCTTCAAAAATTATAACGCTATCTACAGTTTCAGTTTTGTGCTTCTGTCATTAACTTCATTTTTCTTTATGAGAAGGTTCGGGGCAAGCCGGGGAGTGAGCTTTCTTGTTGCCGCAGCAACAATATTCAGCACAGGATTTCTCCTTCTCTTCTACATAGGCCACATTACCAAGCTGATGAGCATTGCCGTTATTCCGTTTATTCTGATGCTGCTTTTTAAATTTCAGAAAGAGATTAAACTGCTCGATGTTCTCCTGTTTGTGCTGGCATTACATCTTCTTGTTCTGAGCGCCCACGTTCAGATTGTTTTTTATCTTGGATTAATAACGCTGATTTACTTCCTCTATTTTTTCATTTATGCGCTTACTTCAAAAAATAAATTTTTACAGAGTCAGTTATTGAAATCCTTGGCGATAATGGCGGGCACGGGAATAATTGCGCTGCTAATGTCATTCGATACATACGCACAGCTTTACGAGTACAAACCCTATTCAACACGCGGTACAAAAAGCCTGACTGAGATTGAGAATCAATCGGTGCAATCCCGGGGTGACGCTTATGAATACGCAACGAGCTACTCTTTTTCTCCCGGAGAAATAATGACATTTCTTATTCCTTCATATTATGGGTTCGGCAACTCAACATATAACGGCCCTTTGAGCCAAAATCAGGATGTAGTTGTGCCGACATATTTCGGACCGATGACAAGCGTTGACCTTCCGATGTATATGGGGATAATAATCTTTATGCTGGCTATGTTCGCGCTCGTGGCAAGAAGGAAAGAACCGGAGATCCAGTTTTTCGGAATAATTTTTATTCTTTTTCTGATACTTTCATTCGGCAAAAATTTTCCCGTGCTTTATGATTTATTCTATCACAACTTTCCTCTTTTTGATAATTTCCGTGCGCCCTCGATGATACTCCATATGGTTCAGATAATATTTCCAATCCTGGCCGGACTGGGGCTGATGAAAATCATCTCCTTGCGTGAAGAAAGGGATTTGTCCGTTGAAAAAGTTTTCCGTTATGCGGCAATGGGATTCTCCGTTCTGTTTCTTTTATCGCTTTTCTTAAAGGGGAGCCTTGCGGACTGGTTTACACTTAGAATTAATGATTACGTCGCTACTTTAGGTCAATCGCCTCAGGCACAGCAGCAGGGACAGATGTTCACTGCTCTCTCGGATTATATATCGGGAATGTTTACCGGCGATGTTGTAATTGCCATGGCTCTTCTGTCTATTGTATCTGGTTTAATATACGCCTACTTAACATCGAAATTGAGTAGGCAATTTTTTATTGCCGCAGTGGCAATATTGGTTATATTCGATCTCTTCAGGATCGGAAACCGCGGTGCCAGTTATGTAAACGCTGAAGAAGTAAACCAGCAATTCGCCCAACCGGAATACATTTCTGTTATTAAACAGCAGGGCGACAAAAAACCATTCAGACTTTTGAATATGAAGCGCGGCGGAATGGGAAGTGTTTATAACAATGCCAACTTCAATGTTTATTTTCTTGAAGAAGATTTCTACGGATACTCTTCGGTTAAACCAAGAAGTTATCAGGATTTTATTGATGCCGTAGGTCCCGCTAACTATACGCTATGGAGAATGCTCGGTGTTAAATATGTGGTAAGCGACAGACCGTTTCCATTCGAAAATTTCACGGAAATATCCGTAACGCCTGATTCCGCCACTTTTGTCAACAGGAACGACGGCTGGCTGCCAAGAATATACTTCGTTGATAATGTCGAAGAAGAATCATCCCCGGACATAATGACTGCCGTCAAGGAAAATTCATTCGATCCGAAGAAACTCGCTTTTGTGAATAAGCTGGATTTTCAATTTGAGAAAGGGGATTCAACAAATTCCGCAACAATTACTTTATATAAGGATGAACATGTTGCCGCAGATGTTAATGCCTCCGGCAGCAACTTTTTATTCTTCGGGGCGACCTACCTGCCCGGATGGAGGGCCCTTGTTGACGGCAAGACTGTTCCCATTCATAAAACCAATCACGGTTTTCAGGGAATCGTTGTTCCAGTGGGCAAACATAAAGTGGAATTCATATACGAACCCAAAACATTCGTGACAGGAAAATATTTGTCTCTCTTTTTGAATCTTTTATTATTCGGAGGATTGGGATTCGTATTCTACAAATCAAGAAAGAAGAACTCTGCGGACAAATCATAAATGCTTACACGGATTAAAAGTACTCTTCGCGATACTTTAGTTTACAGTTTAAGCAACATAGCTCCGAAGCTGGTCGGTGTAATACTTCTTCCCCTCTATACCGCAAAACTTACCGTCGGTGATTTCGGGAACTGGGATCTGCTTGACACAACGATCGCAATACTTGCGGAAATTTTCATCCTCGGGCAGGCTACCTCGATTATACTTTTCAATAACTCAGATGAATATAAGGAGAAAAAAAAGTCAGCACTCTTCACGATAATCTCCTTTGTGTTTGTAATCTGTGCGGCACTTGTTCTTGCCGCAGTTTCCATAACATCCATGTTTCCCGAAATTTTTGCCGCAACTCAGATACACGCTTCTTACATAAGACTTATCTCCTACATCGTTCTGCTAAGGGTGTTGAACAATCTATTCCTCGCTAAAATCCGGGCTGATGAGCAATCTGTTTTTTATACAATTGTAAGCGTTCTTAAAATACTGCTGATGACCGGACTTACAATATATTTTGTCGCCTGGCTCAACCTGGAAATAGAAGGAATCTTCTACGCCGCTGTCATAGCGGAACTTTTCGGTTTTATTGTATTATCCGTTAAAGTTATGCCGCAGCTGAGTTTAAAATTTGATATCAAGATTCTTTCAAGCGCGCTTAAATTCGGTCTGCCTCTGTTATTTGCCGCAGTTGGATTCCTGCTGCTAAATCTTAGCGACAGGTATATAATAAAATTTCTGCTCGGCTCGGCCGCTTTGGCGCCGTATAGTCTTGCTTATCGCGTGGCGGGAGTTCTTAATATGTTCTTCATCCTTCCTTTTACTTTGGGGTTAATGCCGGTCGCTTATAAATATTTTGGAAGCCCGGACGATAAGCGTTTCTTTTCGAAGCTTATGACTTACTCAACATTCTTTTTTATTTGGGGATTTGTATTCCTCTCGTTATTCAGCAGGGAGATTATTTATATATTCGCGGAGAAGCAGGAATTTTACGGGGCATATGTAATTGTACCGGTAATTCTTCTCGCGTATGTTTTCAGCGGGATGCGGTTAACCGCCTCGCTCGGAATGCTTCTGACAAAGAACACAAAACATGTAGCTTCGATTACACTTGGGGCTGCTGCTTTTAATATAATTTTCAATTTTCTTTTTATACCCCGGTACGGAACGGCTGCGGCGGCATTCAGCACACTTATTTCATTTATTGTATTTTATTTCATTACACAGATTTTTTCGGATAAGTATTATAAAATTCCTTACGAAAATTTTAAATTGATTCTTATGATAATTGTTGGAACACTTCTTGCCTCTGCTGTTTATTTTCTTCCGGCACAGGATACAATATTATTTTTCGCCTTGAAATTGATGTTAGTAATTTTATTTCCGGTAATACTTTTCTTTTTCCGGTTTTACGAAAAAGCAGAGCTTGCTATTCTGCTAAGTCCGGCAAAGATTTCGGAGTTTATTAAGGGAACATTTAAAGGGGCTGATGAGAAGTCTGAAGATTCGGGACCGATAGTGCCTTGAAAAAAGTTTTGATTATATCGTATTACTGGCCTCCGGCCGGAGGGATAGGGGTTCACCGCTGCCTTAAGTTCGCGAAATATCTGCGCGAATCCGGATGGGAGCCCGTAATATTTACTGCTGAAAATCCTGAGTACCCAGTGATTGACGAGGGCAACTACAAAGATGTCCCGAATGGAATCTCTGTTATCAAATCCAATATTTGGGAGCCATATAATTTTTTCAAGTTCTTTACCGGCAAGAAAAAAGAAGACCGGATTCATAACGTCTTTCTTGAAGAAGAAAGACACGGATTGTTTCATAAAATAGGAATCTGGATACGCGGCAATATTTTTATTCCTGACGCACGCAAATTCTGGATCCGCCCTTCGGTTAAATTTTTAACCGAGTATCTTAAGAAGAATCCCGTTGATGTTCTATTTACAAACGGTCCCCCTCACTCCAATCATATGATCGCGTACGGATTAAAGAAGAAAACCGGCATTCCGTGGCATGCTGATTTTCAGGATCCATGGACACAGGTTGATTATTTCCCTCAGTTAATGCTTAATCCTGTTTCAAAAAGAATACATGAATCAATGGAACAGAGAATCTTCCGCAATGCGGATAAAGTTACAATCTGCAGCGATACATGGAAGCATGACCTCGAATCAATAGGGGCAAAGGATGTTGGAGTGATTGTGTGGGGATATGACGAAGATGATTTTAAAGATATTCCCGGAACTGTCTCAGAAAAGTTTACACTAAGCCATTTTGGAAGTCTTGGGCCCGACCGCAATGCAAAAACCCTCTGGAAAGCACTTGCAATGATTTCTAAGGAGGATAAAAATTTTTCGCACGATCTTGAAATTGAGCTTGTGGGATTTATCGGCCATCAGATTCTTGATGAGATTAATTCGCTTGGTTTATCAGATAATCTTAAGCTTTCATCCCATATTTCAAGAAATGAAACTTTGACAAGAATGAACCGGGCTCAGGTATTACTTCTCATACTTAACGATATGCCGAATGTAAAGGGCCGTCTGCCGGGCAAATTATTTGAGTATCTTGCTTCAAGAAGACCCGTTCTGGTTATTGGTCCCGAAGACAGTGATGCGTCAGAAATAGTTCTTGGCGTTAATGCGGGGCACACATGCGGATTTGATGATATAGACAAAACCATAACAACTGTAAAAGAACTATATTATAAATATAAAAGCGGTAAATTATTTTTCAATCAAACCGATATTTCGCTATACTCGAATAAAAATCTTACAAAAAAATTAGCCGGGTATTTAGACCAAATTTTATTAAGCCGAAAAATGTGAAAACAATTTGTATCCTTCTCGGTTAACAGCTTTAACCGCAAAGTGATCACAAAGAACACAAAGACTGGTTCAGATGAACAAAAAAACTAAAGTACTCTGCTTTACAGATGATACTACGGGACGCGATGTAGAAATGATGCTGCCGCTCCGCTACTTTGCTGAGCATTTTCTTAATTGTGAATTTTACCACGCTCTCAATATTGACATACATGAGATTTACTGTCAGCGTCCCGATGTGATTCTTCAGGCAAACACTATCGGCTCAAATCTTTATTTTCAGATTTCAAAAATCGCGCACGAACAGAATATTCCTATTTTCGCGCTAATTTCAGAAGGAAATTTCAGGACGGACGGGAGTTTTGATTACTGGGGATATAATAAAGATAAAAAATTCTATCAGGAATTTATTTGCTGCTGGAGTGAACGTACCGCTGAATTCCTGAAAAAGGAAGTTCCTGAGTCAAAGGAAAAAATTGTTGTAACGGGCGGAGTTGGCTTCGACCGGTTTACAGTCTATAAATATTTAAGCAGAGAAGCCTTTCTTCGAAAGTACAGTTCAACACAATTCAGCAGAGTAATAGGTTACGCCGGCTGGGCCTTCGGCAAATTGGATCACCCCCGCGGCAGAAATGAGCTTTTGATCTGGGCAAAAGGTGACGGGAGCAGACTGGAGTGGATTGAAGACCAGCGCGAAAAAGTGAGAGAGATTCTTAAAAAAGCAATTGAGAAGAATCCTGACACTCTTTTTGTTCTTAAGCAGCATCCGCAGGAGAATTCGCCCGAAAGAACCGAGCCTGTTACAAACGAGATGAGCGGGCTCGCTCACTATAAAAATGTTCTCTATCTATGCGGAGAGGAATCGATTCACGATCTGATCAGCGTTTCAGATTTCTGGACATGTTTTGAATCCACGTCCGCACTCGAAAGCTGGCTTATGGGAAAAGAAACAATTTTTATTAATCCCGACAAAAACTTCAGCCGTGATCAATTATACAAAGGTTCCCCCCTGGTTCAGAATTACAGCGATTTTCAGAATCTGATAGATGAATTTTACTCTAGGGGCAAAATTGAACAATTCTACGATTCCGATAAGAAAGAAAGCAGAAAAGAATTAGTAAAAGACATCATCGGCTTTGGAGACGGTTTTAATCACATACGCGCCTCGTATTATTTTCAGAAGACTATCAATAATTCGCGATTCACCGCTCGCAATTCGCAATACCGCTTCAGACTATGGCATTTTATTGTGTACTATCTGATTAGAATAGCCGGACCGTTTTACAATCGGGCGATTTTTTCACGGCTCTATAAGTTCAAGAAACATTTGTGGATATTTGAAAATTATAAAATGGAAAATCTAAATTTGCTGTACAAACAATACTCGGTTCATCTGGATGAATTTTATCATTCCAAAGGAATAAAAACAGAAAATTGTTTTGATGTTATCAAAAATTAAATATTTAACAGGCTGTGTTTTCAAAGCTCGGTTGATTTTCTTCTTCAGTTCAATTGTCCTAACTTTGCCAAAATCAAATTTATCGTAGGAGGTTTTATTGCGTTCACAATCATTGGCAACCAGAATTTTCAACAAATCTCTCGATTACATTGAAAAAGTCGGAAATAAATTACCGCACCCGGCAACTCTTTTCGGACTTCTTGCTTTAATAGTTGTATTTGTCTCATGGCTGGGTGATTTTCTTTCGTGGCAGGCCGTTCATCCGGCTGATGGATCCAAAATATCCGTCAATAGTCTTGTCAACGGCGATGGGCTTAGGTGGATGTACACGAACATCACACACAATTTTGTGAACTTCCCTCCGTTGGGATATGTCCTGGCTGTGATGATAGGAATCGGAGTAGCCGAAGGTTCCGGACTTTTTAGTTCTATGATACGCGCCTTAGTATTAAACGCCCCGAAAAAATTAATTACCGGAACTATAGTTTTTGCCGGAATTATATCACATCTGGCATCTGAGGCCGGTTATGTAATTTTAATTCCGCTCGGTGCAATTATTTTTCAT
>PGYS01000096.1 GCA_002839795.1 Ignavibacteriae bacterium HGW-Ignavibacteriae-3 | reverse complement strand
AATCAACTATTAATAACGTTAAGTCGGAACAAATTACTTAAAAACGCCGACATTTCGAAAATTGATATCCGGGGAATCCGGGGACGACTTATTACAATTGGCGAAGGGGAAATTCTTTACCGCGAAGGCGATGTTGCCGACATAATATATCTTGTTACAAGCGGTGAGATTAACATCCTGAAAAAACGTCTTCTAGGCAAAACGAAATCATACATCTTTAGTGAAAACGATTTCTTCGGTCACGAGGAATATTTTGAAGAAACTTCACGTACTTCTGCGGCTGTTGCTCTTAGAGACTCCTACCTTATCGCCTTAAACAGAGATGAAATTGAATTACTGATTAAACAGGATGATGAAATATTAATCAATCTGCGTGAACCAATTGCAGAAATAGATGAAGAGACTATGTTCAATCAAAAGAGCGACAAAGTTTCATCCGGCCGGGACGTGGATAATAAGGTGCTTACTTTTGAAGAGGTATGCTGGGCGCCGGGCTTTGAGGAAAAGCCGGTTTCTCCCGACTTATCAATAATAAATGTTGAATCCGTCCCCCAAGAATTATCAGACACTTTTACAGATCCCGGCACTGAAAAGGAAGAAGAGACTCCGAAGATTAAAGAGTCTGTTCCGCCTGAACCGGCCACTCCTCCATCGAAAAAAACCGGTGAATTTATCTTTGACGAAAGTGCATTTTTAAATGAGGATGGAATTCCAAAGGCGGAATTTGAATTGCCGGATGAACAAATATCTTCCGATGATCAAATTGTTCAAAAGGATGATGATTTAAATGACGCGATGTTTAATATTCTAAGCAGAAACACCGCTGAAAGATTGGAGCAGAGAAAAACTTTTGAAGAAACAGCGGAAAGGAAAAATATTGCCGCACCCGACGAAAATTTTGAGGCCAAAGAAGGAGAGCCGGTCCGGCCGGATTTTTCTCCCGCTGAAATCCCTGATGAAGTAAACCCGCCGGAAAAAGAACCGGAAACGACGTTCCGGTCGTCATATTCCGAGGACATAATTAAGCCCGTATTTGATTCAGAGACGGATTTGGCAGCACCAGAAACCAATGAAAATATTGATCCGGTAATTGAAAATTTTGAAGAGTTAAAAAACCCGGACGAGAAGATTCCGCAGCCGGAATTTCAGCTGCCAGATCCTCCGGGTGATTTAGACGGCGGATCTTTGAGCACCGATGAACTGCAGATGGTCATTCAGGCGGCTGAATTGGTTAATTCCAACATTCGCGTTGATGAAGTCCTCAAAAATATAGTTACAGTTGCAAAAGATTTAACGCATGCTGACCGCGGCACTTTATATCTTGTTGATAAAGAAAAGAAAGAACTCTGGTCATTGATTACTCTCGGTGATGAGATGCGGGAAATCCGTTTGAAGATTGGAGATGGTCTTGCGGGCTATGTTGCCCAAAGCGGTGAAACAATAAATATTAAAAATGCCAGAACGGACTCCAGGTTTAATCCAGAATTCGATAAAGAAAGCGGCTACACCACAAAAGATATGATCTGCTTCCCGATCAAGAATAATAAAAGTGAAATTACAGGAGTTCTTCAGCTCCTGAACAGCAGCAAGGGCGAATTCACAAAACGTGATGAGGAATTTTTATCCGCGCTCTCAATTCACTCTGCTATAGCCATTAATAATGCTGAGCTTGTCGAAAAACTTTTGCAGGTAGAAAGAGTGCAGTCTCTCGGCAAGATGGCCAACTTTTTAATTCAGGATATTAAGAAGCCTATTCTAGTAAGTAAAAGATATGCCGAACATCTTAGAAATAAATCTCTTCCCCCGGATACACTCTCAATTCTTGATATGCTTCTGGAACAGTTGAGCCAGGTGGCCGATCTGGTTCAGACCACATCAAATTACTCCGAAGGCAAAACTATCCTGAGAACATTGAATGTTAGTCTTAATAACACTCTTTCGGAATTCGCCTCACGGATTGAACAGTATGTCTCCGGCCGCAACTGCGAGATTCTTCCCGATTACGATAAAGACACAACAGTTAAACTTGATACAAAAGAATTTTATCAGGTATATCAGCATATAATTAAGAATGCCTGCGATGCAATGCCCGAAGGCGGAAAAATTTATTTATCTACAAAACGCTCCGATAAAAAAGTTGAAATTATTTTTAAGGACAACGGACTTGGGATTCCGGATGGTTTCAAGGAAAAAATATTTGAACCATTTATGACCCTAGGTAAAAAGGAGGGAACCGGTTTAGGCCTTTCTATAACAAGAAAAATTATAGAAGCACATAACGGAACTATCTCTGCCGAAGGTTCCATTGGCGAAGGAACATCATTTATAGTTACACTTCCAATTGTATCTGTGTTCTAACTATTATTAAGACGAATCAGATATTTTCGAAAATATGCGATACAATCTTATAACCATTCTTGGCCCCACCGCAGTTGGTAAAACATTTCTCGGCGCGTCCCTGGCGTACCGCTTCGGAGGTGAAATAATTTCAGCTGACTCACGTCAGGTTTATAAAGGAATGGATCTCGGTACCGGAAAAGATCTTAAGGATTATACAATAAACGGACGGAATGTTCCCTATCATCTTATTGACATTGTCGATCCGCGCGATGAATTCAATCTCTATCTGTTCGGCAGAAGTTTCTATGAAACTTTTATAGATATCTCCTCGCGGAGCAAAATCCCTTTTCTTGTCGGCGGAACCGGACTGTACATTCACTCAATTTTAAAAGGTTATGATCTGAAAATGGTTGAATTTAATGAGCAGCGGTACTCTGAACTAAATCAACTGGATATGGAGGAACTGAGGGAAATTCTGAAAGGACTTAGCCCCTCTCTGCACAACACAACCGACTTGCTTATAAAAGAGCGGATTATCCGCGGGATTATGGTTGCGGATAAAAACGGGCAAGGCGAATCGATTGAAAAACTGGAAATAAATCCGCTGGTTCTGGGTGTAAAGCTGGAAAGGGAACAGATTAAGAAACGAATAACTGTCAGATTAAAACAAAGACTGGCCGGCGGAATGATCGATGAAGTAAAGCGATTGATGGAAGAGGGAATTACAATTGAAAGGATGGAAATTTTCGGACTCGAATATAAATATGTTTCAAAGTTTATCAGCGGGGAGCTGAACTATAACGACATGTTTCAAAAACTAAACAGTTCTATCCACGGCTTCGCAAAGAGGCAAATGACGTGGTTCCGGAAAATGGAAAAAGAAGGCATAGAAATACACTGGATTGAAGGACCGGATTACAATTCAGCAGAACAAATAATTTCAGAATATTACTTTTCATGAACCTGCCCCGGAGTGTAAATAATTATTTAAGTAAAAACGGTCTGAATGGCTGGAAGCTCGAACTGTCCGGAGAAAAATTTTACAATAACATTGTTGTAATCCCGGCTATTGAAGAATATAAAAATATCAGCCGGCTTCTGGAATCCTTTCTTCAGAACGATATAAGATGTTTCAACGATACTCTCGTTTTATTTGTAGTGAACAATTTGCGGAGCTCAAATGCTGCGGTTAAAGAAGATAATCTGAAAAGTCTGCAAATGATAAGGCAAATTATTGCAGGAAAAGCTGAAACAGATTTAGAACGGAATATTCTCAATACGGGTCTGAATGTCGGATTGGCTGACGCCTCAAGTTCAGGATTAGAGATGCCGGAAAAGGATGGAGGAGTGGGTCTGGCAAGAAAAATCGGAATGGACCTTGCGCTTCGTCAGTTTGATTTTTCCAATAACCGGACAAAAATTTTAATCTGTCTGGACGCTGATTGTACAATCGGAAAAAATTATCTTTCTTCAATTGTCAGAGCCTTTGAAGTTCCCGGAACCAATGCCGCATATGTTCAGTATGAACACCGGCTGCCCGAATCGGAAATCCACAGACGGGCTATAATTTCTTATGAAATATTCCTTCGTTATTACGTTCTCGAATTGAAATATGCTGATTCCCCGTTCGCGTTTCCGACTATCGGTTCAACGATGATTTGCGATTATGAAAGCTACATCCGGATCGGTGGTATGAATAAGAAAAAAGCGGCGGAAGATTTCTATTTTCTTGAAAAGCTGGCGAAGATAACTGAAATTAAAAAAATCGATTCAGCAAAAGTTTATCCGTCAAGCCGCGGTTCCTGGCGGGTTCCTTTTGGAACAGGGCAGCGTGTAAACCGGTTCACTGCGGGCACGCACGAAGAATATGTTTTATACGATCCGGAATCTTTCAATATTCTAAAACAATGGCTGAATGTTTTTAATTCTGATAAAATCTTGTCAGCCGATGAATATCTTAGAGAGGCGGAATCGATTAGCCCGGTTCTCCATAAATTTCTTCTGCAGAATTCATTTCAGGAGAACTGGGATAAAATCGCCGGGAACTCAAAGTCAGAAAGGCAGATTGAAAAACAAAAAAGGATCTGGTTTGATGGTTTCCGAACATTGAAGCTGATTCATTTTTTACGCGATAACGGCTATCCGTTGATAAACATGTTTGACGCGCTCGATAAAGCGCTAATTCTCACTGAACGGAAAATACCGGTAAGAAATAACAATGATAACCCTCAATTGGAAATTCAGGAACAGTATCTTGCTTTATTGAGAGAATTAGCCTGATCACTCAGCCGCACTTCTTAGAAATTCACGCTTAACTTGAGTATATTTTGCCCGCAATTTTCCCGGTTAATGCGGGAGTTCAAGAGGATCAATGGATATCTACGATAAGTTAAAATCTATAAAAGAAAAATACGATAAGATTAACGAACAGTTGTCCGATCCCGGATATTTGTCTGATCAACCGAAACTTATTTCTCTCAGCAAAGAGAGAAGCGGACTTGTTGATATTGTGGAAGCGTTTATTGAATACGATAATCTGCTTAAGAATATCAGAGGCAATCAGGAGATAATAAACAGCGGCGAAGATAAAGAACTTTCTGAAATGGCTGAAAGCGAATTAAGCGGTCTAAAAGCCAAACGCGATATCATGGAAGAAAAGATAAAATTTCTTCTTGTTCCAAAAGATCCCGACGATGATAAAAACGTAATAATGGAGATACGTGCTGGAACCGGAGGGGACGAAGCCGGACTCTTTGCCGCCGATCTTTTTAGAATGTATTCCCGGTATGCCGAAGTGCGCGGATGGAAACAGGAATTGATCGATATGAGCGACACCGGAATCGGCGGACTTAAAGAGGTTATTTTCAGTCTTATTGGTACAAGTGTGTTCGCTGATTTAAAATTTGAAAGCGGAGTACACCGCGTTCAGCGCGTCCCCGCTACCGAAGCCAACGGAAGAGTTCATACATCCGCCGCGTCTGTGGTTGTAATGCCGGAAGTTGAGGATGTTGAGGTAAACATCGATCCGGGTGACCTTCGAATAGATGTATACCGAAGCGGCGGCGCCGGTGGCCAGAACGTTAACAAGGTTGAAACAGCAATCCGTATAACTCACATTCCAACGGGACTCGTTGTTCAATGTCAGGACGAACGTTCGCAGTTAAAGAATAAACTGAAAGCGATGAAAGTTTTAAAAGCGCGCTTGTATGATATGAAGCTGAATGAGCAGAACAGCGAAATTGCCGCGACCCGTAAGACGATGGTTAAAAGCGGAGACCGGAGCGATAAAATAAGAACTTACAATTTTCCCCAGAACCGGGTTACCGATCACCGCATCGGACTTACCTTATATAACCTTTCAGAAATAATCCAGGGGGATTTAAATGAGCTTGTGGAAAAACTTAAACTTGCAGACAGGGCAGACAAGCTGCAAACAAGTCTATAATTTTAGTTCTGAACAAAATCCCATAAAACATTTATAATTTTCCACTCTCCCGCCCGTTTGACAAGATGTATGTACTCAAAAAATCCCTTGGCGACCTTTCGAACGCTTGCATTACTGCCGGTAATATAGAGTATTTTGAACTCAAAAATTCTTTGATCTTGAGGTATAGATTTACCGCCTCCGCCTTTTGTAATATTAATTAGAGTCAGAGCACTCAACCGGTCAAGGCGTTGCATGCCGGATTGAGGATCAGTTCTTATGACTCTTTTTGAAAGTTCAGGATGCAGAGCTTTTTCTATGCGCTCTGAATTGCCCTCGTAAAAGCCCTCAATATAATTTGCAGCACAAATCTTGATTGAAAAAGAATCCTCTTTTGTCTGTGAATATGCAGTAGAGATTAAAAATGATAAACAAATAAAAAAGAAAAAAATGTTTTTTCATGAGAGCGCCAATTTTTATCTAAAGATCAGACGAGTCAATATTAATAATGTTTTACTTCAACAAAAAATCACTCTTAATTACGCTGCCCGGGATAGAAGTAGCTACAGCATAAGTAAATCCGTCATAAAGAGAATATGCGCCAATCTCTCCTTTTTTATTTATTGCAAGGTAGCCGATCTGAATATCCTTATCCAGCTTGGCTTTTTTATAAATTCTCTTGATAGCGAATTCGCACGCTTCCTGAGGCGTAAGACCGTCTCTCATTTTTTCAACAATTAAAAAGCTTCCTACGGTTCTCATAACAAACTCGCCGTTTCCGGTTGCAACTGCTCCTCCGATTTCATTATCAACGAACATAGCTGCGCCGATAACAGGAGAATCTCCAACGCGTCCGTGAATTTTCCAGCCCATTCCGCTTGTAGAGACTCCGCCGCTCAGGTTGTTAAATTTATCAATAGCGAGCATTCCGATAGTATCATGATTATGTTCATCAACTCGGTTTGGATTGTGCGGATTTTTCCTTTTCCAATTCTCCCAGGCTTTGCGGGATTTCTCAGTCAATAAATTTTCTTCTTTAAATCCATTTTCCAAAGCAAACTTTTTGGCGCCGTCACCGGCGAGCATTACATGTTTTGTTTTCTGCATAACCAGTTTTGCAACTGAGATGGGATTTTTTATTCCCTCAAGCGCGGCAACCGAACCGGCATTTCCGTTCCAGTCCATAACCGACGCGTCAAGTGTTACAATTCCGTCTTCATCCGGAAGACCGCCGTATCCTACAGAATTATTATCCGGATCGTTTTCCGCAATCCATATTCCCGCTTCGAGAGCATCAAGGGAATTTTTTCCCTCATTGAGATATTCATAGGCTTTTTCACCGGATTTGATAGTGTCTCCCCACGTTGACACTGCAATCAACGGACTGCCGGAATTCTGGCCGCTGAATATTTTAGAAGGGGATACCTGATTTGCTATCAAACCGCCGCTGAGAACAGCGCCGGTTTTAACGAAATCTCGACGAGTGATTTTCATTTTACTCTCCGGATTTTTTTTGCTGTACATTCTGATTTATCTCAAACAGATCAGGCTTTTCTTCAAAAAGACGGAGTATATCATCAAAAAGGAACAGCGGATTTTTTTTATAAAGTGAACTGTAAATTTTTTCGATTAACAGAAAATCTTCCGGCGTATCAACCGTCCATCTGTGAAAAGATAAATCTTTTTCGCTCGAGAAATTCTTGATTATGAATTTATCTGGATGGTTATATATGTAGGGAGTAACATGTTCGCGTTCCGGTTGGAGAATTGCTTCCCTGTGAGCCCTGGCGAGTGTATCATAAGAGAAAATCTCTGTATCGAGTCCTCTGGGAAACGTTCTCTCTAATACATTGCTGAAATAATCGGGGCGGGTACTTTTTTCCTGTGCTAAATATCTTTTTAGCATTGTATCGATCAATGCAGGATCTATAACCGGACAATCGGCTGTAATTCTAACAACAATGTCAGCATGATAATATTTTGAAGCTTCATAATAGCGGGAAAGAACATCGTCGGAACTTCCGCGGTAGAATGAATAATTATTATATTCGCTGAATTGCTGAACTTTATCGGCTTCGGATAAAACTGTTGTGGCAATAACTATCTGATTGATCAATCCGGATTGAGACAGACGGTTAACCACATGCCAGAGCATCGGTTTACCGGAAAGTTCTTTAAATATTTTTTCCGGAAGCCTTGTTGATCCAGTTCGGGCCTGAACTATGGCAACGACCTTCAGATTTTTTTCCTCACTGCTCAATTAAATCCCAGCTTAGTGGTGTTCCCCGTTCTATTTTTTTTGATGCCTTTTTCCCTAAAACATCATTCAAATATTTCGGCGCCAATCCGTGCGAAGGACGAATTGACCTGATATTCTCTTCGGTAAAAAATTCCCCGGCGGAAATATCCCTCACGGCAAACAGAGATCGGGCGAATGTTCTGTTCTTTTTTATTTTATCGTCCGGCTCAAATTTTATTTTCCCCAATGCCGATTCTACAATTCTGATCTCATCAACCATTTTTTTGAATTCCGCCGGCTCAAGCGAAAAAGAAGCATCAGGTCCGCCGGATTTTCTATCCAGGATAAAATGCTTTTCAATTATTCTGGCGCCGAGCGCGACCGCTGCAACGGAAACGGTTGCCCCGAGTGTATGATCCGATAAACCAACTACGGTACGAAATTTTTCCGCCATAGCTGGAATTGCTTCCAGATTCATTTCTTCAAAGGGAGCCGGATATTCAGAAGTGCATTTTAATAGCGCTACCTGATTATTTCCGTTTCTTCTGCATGCCTCAATCGCCTCCTCAATTTCCTCTTCCGTGGCAATTCCGGTGGATATTATCATTGGTTTGCCTTTCGAGGCGGCGTATTCTATAAGGGGAATATCAACTATTTCAAACGAAGCGATTTTATAGGCAGGCACATTCATCTTTTCGAGGAAATCAACTGCGGATTTATCAAACGGGGACGAAAAGCATACAAGACCGAGTTCTTCGGCATATTTTTTTAATTTGGGCTGCCATTCCCAAGGTGTGTAGGCGTTCTGATAAAGTTGATATAAAGTAGTTCCGTCCCAGATTGTGCCCTGCTGAATTTTAAAGTAATCTTTATCGCAGTCTATTGTTAATGTATCGGCCGTATATGTTTGAAATTTAACCGCATCTGCTCCGCATTCCTTTATGGCTTTTATTGATTCTAATGCGATATCATATTTCTGATTATGATTAGCGGAGAGCTCGGCAATGATAAATACTTTATTCTCACTTCCGACCGCATTATTGCCAATATTTATTGTCATGACTGCCGCACTAATTTATAAACTAAAAAACTTTCGCCGTTTACCATTTCTTCATGGAAAAAAACATAAGCAGCGCCGGAGAAGGATTTAATCGACTGATTATTCCCCGGTCTGATATAAGCAAGTATCGAATTTATCTCCGGGTAAATTTTCAGATAATTAAAACTGCTTTTTATCAGAAGAGGCGTCGATAGCCCCTTGCCCCTGAAATTTTTATTTATACTTATGCTCACGGTGGCATCACTCCCTTTAGCTTCAAAACGGATTTGTCCTACAAATTCGTCGTTTCCGGTGAAAGCTAATAAGAAAAGAGTATTTCTGTCCCTAATTTTATTCGGATACCAAAATGAATGATCCTGCCAGGAAATGGGTTCTTGAACAATTGAATTCAGTCTTACGCTTCTCTCGTTGGAAAGATTAAAGACTAACATAGAATCAGATTCAACGGCCGTTCTAAGATAAGCGCCGCCGTTTCTTTTTATCATTTGATCCAGAATGGATTGAACTATACGACCGGCGCCGAGGCCGTCAACTATTTTCTTGCCAAGACTTCCCACTTTATAGCGCAAGTCTCTATTCTTATAATTGTTGAAAACAACCATTAACCGGTTTTCGAGATTTACCGTTTCATTATTGAAAGAGGAGGTTAAAAATCCCTCTTTAATCCATCCCTCAAGGTTGGCATTTTGATTCTCAGCGACGGAAATAGCGATTGTTGGAAGACCTGTACGCGCGAGTTCGTAGAGGGTTTGACCCGCTGCCGAGATGGCCAGATCGCTTTCCAGCATTATCTTCACCATTTCGGCACTTGCCGGAGAATAATAAAGCTCAGTTTTAGTGTCTTTGGCTTCATTAATAAGATTAAGATTCTTAAAACCGCTTCCAACCACAACTTTTTTAGTTAGATCGGGCCGATTTCTTACAAGCATGCGGAGAAGCCGGGGAGTCATATTCGCCAGATCCTGTCCCCCGAAAGTCAATAACACAGACTGAAGTTCCGGCCTGATCGGTTTCTCTCTAACTTGCCAGAAGTCATTACGGAGCGGAATAAATTTCGGTCCAAGTAAATAATTTGTTTCAAGTCTGCCGGGATAATTCAATTGCTCGGCGTAGATAGATCCATTCACTACAGTACCTTCGGGGTAATCGAGGCGCATATTATCGTCTATGAAGACTGGATACGCTGTTGAAGCCGCAATTCTATAATACATCTCAAGCGGGGCGAGATAAGAATCGATAATAATAATATCGCTTCCTTTAACCTTTGAAAGCAATTCATCCTGATTATTAAGCCAATCAAAAATATTGTGTCTGGTTTCAGGGAGTACAGATCTGCATTCGTTGTCGCCGTTAATAAAGAAAACAGGAAATATATTTCTTTGTTCAAATGCCTGATAGAGAGAAAGACACCGGGTTAAATGTCCATAACCGGTATGATAAAATCCCTCTGTAACTATTGAAACTTTCATTTCATCCTGTTTAGAGTTTCAGTAAAAGCCCCCGTAATATAAATCAGATCATCATCTGTAATATTCGGATAAATCGGAATAGAAAATTCGCGCTCATAAAATATTTCCGCAATCGGAAAATCTCCGGATTTAAATCCAAAATTGTTTTGATAATAAGGCTGCAGATGAACCGGTACGTAATGAACCTGCAGATGAATATTCTTTTTTTTCATCAGGTCGAAAAATTTTTTCTTTGAGATATTCAACTCGTCAAATTTTATCTGGAGAGGATACAAGTGGTAAGCGTGTTTACAGTTATCGGCAACGGCCGGAATAATAAATCTATCGTCTTTTTCGAAATATTTATCGTAATAATTTGCAATCTCTCTTCTTCTTGAAAGGAAGATATCAATTTTTTTAAGCTGACTTATTCCAAGCGCACACTGGAAATCGGTTAATCGATAATTAAAACCTACCGAGTGCATTTCGTAGTACCAGGGTCCATCATTTTTTTCAAGAATGGATTCGTCTTTCGTAATGCCGTGCGACCGGAGCAGTTTTATTTTATCATCCAGCGATTTATCGTTTGATAATACAGCCCCTCCCTCTCCGGTAGTAATATGCTTGACCGGATGAAAACTCATATTCACCGCGTCCGCATACTTTGGCGCATAATGCGGATCATTATAATACTCGGCTCCGGGTGAATGGCAGTAATCGTTGACAAGTTGAAATCCGTATTTGTTCTGCAAAGTCCTCAGCGCATCCCAGTCACATGGATGACCCGCATAATCAACGGCTATTACTGCTTTTACTCTTTTATTTCGAATTGCATACTGCTTCAGTTTCCATTCGAGTTCGCTTGGATCAATAGTATAAGTTGATTCATTAATGTCCGCAAAATCAGGCGTGGCGCCGACATAAACCGCGCAATTTGCGCTTGCGAGAAAAGTTAAAGGCGAGGTGATTACGATATCATCTTTCTTCCAGCCCATTGCTATGGCGATAAGATGCAGCCCGGCTGTTCCATTCGCTACAGCCGATGCATAATTCCCGCCGAACCTGTCATTAAGCTCTTCCTCAAACTTTTGAATAATCGGGCCCTGAGTCAGCCAATCACTTTTAAGCACTTCCGCAACGGTTTGTATATCATCTTCGTCGATGGTCTGTCGTCCGTAGGAATAAGATTTGGTTGTTGGTGACGGGTTGTTAGTTGCTGGAAGTTTTTTTCGCATTTTATATTAAGCTGGTTTTCTATTGAATGAATTGATTAATGAATTTATCATTTTGCCGCGACTAATTACCAATCACATTTTTGGTTATTAATTCGTTTAATTCCGCAACGCTTAGGAACCACTCGTTTGTCCCGCTGTTATATTTGAATTTATCATCGCAGAAATTGCCCGGTTTGCTATTGCTTGTGGTCCTGAATTTTTCAGTCTCCCAAAGTTTCAATTGCCGGGAATCGCCCATCTGAACCGAAGGAAGAATAACAAAATATTTTTCGAATTCAATTGTACTCATTGCATCGGACTCGGTTATCATTTCCTCGTGTATTTTTTCCCCCGGACGAATTCCGACCTCTTCAATTTTAATTCCGGGCGCTATTGCTTCAGCAAGATCCACGATTCTAAATGATGGAATTTTGGGAACAAATAATTCTCCGCCCCACATTCTGTCGAAACTCCCGAGAACAAAATCCACACCCTCCTGAAGGGTAATATTAAAACGGGTCATTCTTTTATCCGTAACGGGGAGAACACCGGATTTTTTCTTTTCGATGAAGAATGGAATAACCGAACCGCGGCTGCCCATTACATTTCCGTAACGAACTACCGAGAATTTGATATCGTGGGTTCCCCTGAAATTATTTGCCGCTATAAAGAGTTTGTCTGATGTAAGTTTGGTGGCGCCGTAAAGATTAACCGGTGCGGCAGCCTTGTCCGTGCTAAGAGCAATTACTTTTTTCACACCGCTGTCGATACATGCATTAATTACATTCTGTCCGCCGATAATATTTGTTTTAACCGCTTCAAAAGGATTATACTCCGCTGCGGGAACCTGCTTTAGGGCAGCGGCGTGCACAACCACATCAATACCCTCCATGGCGCGTGTTAATCTTTTTTCGTCACGTACGTCGCCTATAAAGTACCTCATTAAAACGCCGTCTTTTCGGAATCTCGAATCCTGCTGCATTTCATACTGCTTCAATTCATCACGGCTGTAAAT
>PGYS01000233.1 GCA_002839795.1 Ignavibacteriae bacterium HGW-Ignavibacteriae-3 | reverse complement strand
GATAGTTTTTCCCCGATGAGGGAATTCATCAAAGTTGATTTACCGACGTTCGGTTTGCCGATTATTGATACAAATCCTGATTTATGCGACATAATTTTCTTTTCTTATTGTGATCGTGAAAATATCGAAACTGGAGCAGATACGCTAATTAAGGAGCGGGTTAATTTCCGTCAGGGGACTATTCTTCACTTTCATGCTACAGATTTGATATACTGTTCAGCTTTTTTGTGAAATTCTTATGCGATTCAAAAGTAAAGTACGCAAAAATCAAAAGTATCAGGGATAATACAGATATTGTAAGAACAACACCCGGACTTGAGAAAAAACTCTGAATCGTATAAATATTTTTTCCGATAACGTCCTTAAACTTATCGGCATAAGAACCCAGCTTAGTGGGAGAGGTATCGAATTCAGTAGTACGGATAGCCGCTATCAGTACAGCAATAACCCCTATCGAAAAGATAGAAATCATCGCTGCGAAGAAATAATTAACCTTAGGTTTAACCGTTTTGGCAGCGGTAGAAATCGCATTCATGACCTTTTCAGTAATGTAATCAGGGGCATGCTCAATTTCCATCTGCCGCAATGCATTATCAACGGCTCTTAAAGCACGCAGACGTGAGAGCAATTTCTCATCCATTTCCAGTTCATTTTTGACCTCGGCCAATTCAGATGCATCAAGATCGCCGTCAATGTATCTATTTAGTATTTCATCTGTAATTTCTTTCATAACATTTCCTCCTGATAATTATGCTTAAGGAGCAGATCCTTTAAAGCATTACGGGATCGGTGCAGCAAAACTTTTGTATTAACAAGCGATGTTCCCATCACCTGACTTATCTCATTCAAAGAAAGTCCATCCATATAAAAAAGAATAACAACAAGAGCCCCTCTTACAGGGAGTTTATCAACCATTTTGAGTATATATTGTCTTGAGCTGTCGGCCGTACTGTATACTTCATTATCGTGACTCATTAAATCGAAGTGATCATCAATCGAGCTCATTTCAAGTTCGATCTTCCTCTTTTTTGAGGAGATGACGCTTAATCCTGTATTATATACAATTCTATAAAACCAGGTGGAAAATTGAGAATCCCTCCGGAAGCCGCTTAGAGAATTGTACGCTTTCAAAAAACTATCCTGAAGCGCTTCCTCGGCATCCATTTCATTCCTCAAGAGACGTTTTAGAAGAGAAAATGCCCGGTCTTTATATCTGTTAACAAGAAGAGTGTAGTCGGATATATTTCCTCTGTTAATTGAATCAATAATCTCTATGTCGCTAAGGTGTTTCATTACTGCATTAGACCGGATTTTATAATAAGAGGTTACATTTTATTATAAATATTTTGTAACCTTTTCAGTGTAACTACCAGTCAAAAGATTTGAACGGAATTACCTGTTTCTAAGTTACGAGAAATCATAAAAAAGTAAAGCAAAATAAATTGTAACCTTTTGAAAAATTCAGCAGTCATAAGGAACAAATAATCAAGGAGGTTGAAATGCCAGAGACAATTGCAGTATTTATACCGATCATAATGGTATTAGTTACCGGTTTAGTGATAGTAACATTCATTTATCTGCGTTTCAGGGAGAAACAGATAATGATCGAGCGCGGACTTTCCCCGGATCAGATGATCGAGCTCTTGAAAACAAAGGAGTCAGACAGCAGAAACAAATACTATCTTCTAAAATTTGGAATTCTGCTCATCTTTTTAGTCGCAGGCGGAATTATCGGGAATATGATAGACCGTACATTCTTCTCATACTTGGAGAATTCAGGGGGCCACAGCTATTATAATAACGATCCGGTATACGGAGTCTGGTTCGCTTTCTT
>PGYS01000232.1 GCA_002839795.1 Ignavibacteriae bacterium HGW-Ignavibacteriae-3 | reverse complement strand
GGAATGATTTAAATTGCCGCTTGTTCCCTCAAATTTGTCAATACCATTAGTTGCGCCGAGCATGGCGGCCAGATGTCCCCCGGACGATACGCCATAAAGTGCAATCCTGGTTGAATCGATATTAAGTTCCTCCGAA
Organism: Ignavibacteriae bacterium HGW-Ignavibacteriae-3; assembly: GCA_002839795.1. Classification (GTDB taxonomy): domain Bacteria; phylum Bacteroidota; class Ignavibacteria; order Ignavibacteriales; family Melioribacteraceae; genus Fen-1258. Next base: position 1,711 of record PGYS01000232.1, on the reverse strand, counting down.
TTGGCTCGCATCCATCTGACAGAAGATTTTAGATCAAATATCGCTGAAGGATATTTGCATTCAGGGGAAAGCCTGTACTCAACAACGGCGGTTACAAATCCATTCGCGGCCAGTTGCCGGGCCATAGGAATTTCCATTGAGCGGTTTCCGGATCTCCACCCTCCTCCGTGTATCAAAATAATTCCGGGAAGTTTTTGATTCAGATCTGCCGGTGAGAATAAATCCAGATGCAGTTTTCTTTCTTTAATTGAACAATAAACAATATTTTTCTTCTCCAGTACTTTTGGTTGCAGATTTTCATCTACAATTCGTGCGGAAGGAAAATCTTTTATTGTTTTTTGAAATGCGCTGAATAGTGTGAATGACGTGTCAACAGGAATTCTATACGCGTTTCGTTCTTCCTGTGCAATCAGAAGTTGATTAAAGATGCAAATTATTATGAGAATTGCTTTTACCATTTTGGAATTAAGCAGATCAAAAACGTTTATAAATATTCATATTACGTAAAAATGTTTGCCGTTGTAAATTTTTGAAACTAAACCGGAAAATAACGCACATCTGAAAAATACCTCCTTTAATAGAATGAAATATCTTTACATTTTTTCCGGCATCGGTACCGAATCAATGTGATTAGGCATTCCTGTGAAATCAGGCATTCCAAGATTTTGCACAAGATTACCGACAACAACTTCTTTTCCGGTTGCCATCGACTTGTTTGCTGCTACTCCCGTTAATAACGAATATGCGCCCGCTCTCTGATCAGCGCAACGCAAATATTTATCAGATTTTTTTACCGGATTAAATATATCTTCAAGCATTAGTGTATCGCCGCCGCCATGACCTCCCTCTCCTTTCCAAACGCTGAGATCGTAACCAATACCCCTGAGCGGGAATATTTTTATGTATTCCCCGCCTTCTTTAATTCCACCCTGAACATTTCCATCGCCGGCTATATAAATTTTTTCTTCAATTTTATGTTCCAGTCTGCCTTTAGTACCGTTAAAAATAATGTAATAGCCTTCCCACGAATTAAATGCATTGAGAGAATAGCTCATGGTCGCATTGTTGCTGTACTTGACCATGACATTCATTGTATCTTCAATATCGATTTCCGGTCTGAAGACGCATCGGTCCCTAAAGTAACCGTCGAATTTTTCGTTATCCAGGTAAAGAGCTTTCAATCTTGGATTGGCTGATAAATCGAGTTCAAATCCGCATTTACTCTTCTCGGGACAATTATGACATCTTTCATGATAGCTTGACAGTCCAAACCGTTTTGCCATTTCCGGAGTATAGAAATCCTTTTTGCCCATTGCGCTTACGGAAACGGGAACAGCCGAAAGCCACCAGTTTACTAAATCGAAGTGATGTGTCGATTTGTGGAGCAATAAACCATTAGAGAATTCCTTCAATCCGTGCCATCGTCTAAAATAATCCGCGCCGTGAAGAGTGTTCAGCATCCAATGAAAATCTACAGAAAGTATATCTCCGATAGTTCCTTTCATTAAAATATCTTTGACCTGAGTTCTTGCCGGCGAATACCTGTAATTAAAACTGACGGTCACATTCTTACCATATTTCTTTTGCGCGTCAATAATTAATTGGCACTTTTCTTCCGTGTTTGTCATTGGTTTTTCAGTAATTACATCACATCCTAGTTCCATCGCTCGAACAATATAAGTATGGTGATTACTGTCCACCGTTGTAACAA
>PGYS01000231.1 GCA_002839795.1 Ignavibacteriae bacterium HGW-Ignavibacteriae-3 | reverse complement strand
GATATAATTCAATTGCAAACTGAGAAACATTTCCGAAACCCTGAACTGCGGCAGATGTATCCTGCGGACGAATTCCCATATCTTTTAATGCTTCGCGAATTGTAAATACCACGCCGTACCCAGTTGCTTCGGCTCTGCCAAGCGAACCGCCCATACCAACCGGTTTTCCGGTTATAAAGCCTGGATATTTTGCTCCCTGGATAGCTTCAAACTCATCGAGCATCCAAAGCATATGCTGAGCGTTAGTCATCACATCCGGAGCCGGAATATCATTCAAAGGCCCTACATTTTTTGCCATCTGGCGAACCCATCCGCGGCAGATCTGTTCCTGTTCTTTCATGCTGAGATGATGAGGATCGCAAATCACTCCTCCTTTTCCGCCGCCCAACGGTATATTGACAACTGCACATTTCCAAGTCATCCACATCGATAAAGCGCGAACAGTATCAACTGTTTCCTGAGGATGGAAACGTATTCCTCCCTTTGCGGGGCCGCGCGCGTCATTATGCTGAACTCTGAATCCCCTGAATACTTTGCTTGTTCCGTCATCCATTCTGACCGGAATACTAAAATGAAATTCCCTAAGCGGATTTCTTAGAAGATCTCTTGTTGCAGCGTCCAGATTTAATTGTTCCGCAACTTTGTCGAACTGAGCTTGAGCCATTTCGAATGCGTTAAAAGCTTTGTCACTACTCATAAATTAACCTCAATTAGAATTATTTTTTTGATTGTTGTGGTATGTCGGTGAAAGGAAATTTTTAATCAATTCTAACGATTTATATAAAGTAAATCTTCAATTCTCCGACTCAATTTTCAAACAACGAAAATTTTGCATAAGAAAAATAGATACGTTTGCCTTCTTAAGCAAGAAATAGAATCGATCCATGCGTAATAGCGTCTTTAACGCTCCAAATAGTGGATAATTGAGAGATTTATTGATGATTCCGCCGGAAATCTCGCGTCATACCCTTAAACAATTAATAAGCAGCCCGAAGCCCCAGTCATAATTTATAACGGCGGTTGATACCGATTGACGGGAATAAATGCGGAAATAAGGGTACAGTTATTCTGCGGTGCATTCAATATTTAATTGATAATTTTTTGATGACGGACAGATTTAATTATTTTTAAGTAATTGGTTTTCAACTAAATGAATTCTATTTTAAATGAGTAACAGTCAAGTCATTCAAAGTAAAGCAGGGAGTAGAATAATGAAAAGAATATTTACCATTTTATTATTTGTTACAATTACGGTTACCTATTCAAACGCTCAGCAAATTAACTATCCGCAGACAAAAAAAATTGATCAGGTAGATGATTATCACGGTACCAAGATTGCAGATCCGTACAGATGGTTAGAAGATAACAACTCTAAGGAAACTGCCGCATGGGTTGAAGCGGAGAATAAAATTACTCAGGAGTATCTCTCCATGATTCCTTTCAGGGATGCAATGAAAACAAGATTGACCGAATTATGGAATTATGAAAAATATTCCGCACCGTCAAAGCATGGAAAATATTACACCTTTTCTAAAAATGACGGATTACAGGAACAGAGTGTAATCTATATTCAGGAAGGATTGAGCGGAACCCCTGAAGTATTGCTTGACCCGAATAAACTGTCCACCGACGGTTCTGTAAGCCTGGCCGGTATATCATATTCCAATGATGATAAATATTTGACATACGGAATTTCACGCGGCGGCTCGGACTGGCGTGAATTTTATGTAATGAATGTTGAGTCCAGGCAAATCACAAGCGATGTAATCAAATGGTCCAAATTCAGCGGAACGGCCTGGTACAAAGACGGATTTTTTTACGGACGATATGATGAGCCCAAACCCGGTGA
>PGYS01000230.1 GCA_002839795.1 Ignavibacteriae bacterium HGW-Ignavibacteriae-3 | reverse complement strand
CGCTAAAATAAACGTTGAATTAAGCGATAATATTGAGACACTTGATTATTCCACTTACGAAAAGAACTGGATCTGCATCATAGATGCAGATAAATTGGAGACCGAATTACCTAAACTTAAGATCGGTAAAAATGCGGTCACTTTTTATCAGGATGAGATTGAGAGATACATACAGCAAATCAAAGAGAAGTTCAATAAAGACGAAAAGAAGCCTGAAAGTTTCGAACTCTATTGGGGCCAGCTTGAAAATTTGGATGAAAAAGACTGGTATATTATCACAAGCGAATTCTTTAAAAAATAAAATTTTATTTTTATATCAACTTTCCGGGGAGAAGGGAGAATTCCCTTCTCCTTTTTTATTTATTAACGTTGACAAAGTCATCCGAAGTAAATATTTTAGTTCGAGACATAAATGTCTTTTATCTGATATTAGACTTCAAAAGTTCTCATTTTTATAAAATATTGATCAGGCTGCTTATTTTTTTCAATATTGATCTGGATTTAGAAATACCACGTACGATTTTTGCTAAAAGAGTATAATCTGGTAGAATAAAGAATGAAAAAACATATATCATTATTATTCATTTCGCTGTTTCTGTTTTCCTCGGTTGTCGCACAGAGTAAAGATGATCTGGTTTGCCTCGATTGTCATGGTGACAAAACCCTTACTGCTCACCGGAATGGTAAAGCAGTGTCGATGTATGTAAATGGAAAAACGTTTGCCGGATCCGTTCATTCACAAATAAGCTGTATCGGGTGTCACTCCGATGTTGATCCGGAAAATCTTCCGCATGAGGAAAAACTAAGCAAGGTTGCCTGTGCAAACTGCCACGAGGATCCGGTAGCCCATTTTGACAGGAGTCTTCATGCCCTTGCATTGAAAAAAGGTATGGTTCTGGCTCCAACCTGCGCCTCGTGTCATACAAAACATGAAATTCTATCCTCAAAGAATTCCCGTTCAAAAACTTATGTTATGAATATTCCGGCCCTTTGCGGGGAATGCCATAAGGAAGGAACACCCGTTTCAGGATTGGTTAACCCCGATGAGAAAACCGTTATCAGCGATTATTCGGAATCCATTCATGGTGAAGGATTATTTAAACGTGGTTTGATTGTAACGGCAGTCTGCACAAGCTGCCATACTTCACACGATATTCTGCCCCATACGAATCGCGAGTCTACGATTAATCGTAATAATATTTCTAAAACATGTACCAAATGTCACATACAAATTGAGCAAGTGCATGTTAAAGTAATCAGAGGTTCGTTATGGGAAAAAGAGCCTCATAAAATCCCTTCATGTATCGACTGCCATGCTCCTCATAAAATCCGAAAAGTTTTTTACGATGACAGCTTCCCGGACAACAAATGTATAAAGTGTCATTCTCAAAAAGATATTACAAAAGTTGAAAACGGAAAGATCAAATCCCTTTACATTGATTTCGACAAATTTAGGAATTCGTCCCACAAGGTCAATTCTTGTATTAAGTGCCATACGAATATCAGTAATTCTAAAAATCCGGTCTGTTTGAACAGCGGTAAAGTTGATTGCTCGATCTGTCATTCAATTCAAGTTGAGGATTATAATATCAGTCTGCACGGACAGAAGCACTTTGCGGGCGACAAAACGGCGCCTTACTGCTCAGACTGCCATACACCCCATTATACTCAAGGGAAGAAAGATATCTCATCACCAACATTTGCCCGCAACGTTCCGGAATTATGCGGTAAATGCCATCGCGAGGGTAAAAATATAGCTACTTCGATTGATGAAAGTAAATTGGGTATCGTAGTAAATTACAGAGAAAGTATTCACGGCAAGGGATTACTGCAAAGCGGATTAATGGTTACCG
>PGYS01000229.1 GCA_002839795.1 Ignavibacteriae bacterium HGW-Ignavibacteriae-3 | reverse complement strand
CCAACCGCCACAGAAGCGTCGATGGCGTTTCCTCCCTTTTTGAGAATGGAGATCCCCGCATCGGATGCAATATCGCTGGCAGATACAACCATTCCGCGTTTGAAACCTTCAGAAGTATTTGCGTAGGAATATTCTGCCGAAGAGAAATAGATCAGAAATAAAATGAGCGGTAAAATCCTAAAAGATATGCGCATTTACTTCAATGCCTTTTGATTTTAGCTGTTCAACGAGCACTTTTGTAAGTTCTTTGACTTGTTGTATGGTTATCCTAAGATCATTCATCAGATCAGGATCATTCAGCATTTTACCAAGATTATTCCGGCTCTGATCAGTCTTGTCCATGAAATCATTCACTTTGGAAAGAAGGTCCTTTGAAACATTCAGCACGGCATTAATTGAGGATATTGTCTGGGAAATTGAATCCCGGTTCGTCTTAATAAATTCATTTGCGGTCTTCGTTATCTCAATACCCGAGGTTAAAAGTTTATTTATCTCGTCCCTGTTATTCACTACCAGTTTATTCAGATTATCCGTCAGATCTACCAGATTAGCAACTGAAGTCTTGATATCAGAAGTAAATTTCTGATCTGCCATTGTCTTATTAAGGGTGCTTAGGGATATTTTAACTTCCTTGATCACGTCGACCAGATCATTCTGAACGGAACCGAGCATAGCCATCGCTGAGGCCACATCACCTAAAAACTCTCCTTTATAAAGTTTATTCTTATCCAGTTCATTTTTTGATATTCCGGGATTAACTTCAACTTTTTTACCGCCCATAAGATCAAGCATCATAACAGAAAACCTTGCATCTTCATTTAAAATAACTTCACCCGGAAAATTAAGGAGAGTTAATACACTGTTTCCGTAAGTAGATATCTCCGCAACGTATCCTTTGCGAACTCCATTGACCGTAACCGGATCTCCCACTTCGAGACCGGCGACGGAGCTGAATTCAACTTTTATCTCTTTTCTTTGGGCGTTAACGGTCCAGTTTTTTGCCCATCCGAGAACCCAAAGAAAAATTAATAATCCGAAGAATACCGTTACACCAACCTTAATTTCAGTTTTTCTTTGATCTTTCATAACCAGCCAGGTATTTTTTAAAGTTTTTAAAATCGATTGAGTCTATCATTTTATCCTTCAACAGATACTGCGTTTCAGAAATTACCGACTTAACTCTCAACATCGCCGAATCAAAAGGTAATTCGTCAGATCTTTTGAAAAATTTATGAAATTCATTCCTTAGAGAATCTTTATAACGACTTGCTTCAACGCTGTCTAATTTCTTATTAAGTTCATTCGTGGCAAGATCCAATACTTTTGAGTTGGAAAATTCCTTTAGGATATCTTTTTTGTACTTAACAACATAAACGGCCGCTCCGACAAGTAGTGTAAACAGAACAGTGAATGAGAGAAAGCACCCTTTTTTCATTGATTAAGTTGAATTTCTTTTTCCACAAGAACTTTTTTTATTCTTTTATTGCTGACTTCCTTCACGGTGAATTTATAATTATTGAACACAAAATGAAATCCCTGCTGCGGAATTATTCCGGAGTGATTGAATATAAAACCTCCGACCGTGTCATAATCATCATTCTCAGAAGAAAAATCATTATCCAGCAATTCATTCAGCTCATCAATAGATACTTTACCTAATATCAGATAACTGTTGTCGTTAACCTTGGATATTTCATTTTCTTCCTTATCATATTCATCCCTGATTTCACCGACAATTTCTTCCAGAATATCTTCGAGTGAAATTAATCCGGCGGTTCCTCCGTATTCATCCACTACAATTCCGAGGTGCAAATTTCTATCCTGGAATTCATGCAACAGGACACTGATCAATTTTGT
>PGYS01000228.1 GCA_002839795.1 Ignavibacteriae bacterium HGW-Ignavibacteriae-3 | reverse complement strand
AACGGATTCATCATTTATCAATAACTCTTTAGCTACGTCGTCAGATTTTATAACAGGTATTCCGGACTGCTCAAAATAACCTGATACCAGAGATTTGCCTGCTCCGATTCCGCCGGTAATTCCTATTTTTAATTTCTTTTTCATGAGCGGCATTTAAAATGGAAAGAGAGCAACTTCTTTCATTAAGCAACTCCCTTTCAATTATTTAATTTCCTTCCTTAAGTCCTCATTTACTTGGCGTAAGCTATTTTCCTAACTTCCCTTATCACCATAACTTTAATCTGTCCCGGGTATTCCATTTCCTCCTGAATCTTCTGCGCAATTTCATTTGCCAGCCTGTCGGAGAAAACATCATCTACTCTGTCGGGCTCAACCACAACTCTAACTTCGCGTCCCGCCTGAATGGCATAAGTCTTTGCAACGCCCTCAAAGGATTTCGCAATGGCTTCAAGATTTTCGAGGCGTTTAACATAACTTTCAAGAGGTTCTCTTCTGGCTCCGGGTCTTGCCCCGCTGATGGCATCGGCTGCCTGAACCAGTGCGGCCAAAGGATGTTCCATTTCAATATCCTCATGGTGACTTCCTACCGCGTTCACAACAATCGGATGTTCATTATATTTTTTAGTGAGATCATACCCTAATAAAGCATGAGGACCTTCCACATTTCTATCGATCGTTTTGCCGACATCATGGAGCAAACCTGCCCGTTTTGCAAGATTGGTATCGAGTCCTAATTCTGCCGCCATAATTCCGGTCAGGTAGGCAACTTCAATACTATGCTGCAGTAAATTCTGTCCGTAGCTGGAACGGTATTTCATTCTTCCTATATGTTTTACCAGTTCGATATGCAGACCGTGCAAACCCAGTTGAATTAATGTGTTCTCGCCTTCCTTCTGAATCTCTTCATTAAGTTCCAGTTCAACTTTTGCCACTACTTCTTCAATTCTCGCAGGGTGGATTCTTCCGTCTGCAATAAGCCGTTCGAGCGAGATTCTTGCCACTTCCCTTCTGAACTGGTCGAATGCGGATAGTATCACTGCTTCAGGAGTATCATCTACGATCACATCAACCCCTGTTGCGGCCTCGAAAGCCCTGATGTTTCTTCCCTCTCTGCCTATTATTCTTCCCTTCATTTCATCATTCTGTATCTGCACAACAGATACGGTTGATTCAACTGAATGATCAACCGCAGTTCTTTGAATTGCCTGTATTGTAATTCTTTGCGCTTCTTTCTTGGCCTCAATTTTAGCCTGATCCCGGATTTCCTTGACTGCCTGGGAAGCATCGGTTTTGGCCTTGTTAATCATATTTTCCATCAGCATCTTTTTCGCTTCGTCGGCTGTAAGCTGGGCAATTTTTTCAAGACGGACGTTCTGATCGGCAATGAGACGGTTGAGTTCATTATGCTTCCGCTCAAGTTCTTCTTTCTGGGAGGTAATTACTTTTTCAGATTCTTTGTTCGATTTTTCTTTCTGATTAACAAGATCATATTTCTTTTCGAGACTTTCTTCGCGGGATTCGAGCTGCTTTTCGTGGTTCTGAAGTTTCTGCCTTTTATTATTTACCTCCGCATCAAATTCCTGTTTCTTCTTCAGCCATTCATCTTTTACTTCAAGCAGTTTTTCTCTTTTAATATTCTTCGCTTCTTTATCCGCATCCTCAATAATTCTTTCGGCTTTTTCTTTTGAATTTTGAATACTGTTCTTGCCCATTTTGGAATTAATGAACCAGCCCATCACAAACGCCAATACCAGTAATACGGCAGTCACACTTATTGCCAGAAACATATCCACCTGCATAAATCCTCCGTTAGACGATATATTTATAAACCGCAACTGCCGGTCTTATTATAGGAAAAGAAC
>PGYS01000227.1 GCA_002839795.1 Ignavibacteriae bacterium HGW-Ignavibacteriae-3 | reverse complement strand
TTCAAACTCCGTTACTTTTTCCATTTCCGTTTTCGTCTTTTTTATTGAGGATCAGGTAGAACAGCTTTCGCAAGATTCCAAAAAATACTATTGCAATAAAGACATAGAAAAGAATTTCGCCGTTGGATATCATTGCGAACAAAAGGATGATAACAATAACAGTGAACAAAATCACTTTATCTCTAAAACTTTTATACCGGATTTTTGGAAGAGCATTATATCTTATCTTACTGACCATCAATAACGACAATAAAATGATTAACGGGATTACTGTCTGATCGAACGGCTGCATGATGGTCTTTTCGTGGTAGAACGCGAGAACGAAGAGTGAAACCGTCATTGCGGACATAGGAATGGGCAAACCTTTGAAATCTCCTTTGGTATTCAGATTTTCCACCTGGATATTGAAGCGGGCGAGCCGGAGAGCGCCGAACACTAACAATAGAGAACTAAGTACCATACCCCATCCTCCGAACTGAAACATATAAGCTTTGTAAATCAGGAAGGCAGGAGCGGCGCCGAAACTTACTACATCAGAGAGAGAATCAAGTTCAACTCCAAATCTGCTTGAGGTACCAAGCAGTCTTGCTACGATTCCGTCAAGAAGATCAAACACTGCCGCAACAATAATCAATAGAGAAGCCAGTCTAAAATCCATCTGCGACGCGAATACGATAGAAAGGAATCCGCAAAATATGTTCAGAGTTGTAACAGTATTGGCAACAAATGATTTCTGAAATAAATTTCGTTTCATTTTTCAATCTCAAAAAGAATGGTTTCTCCGGCAGTTACAATATCGCCCAATTTAACTTTCAATTTCCAGTTAGCAGGAACTATCACATCAGATCTGCTTCCAAATTTAATCATTCCAAAACGGTTACCCATTTTCACCTGATCACCGGTTTTCAGATCGCAGACGATCCTTCTGGCTATAAATCCGGCTACCTGAGTGAATAATACTTTTCCGTCTTTGCCGGTTATACCAATCTCAGTACGTTCATTGCGCTTATCAGCTTTTTCATGAAATGCAACAAGATATTCCCCCTTAACATATTTGAAATAATCCACATTGCCGTCGATCGGAATCCGGTTGACGTGAACATTTAAAGGAGACATAAATATTGAAATTTGCTTTGCGTCGGCTTTCAGAAATTCATCTTCAAAGACATCTTTTATTATAACTATCTTTCCGTCGGCTGGTGAGACTACAACATCATTCCTATTAGGCGAAATACGCTCCGGATCGCGGAAAAAATTTAATGCAAAAAGAAGAAATAAAACAGAAAAGGCTATCATCGGATATCTAATCCATCCATTCTGAATGAATAAAGAGGCGAGTATAATCAGAGTTGAAAACCCCGCACAAAACAAAAAGGTATTTAGGCCATACTTAGTTATCATATTATTATTTTTAGTTAATTGAAGTTACGATTAGACCTGCAATGAACGTGCAAATGTAATATTTTCTTCCTTTAATTTCTTGTGAAACTTTTTTTTGCTAACTTTCGCATAACTGAATAAAATAACCACTCAGTAATACAGTTCTCAAAATATATAGTACCCAGGAGGATGAATGAAATTAAATATGAATGATATGATGAAACAAGTCCAGAAAATGCAGGCTGATATGGCAAAAGTACAGTCTGAACTTGAAAACAAGACCGTTACAGAAGAAAGCGGCGGAGGCATGGTCAAAGCCACCGCAAATGGAAAAAAAGAATTGGTGTCTCTTTCAATAGATGAAGAAATTGCAAAGAGCGGCGACAGAGAAATGATTGAAGATCTGGTTGTGGCAGCGGTTAATAAAGCTCTGCAGTCTGCGGGTAAAATGGCTGAAGAAGAATTGGGGAGCGTCACCAAAGG
>PGYS01000095.1 GCA_002839795.1 Ignavibacteriae bacterium HGW-Ignavibacteriae-3 | reverse complement strand
ACTGGAGCAGAACGAATATGCCAACATTCGTAATCAGAAGATAGGTTTTGTGTTTCAGGGATTTAATCTGCTGCCGCGTACAACGGCACTCGAGAATGTTGAACTGCCTTTGATGTACGACCGTCTGGAAAAGATCAAAGATCATCAGAAGCAGGCGATGGAAGCTTTGAAAAGAGTTGGCCTTGCCGACAGGGTTCATCACATCCCAAGTCAGCTTTCCGGCGGCCAACAGCAAAGGGTTGCTCTCGCCAGAGCTCTTGTAAACGAACCATCATTGATTCTGGCCGATGAACCGACCGGAAATCTTGACAGCGTGACTTCTGTTGAAGTGTTTAATCTTTTTCAGAAGTTAAATGATGAAGGTATTACGATTATAATGGTTACACACGAGAGAGATTTTGCGGCATTTGCAAAAAGAATAATAGAGATGAAAGACGGAAGAATTATTAAAGATAATGTGATCAAAGACCGGCTTAATGCTGAGGAAGAATTAAAAAGAGTGATTGCCGAAGCGGAAATTGTAGAAGAGAAGGAATAACAATATGAAAGCTAAAATTATATTAAAAGTTGCAACAAAAAGCATTATGAAATCAAGGATGAGAAGTTTGCTTACTGCTCTCGGCATAATTATAGGCGTTGCAGCGGTGGTTGTAATGGTCGCTATCGGAGACGGCGCTCAGCAAAAAGTAGAACAATCCATTGCGTCGCTCGGTACAAACCTGATAATAATTACACCCGGATCTTCAAATACCGGCGGAGTGCGCGGTGGAATGGGCTCTTTCAGCCGATTTACTTTTGATGATGTTGATAAAATTAAAAATGAAGCTTTGCTGATTAAAGGAGTTTCTCCGGTTGTCAGATCGGGCGGGCAGGTTATTGGAGGCGTTGGCAATTGGAATACATCCATTCAGGGAGTATCACCGGATTATCTTGATATTCGTGAATGGCCTTTGCAGAGCGGAGAGTTCTTTACCGATAGAGATGTTTTGGCCAGAGCCAAAGTTTGTGTTTTGGGCGCTGAAGTTGTAAAGAATTTATTCCCGAACGATGATCCGGTGGGACAACAAATAAGAATTAGAAATACACCATTTAAAGTTATTGGTGTGCTCAAGGAAAAAGGTCAGTCTGCAACTGGTGCAAGTAATGATGATGTAATTTTAGCACCATCGCGGACAGTGCAGGATCGTCTTTCGGGCGGGAGATTTATTACTTCAATTCAGGTTAGCGCTGTCTCTGCCGATAAAATTCCCGCGGCAATTGCCGAGATAAAAAGTATAATGAGAGAATCCCATAAAATTGAAACCGGGATGGAAGATGATTTTACGGTTCGTGATCAATCCGATCTTTCCGAGGCGGCAACAGAAACTTCCCGTATCCTCACAATTCTTCTGGCATCCGTGGCCGGCGTTTCTCTGATAGTAGGCGGAATAGGAATTATGAATATAATGCTTGTATCCGTGACAGAAAGAACGAGAGAAATAGGCATCCGTCTTTCCATCGGCGCAAGAGCCTCTGATATTCTAGTTCAATTTTTAACCGAAGCTATAGTATTAAGTTTATCCGGAGGAGTGATTGGCGTGGGACTCTCTTTTCTCATCGCATATTTGCTGAACAATTACACGGATCAATCCGCGTATATTAAACCGGAGATTATAATGATCGCCTTCGGTTTCGCGGGAGCTATTGGAATATTTTTTGGATTTTATCCTGCAAAAAAAGCATCCGCCCTGAATCCAATTGATGCATTAAGATATGAGTAATAAAACAATTTTGTTCATAAAATATTTTAGGATGATCTGATGAAGTACGTCAAATTAATTTTCATATCGATTTTAACATTAACGGGATTAATAAGCGTTAATGCTCAGGAAAAAATTACTTTAAGCGGTGCGATTGCAACTGCGCTTAATCAGAATACTTCCGTTATTAAGAGTACCAACAGCCTGGAAACTTCGGTTGCCTCGCTGAAAAGTGCGTACGGAAGTTTACTACCGACATTAAATTTTAACAGCGGTTGGAACTGGCAGCGTACCAGCAGTTCCGGAAGCACCGTACTTGATTTTTACGGTCAGCCGCAGGCATTGCCCCCTACCGAAACGGATTCCAGAAGTTATAACATGTCGCTTGGTGGAAATGTAACTTTATTCGACGGACTTGCCAACATCTCCACTATCAATCAAAGAAAGAATGACCTGCAATCCGCTAAATACGATCTCGAAAAACTAAGACAGGACGTGATTCTCCAGACTGTAAATCTCTTCATAACGATTACAAATAACGAAAAGGTGCTAAAATTTCAGCAGGAAGATGTAAAATACAACGAGGATATGCTGCAGAAAGTCAAAGAGATGTATGAGTTGAAAATGAAGGCCAATGCTGACTTGTACGCGCAGGAATATCAGACGGCAAATTCAAGACTATCCTTTCTTCAGGCAAAAAATAATTATGAAAAATCGAAAATTGCTCTTCTGAATTATCTCTCCAAAGATATCTTGAAGGAATATGTTTTTGAAATGGATTCGACATTTCTTCCGGAATCGGTTAAGGATATTGACAATATAAATGCACTCATCCAATCTGCACTCGCCAACAGAAATGATTATCAGAGTTCAAAATTGAAATATGAAAGCTCGGAGTATCAGTTAACGATTGCGCGGGGCGGTTTGCTGCCGAGTCTGAGCGGAAATTATAATTTATCAACCAGCGCTACCAAAGCGCAGGATCTTTTTAACAGAAAAGTTTACAGTTTCGGTCTCTCCCTGAACTTTCCCATATTTTCCAGATGGACGACAGAACTGGCGATTCAATCCGCCCTGGTGCTGAACAAGAATACAAACGAGGATCTTAACGCATTGGAGAGACAAATCAAGAGCGACCTGAAAAATGCTGTTCTTGATCTTCAAACCGCAAAATTGCAGCTTGATGTTACAAAGGCCGCATTGAAAGCCGCTCAAGAAACATGGGAGATAAAAAGAGACTCCTACAATCTCGGTTCAGCTACTTTTATTGATCAGCAGCAATCTTACAGGGATTATGTTCAATCGATGAACAACTCAATAGCAAGTGAATCGAATTATGTCTATAGGCAGTTCGGACTTCTCAGCGCGATGGGGATGCTCAGATCGGAATAATATTATTAAACAGTTAAGTAGATGAATGCTGACAGATCTTATCCGTCAGCATTTTTTTATTTGTTTGAAACTTTGAAGGCGGCAAATTTCAGGTATTCCGTTTCATCCATGGCCGGCAGTGAAGGATGATCCATCGAAGCATTGTTAAAATAAAACAGCTGAATATTTTTTCCGGCTTTAACCGATGCTTTCCCGATTGATTCAAGAAACATATCTTCATTTACATGATGCGAGCATGATGAGGTCAACAGCACTCCCCCGTCTTCAATTAATTCCATTGCAAGCCTGTTCAATTTCTCATAACCTTTAACCGCGGTGGCAAGAGTTTTTTTATTCTTTGCAAACGCCGGCGGATCCAAATTAATCACATCAAATTTTTTATTCTCTGCTATGCATTTTTCAAGATAATCGAAGACATCGAATTGAACAAAATCAGAAACGCATGTAAATCCGTTCATTAAAAAATTACCCTGTGCATTTTTAATTTCCTCAGAGGAAGCGTCAACGAATAAAACGGATTTAGATTTTCCATACGCCGCGTGGAGACCGAACCCGCCGGAGTTGCAAAAACAATCGAGGACGGATTTTCCTTCGCATAATTCACCGAAAAATTTTCTGTTATCGCTCTGATCGAAATAGAAGCCTGTTTTCTGCCCTGTTGAAAAATTTATTTTATAATTTATTCTGCCGTCCGTAATTATTTCATCCTTAATTTCCCCGAAGTATATTTTGTTATCAATAGGTAATCCTTCCATCTTTCTGAAGTATTCCTCCCCTTTTGTGAAAATATTTTCCGCGGAGAAATCCTCTTTTAATATTTTTACAATAGTATCAATATTCTTTTCAATTCCGGCTGAATAAATTTGAAGCACAAATGTATTGTTGTATTTGTCAATAATCAGTCCGGGCAGAAAATCGCTTTCGCTGAAAACCATGCGGAATGAATCTCTGTCCGGATATACTGATTTCCGGAAATCATATGCCGAGTGAAGACGTTTTCGGAAGAGTTCAGCGATATCAAATTCATCAGCGTCCGAGACCATTCTTACCGCGATAAGAGAATTGGCGTTGTAAAATCCGCAGCCTGTAAAATTTTCCCTTGAGTCAAATACTTTTACTAAATCCCCGTTAGAGGACATTCCTTCAATTTTGGCTATTTCGTTGCTGAAAATCCAAAGATGCCCCAGTCTAACTCTTCGTTCTTCATTCTTCTTTAAAAATACTTTTGTCACTGTTTTTTCCTTTTGTTAATACAAATATACTGGTTAAAAATACATATGACTAACTTCGGGTCATATATTCATGATTTCCATGCTTAATGGGGTTATTTAGCATAACTTGACTGTTGACAAGTTATATTTTTACGCATATGTTTAATGCGGACGATGGGGTATTTCTGAGTGTGCTTTCAAACCAATATTTTAATTATCACAAATCGCCATATAGAACGGGAGACTTTTCCGTCATCAATATTTCAGAATTATTTAAAACTCCATTATCAAATAGAGATTCACAGATTATAATATCATTTTCTGGTTTCTTTAATAATTAATCATCCAAAGAGAGAGGAGGAGAAAGTGGAACAAAGTTCGAATATCGGCTGGGTAATAGGAATTTTAGTGCTTGTTATTATAATCTTCTTCTGGGGCATAAGAATTGTCCGGCCTACAAGAAGAGGATTGGTTGAACGATTGGGAAAGTATTACCGCTTTGCGCACCCCGGGTTCAACTGGATAATTCCGGTGATAGACAATTTATATCAGGTGAACACAACCGAACAGATGGTTGATGCGGAACCGCAGGAAATAATAACAAATGATAATCTGAACGCAATGGTGGATGCGCAGATTTATTACAGAGTTAAAGACGATGAGGAGAGCGTTAAAAATTCACAGTATAATGTTAACAATGTAAACTATCAGATCGTCAACCTTGCAAGAACTACGCTGAGAAATATTATCGGTACACTTACATTGAAATCGGCAAACAGCGAGAGAGGCAAAATCAATTCAGAACTTCACACTGTTCTTATGAAAGAAACACACAATTGGGGAATAGATATTGTGAGAGCGGAATTGAAGCAGATCGATCCTCCGAAGGATGTTCAGGATACAATGAATAAAATTGTTAAAGCCGAGAATGAAAAGATTGCTGCTGTAGATTTTGCTACCGCCGCTGAAACAACCGCGGACGGATTGAAGCGTGCGGAGATTAAAAAAGCGGAGGGAATCCGCCAGGCAAAGATTTTACAGGCAGAAGGAGAAGCGGAAGCAATTAAATTAGTGAATGAAGCCGCCGAAAGATATTTTGTAGGTAACGCCCAGATTCTAAAAAAACTTGAGACCGTTCAGAACTCGCTCGCTCAAAATACAAAAATCATTGTTCCTCAGGATCAGGATCTCGTCAATGTGATAAGTGATATGGCAGGTATTATACCGATCAAAAAATAATCCGAAATTAATTTTTTTCTTGTCTGCCCCTTTTAGAGGGGCAGGTCCTGTCTCTAAGAAACCGCGAATAAACTCTTTATTTTTCCATAATTTTATACCGGCTTTATCAGGATGTGAATGAATAGTAGTTTTGACGTAATTATTGTTGGCGCAGGTGCCGCGGGATTGATCTGTTCTTCATCAGCGGGAAAATTCGGAAGGAAAGTTCTTCTGCTCGAACATTCAGAACGGGTTGGGAAGAAAATTTTAATTTCCGGCGGCGGCAGATGCAATTTTACTAATCTCACAATTGCGCCGGATAATTTCATTTCCGCCAATCCTTTTTTTTGCAAATCCGCTTTAAGCAGATATTCCCAAAACGATTTCATAGAATTGGTGGAAAAATACAATATCCCATACCATGAAAAGGAATTTGGGCAGCTTTTTTGTGACAACAAATCAAGTGATATTGTAAACATGCTTTTAAAAGAGTGCATCGATTCCGGCGTGGAGATACGGACAAGCTGCACTATTGATAAAATCAATAAGCAAAATAAATTTACGCTTCATACTAATGCAGGAATATTTGAGGCAGAATCCCTGGTAATCGCAACGGGCGGCTTATCCATACCTAAAATGGGCGCAACCGATTTCGGTTTAAAAGCGGCGGATCAATTTGGAATAAATATTATCCCCTGCCGTCCGGGTCTTGTTCCCTTGCTGTTAAATGAAAAAATGATCCGTAAATTGGGTGACCTTGCAGGTATTTCAGCAGATTCGGTTGTATCATGCGGAAAAAGGTCTTTCAGAGGATCAATACTTTTTACGCACAAAGGATTAAGCGGACCGGCTGTTTTACAGATCTCAAACTATTGGAATGATGGACAGGAAATTTCAATAAATTTTCTCCCTGAGGCGGATTTAAAGGAACAAATAAGAAAGTGGAAAGTGGAAAAACCTAAAGCAGAATTGAAAAATCTTCTCTCAGCACTCTTAACAAAACGGCTTTCTCACAGATTGTTGCTGATGAATCACGGGGATAAACCTGTGAATCAGTACAACGAAAAGGAGATTTCGGAAATCGCAGATACTTTTCATCAATGGAAAGTAATTCCTTCAGGTACTGATGGATTTGAAAAAGCTGAGGTCACGCTTGGAGGAATAGACACACGTGAATTATCTTCAAAAACTTTCGAATGCAAAAAAGTAAAAGGATTATTTTTTATCGGAGAGGTTGTTGATGTAACTGGCTGGCTGGGCGGATATAATTTTCAGTGGGCCTGGTCTTCAGGATTTTGTGCAGGACAATATGTGTAAGCATCAATTTTCATTATTATTTATTTTTTTAACACGGATGATTATTAATGACCGACCCCAAAACAGTTCTCGAAAAATATTTTAACTTCACCTCTTTCAGAGGCGAACAGGAAAATATTATTAATAGATTATTGAATGATAATGCACATTGCCTCGTTCTTATGCCTACCGGAGGGGGCAAGTCAATTTGCTATCAGCTTCCTGCTCTGCTCTTTGATGGAGGAACAATAGTTATTAGTCCCCTGATTGCTTTGATGCAGGATCAGGTTGATACTCTCAGGAAAAAGAACATTCCGGCCGAGTTTATTAATTCAACCGTTACGCCATCTCAAAAAAATGAAAGACTAAAAAAATTCGTCGATGGGAAAATAAAACTCCTGTATGTTACCCCGGAAAGATTCCGCAAAAAGGAATTTGTAGAAGCAATTACAACCGCTAAGATTTCGCTGCTCGCGGTAGATGAAGCACATTGTATATCCGAATGGGGTCATGATTTCCGTCCGGATTATTCGCGTATAGCGGAATTCCGTGAACTGTTGAATAATCCCCTCACAATTGCTTTAACAGCAACGGCTACCCCTGATGTGCAGAAGGATATTATATCGAAGCTTGGTTTGGCGAAACACGAAATTAAAATTTTTCATGAGGGAATTGAACGTCCCAATCTGCGCCTCGAGACCACGGATGTTTACGATGAGGAGGAAACTCTCAGCGCGATTTTTAAAGTATTGGATAAGTATAAAGGATCAGGAATAATCTACTTTGCCCTCATTAAAAAGCTTGAATATTATTCCCGGATACTCGGTGATAAAGGATACCGGCACGGAGTTTATCACGGAAAACTTGAGCCAAAGGAGAGAAAGAGGATTCAGAGAGATTTTCTCTCCGGAAAACAAAATTTAATTCTCGCGACAAATGCATTCGGGATGGGGATTGACAAATCAGATATTCGATTCGTAATTCACGCCGAAGTTCCGTCTTCTATAGAATCATACTATCAGGAGATCGGGCGCGCAGGAAGGGACGGAGAGGATTCGCTCTGCATGCTGCTTTATAACCAGCAGGATCTTTATACTCAGATGGAATTCATCAAATGGGCAAATCCGGATTCCAATTATTATTCAAGAATGTTTGATCTGCTGAAATCCAATCCTGACTCGGTAAACTCGATGGGAACCGATTATCTCCGGGAGCAGATGAGCTTCAAGGATAAAAGCGATTTCCGTGTTGAAACCGTTTTGGCGATGCTCGATCGCTATGGTGTTACCGAAGGAGATATTGAGAACAATAATCTTAAAATAATTGAAGAATTGCCTCATGAGCTTCATGATGATGTTTACCTCAAAGAGAAATTGACAAATGACAATAAAAAGCTTCTCTCGGTGGTAAATTATTTCAAATCTGTTACATGCAGAAGAGTCTTCATTTCGGATTATTTCGGATTTCCAGGTGAGGCTCCATGCGGAAATTGCGATTCATGTAATTAACGGATAATCATTTTTACCCATTCTGTCAATCGGAATTAAGCGGGCGTTTTGTTTATATTTGTCACGTCAAATTATTAAACTTTCAGAAGGAATCAGAATGCGACTCAAGTTTTTAGTTTTATCATTTGCAGTTATCATTGTTCTATCCGCATGTTCAAAAAAAGAAGAACAGAACCAGCCTCAGACCCAGACAAAAGTCCAGCCGAAGGTAAATGCTCACCAGGTTGTTTCGCAGGAAGTATTGCAGGTTAATTCTTATACATATATTAGAGTAAAAGATGGCGATAAAGAATACTGGGTGGCCGGGCCCGCAATGGATGTTAAAAAGGGAGAAACCTTATATTTTGTAAAATCAATGGAGATGAAAAATTTTGAAAGTAAGGAATTGAAACGGACTTTCGAATCGCTCTTTTTTGTTGATAATATAAGTAAAATTCCGCCTGCCGATGCTCAGGATGGGTTAACTGCCACTCCTCAAAAACCTACTCTTGAAAAAGCAAATGTTTCGGTGGAGCCCGCAGCCGGCGGTATTACAATTTCGCAATTATTTTCTAATTTAAATTCATATGCCAATAAAACTGTTTTACTAAAAGGCAAGGTGGTAAAAATTAACAACGGTATTATGGGAAAAAACTGGGCCCACATTCAGGATGGAACAAGCAGTGGCGGAGATTTTGATCTGACTGTCACTACCAATGACGCGCTTTCTGTGGGAGATGTGCTTACATTTGAGGGAAAAATTTCCTTGAATAAAGATTTCGGCTACGGGTATTCCTATAAAGTTTTAATGGAAGACGCTAAATCAAAAAAATAATTGGATTGCTGCTTAATTATCATGAAAGCTCTTCCTTGAAGAGCTTTTTTATTATCGGAAATGTTTATTTTATTAAACTTCTATTTACTCATTCACGTTTTATTTTTAATTTTCGACCGGGTACTCCGGAGATAAAGAAATGCTTTTAATTAAACCTCGCTCCAATAAACTCATTAAAAATTCCGCTTTAATTTTTCTATCGATCTTTTTATTATGCTTTCAATCCGCATGTACTGAACCGGAATTACTTCCCTCTCCAAACTTAAAGTATTCAAATATCCTGTACGGCCAGGTCTTTAATCTTAGTCACCCCGGACCCATTCCTATCGGATGGAAACCGCCTCCATACGAAGTTGTATCCATCATAATAGTCCAGGACATCAATCAAAAAATTCTTATCGAAGCAGTCACGGATAATAAGGGAAAATTCCGGGTAGCCGTCCCCGATGGATCATATTATCTTCATTTAAAGGATTCGATTTTCTCCGACGCTACAGGCCCATTTAAAGTGCAGAATGGTGATATTTTAGAAGTAATTGCTTATTTCGATAACGGAATGAGATAGCAGCTTAGATTTACGCAAATATGTACTTCTCGTTTTAATCTCACACATAAATTATTTATTGGCTGATGATTCTTGCCCAATGTTTCCTCTTTTTCAGTAAATTTACACTCAAATTAAAAAAATCAATGAGGAGCGCGTCGTCTAATCGACAAAGACAATTCAAAGACTTCTTCATTATAAAAAAAATTAATTGGAGCAAAATTGGCAAACGAACCAAATAAAATTATTTATTCAATGATCGGCGTCAGTAAATTCTATAACAACAAGCCGGTTTTAAAAAATATCTACCTTTCATATTTCTACGGTGCTAAAATCGGAGTTCTCGGTCTCAACGGATCCGGTAAAAGTTCGTTACTTAAAATTCTTGGCGGAGTTGATAAAGATTTTAACGGTGAAATCGCGATATCTCCCGGCTTTACTGTAGGACTTCTTGAGCAGGAACCCAAACTTGATGATGATAAAACTGTGAAAGAAATTGTTGAAGAAGGCGTGCAGGAAATTGTAGATGCTCTTCGCGAGTATGACGAGATTAATGCAAAGTTCGCCGAACCGATGAACGATGAAGAAATGACTGCTCTTCTGGATAAGCAGGCCAAAGTTCAGGATAAACTCGATCATATGGAAGCATGGGATCTGGATTCAAAACTTGAAATGGCGATGGATGTTTTGGGCTGTCCGCCTGGTGATACTCCGATAAAAGTTTTATCGGGCGGCGAAAGAAGAAGAGTTGCGCTTTGCCGGCTGCTTCTTAAAAAACCCGATATTCTTCTTCTTGATGAACCCACAAATCATCTTGACGCCGAGACCGTGGCATGGCTTGAAGCCGAGTTGAGAAGATATCCCGGAACCGTGATAGCAGTAACGCACGATAGATATTTTCTTGATAATGTAGCCGGATGGATTCTCGAACTTGATAAAGGCGAGGGCATTCCATGGAAAGGAAATTATTCCTCATGGCTCGAACAGAAACAGGAACGCTTGAAATTAGAGGAAAAGAAAGAGTCCGAAAGACAGAAAACTTTAAGCCGCGAGTTGGAATGGATTAAGATGTCGCCCCGAGGACGCCATGCGAAATCGAAAGCCAGAATCAGTTCCTATGAGGAAATGCTTAATGAGGAAAATGAGAAACGTCAGAAAGATCTGGAGATTTATATTCCAGCGGGGCCGCGCTTAGGCAACGTAGTTATTGAAGCGGATGGTGTGGATAAAGGATTCGGCGACAGACTTCTCATGGATAAAATGGAATTCAAATTACCTCCTGGCGGAATAGTTGGTATTATCGGTCCGAACGGGGCCGGTAAAACTACTTTGTTCAGAATGATTGTCGGCGAGGAAAAACCTGATGCCGGTTCTTTCCGGATAGGCGATACGGTTAAACTTACTTATGTGGATCAGAGCCGTAATGTACTTGATCCCGACAAATCAGTATGGGAGATGATTTCGGGAGGAAATGATATGATTCAGCTGGGGAACAAAGAACAGAACTCACGGGCTTATGTAGGACAATTCAATTTTACGGGAGGAGATCAGCAGAAAAAAGTTGGTATTCTATCCGGGGGTGAGAGGAACAGAGTGCATCTTGCATTGGCATTAAAATCCGGCGCTAATGTAATTCTGCTTGATGAACCGACTAATGATCTTGATGTAAATACTCTTCGTGCCCTTGAAGAGGGCCTGCTGAATTTTGCCGGCTGTGCGGTTGTAATCAGCCATGACCGCTGGTTCCTCGACAGAATATGTACTCATATTTTATCATTCGAAGGGGAGAGTAAGGTTTACTGGTTCGAAGGAAATTTTTCCGATTATCAGGAAAACAGAAAAGAGCGATTGGGAAAAGATTCTGAAATTCCTCATAGAATTAAATATAAGCGATTGACTAGGTAATCGGGGAATAGATGAAGCGAATGGTTTGGACTTCTGCATGCAGAACCGGTTTTGAGGAAATAGACTCACAGCACAGACTTTTATTTGCGATTTGCAATGAACTGCTGGAAATAAGCAATCCTAATAATCAGGAATTGGAAATCAAATATTTGCTCAGGCATTTGAGAGAATATGTTGAAAATCATTTCTCATTTGAAGAAAATTTTATGGAAGAAAAAAAATACCCCGGGACAGGTGAACACAAAGAAAAGCATGAACAAATTGTATCTGAAATTAATTATGCGTTAACGGGATCGGCGACAATGAATGAGCTGAAAAAGAAACTCGAATCTCTTCTTGGAAGCTGGGTTCAGGAACACATTCTTATCGAAGATAAAAAATTTTCCGAATGGGCCAAGTTTCATAATGTGGCTGCGAAATGAATTTAAAGAATTCTTTTTTCTGCGCTTTATTATAAATAAGAGTTAAATAATTAATTATAAGTTATTATGATAAGAATACTTTTACTCTTTGTTTTTTTTCAGCCCTTTTTGATTGTGGCGCAGTTAGATCCGAAAATTCAGTCCCTGGCTTCGGAATTCTGGGAGTGGCGCATTATTCATCAGCCATCAACTCCTGATGATATCAACCGTGTTGACAGGCCGGATAACTGGAGACCTGATTTTTCTCCGAAAACGCTTGAATCAATTAACCGGAGTTATAAAAGTTTTCGGTTGCGCCTGGATAAGCTTGATAAAACCGGCTGGAGCCGTTCAGACAGCGTAGATTTTCTCTGTCTCCGGTCCGCAATTGAACGTGTAAATTGGGAACTGAATATTCTGCGCAATCCTTACCGTAATCCGGATTTTTATGTTCAGCAGTCTCTCGGGGCTTTTTATGAATTGCTGGTGATGAATGTTCAGTTCGACAGGCAGCGTACCGCCAATTTATTAACAGTCTTAAAGTCTATACCAGAAACAATTTCTGCCGGAAAAATTAATCTAACTGAATCCATATCGCCATTCGCAAAAATCGCGGTAGAAAATCTTAGCGGCATCCGGAATAAGTTTTTTGTGGTGAATGAAGCGCTCAAGAAAGAAATTAATCAAGAATTTCATTCCGAATTTCAACATGCTTTTAAAGATGCTTCAGCCGCGCTGGAGGATTTTGAAAATTGGCTGATTGAAAGATTGCCGGGTATGAATGAGAATTTTGGTATCGGCCGGGAATCCTATATTTATTTTTTGAAAAACATTGCCCTCATTCCGTATTCGACGGACGAAATTTTGAAATATGGAAAAATTGAATTTGACCGGTCAGCTCTCTTTCTAACATTGGAGAAATTAAATAACAGTAACCGGCCCGCTCAAAGAATCTTTAATTCGATAGAGGAAGAAATTTCTCAGGTTCAAAAAGACGAATATGCAATAAGAGAATTTCTTGTTGAGAATGAAATTCTATCAATACCGGATTG
>PGYS01000094.1 GCA_002839795.1 Ignavibacteriae bacterium HGW-Ignavibacteriae-3 | reverse complement strand
GCGACACAATCATCCATAAATTTTCTTACACTCTTGAATGAACTGAAGTAGTCATCAATAATTTTTTTAGCTTCTCCCTGACTGATGCCCAGCCTGGATTTCAATCCGAATGGACCCAAACCGTAAAGGATTCCAAAATTTACTTCTTTGGCTTTTCGCCGCATGTCCGGAGTAACCTCACCGGGATCGACATGAAAAACGAGTGCGGCGGTCCTGCGATGAATATCCTCCTTATCTTTAAAAGCTTGAGTAAGAGTTTTATCTCCGCAGATGCTCGCCATAATTCTTAATTCAATCTGACTGTAATCCGCCGAAAAAATCAGATAATTTTTATCGCGCGGTACAAATGCCTTGCGTATTTCTTTTCCGAGGTCTGTCCGTATTGGAATATTTTGAAGATTAGGATCAATACTGGAAAGTCTTCCTGTTGAGACCGCAGCCTGATTATATGAAGTATGAATTCTGCCGGTACTTGGATGAATCAGCAGGGGGAGGGAATCGGCATATGTCGATTTCAGTTTTGAGACCTGACGGTAATCTGAAATAATGTCTATAATCGGGTGTTCTCCTTTTAACGATTCCAAAGTTTTGGCATCGGTAGAATAACCTGTTTTAGTTTTGGTCGTAGGAGTCAGTTTCAATTTTTCATAAAGTATTTTTTGAAGCTGCTGGGTGGAATTTATATTAAAATTCTCGCCTGCATGCTCAATGATTTCCGCAGAATACTTTTCAAGAAGTTTTTGCAGATCATAGCTGAATTCGTTCAAACTTTTGGTATCAATTCTAATTCCTGTCCGTTCCATATCTTCAAGAACAGGGGCAAGAGGAAACTCTATTTCATAAGCTATCTTTTCCAATGATTCTTTCTTCAACAACTTGCTCAAATGCTCGTACAACCGGAATGTTATGTCAGCGTCTTCACATGAATAATCTGATAGCCGCTCAGGATCTATTTCGAATATTTTCTCCGGATTTTTTTTCGACCCTATCAAATCGGCCAAAGCTATGGGACTATAGCCAAGATAATTTTTAGAGAGCTCATCCATTCCATGTTTTTCATCCGGATCAAGGACATAACTTGCAAGCATTGTATCAAAGAAAAGGTTTTTGACTTCGATTCCGTAATGACGCATAACCCCAAAATCGTATTTGGCATTCTGGCAGATTTTCCTGATGTTTTTATTCTCAAATAAAGGCTTGAATAATTTTACAAAATCATCTACGGGAAGACGGTCGCTTAGGTCGGCGGCGAAAAGGGATGTGGATTGCCGTTCGGGATTTGTAGCAACGAAATAGGACTCTTTCGGTTTCATGGCAAACGCGCATCCTGCAAGCTTTACATTCAAGGTATCCAATCCGTCTGTTTCAGTATCGAATACAAAAAGATCGGACTCGGAAAGTTTTTGGGCCAGTTCCTTTGCTTCTTTAAATGATTTTATGAGTTTATACTTGACTTTTCCTTTTTCAAATTTACCGATCTCATCAACTGCTGCTTCGCTCACACCAATTTTCTCTTTCCTTTCCTCAATGGTCTTAACAGGTTTATCAATATCCCCATCGACAAATAGCTTCTTTAATTTATTGGAGAATGATTTGAATTCAAGATCGGCAAAAAGCTTAAAGAGTTTATCGAGATCGGGGTTATGAAATTTTGCCTCATCAAAATTCATATGGAAAGGAGTATCTGTTTTAATTGTTGCCAGTTCCTTTGAGAGGAATGCGTTTTCTTTATTCTCGGTGAGTTTATTTACGATTCCGGCCTTTTCAATCTGATCAAGATTTTTATAAATATTTTCAAGAGTCTTAAATTTTTGTATAAGAGGTAAAGCAGTTTTAGGCCCTATTCCGGCTACGCCGGGAATATCATCACTGGAATCACCCACCAAAGCAAGAAAATCGATCATCTGAATCGGCTCGAATCCCATCTCCTCAAGAACTTTTTCTTCGTCAAAAATAACGATCTCGTCGGTAGATTTACCCGGTTTCACAATTCTGATATTCGGCGAGATAAGCTGAATATAATCTTTATCCGGTGTGATGGCGTAACAATCAAATCCCTGCTGCTCCGCTTCTTTTACAGCTGTTCCAATTAAATCATCTGCTTCGAAACCGGGCAGAATATAAATTGGAATATTGAATGCCTCTATTACCTCTTTTATTCTCTGTATTTGCGGTATCATGTCTTCCGGCATTGCCTGTCTGGAGGATTTATAATTTTCATAGCGCTCGTGCCTGAATGTTTTTTCTTTGGAATCGAAGCCGACTGCCAGATAGTCTGGCTTGGTATCCTCAATTATTTTAAATAACTGATTTAGAAATCCAAACACGGCAGAGACAGGTTCACCCGAAGACGTTGTTAATGGTCTTGATATAAAAGCGTAATAGGCCTTGTATGCCAGCGCCATGGCGTCTATTATTACAAATTTCCCTTTATATGAGGGTGAATTATCCGGTGATTTTTGTGACCGTCCCATCTTATCTCATTCTTTTATTTTAAGTATATTTTCAATAGAGAATATAAATAGATTCGTATAACAACCACAAAGTCAGAGGACTCACATATGTATTTTTCACTTAGAATTGTTCTTTTCCTGTCGCTTATTGCTTCCATAACGGTTTCCGGTCAAAACGTTAAAAGAGATTCTTTCTATGTTGCAACATGGAATGTGGAAAATTTTTATGATGCGGTTAATGACACGCTAATTGACGATGAGGAATTTCTTCCCGAATCCTCAAAAAGATGGACTGAAGACCGCTATGAATGGAAAGCGGATAACATGGTAAAAGTAATCAATTTTATGAATAATGGGTGCGGACCCGATATCCTTGCTTTGGAGGAAGTTGAGAATATAGATGTTATGAAGAAACTTATTTATAAAATGAGAGATAGGGATTATATTGCCGTCCACAGGGATTCGCCGGATTTAAGGGGAATTGATGTAGGTTTAATGTATGACAGGAATATTTTTACAATCGAAAAGGTAGAGACAATTCGTGTCGAGCTGCCCAACGGTAATCCTACACGTGACATCCTCTATACAGTACTGATAAATAAAAAGAGCAAAGAAAAAATACATGTTTATGTTAATCACTGGCCTTCCAGAAGGGGTGGTCAGGAAAAATCGAATGTGAACCGTATTACCGCGGCAAATGTTTTGAAAAAGAATTTGGATAATCTTTACAAGACCTCGCCTAACAGTAACGTAATTATTCTTGGCGATTTTAACGATGCGCCCGATGATGAATCGATTGAAAAGATTTTAGGAGCGAAAAATTTCGATTGCGGTAAAAAGCCTGAAAACCTGTTTCTTAACCTTGCTTACCCGAAATTTGTGAATAAGGAAGGATCGTATCTCTATGATGGAAAATTTGATATGATAGACCAGATAATTATTTCATCATCATTTCTTGACGGTAAAAAATCAGATTACGAATGCGGATCGTTTAGTGTTATCAATCCGCCATTTATGGTTTATGAATCGGGCAAAAGGAAAGGCGGGGCTATTCCGACCTACGAGGGGAATAAGTATGTCGGGGGATACAGCGATCATTTTCCAGTAGGCGCTAAATTTATTTCGAAAGGAAAAAAATGAAGTCCGGAAAAATATTATTGCTGTTCGGCTCGTCAGGTGATTTAGGAACTGCGGCACTTAACTATTTCCTTACTCAGAACTATGATCATTACTATATTTTTAGCCGGAACAAAATTGGAACAGAAATCGGAAAAAAGAATTATGATTTAATCATTACCGAAAACTTAACCGTGGAGGAAAATGTCGCTGAGGCGTTCGCGAAAGTGAAAAAGCAGTCCGATCTGAATTATTTTCTCTTCAGTACAATAGGTGCATTCTTTGGAGGAAAGAGTATTGCAGAGACCGAGTACACCGATTTACAAAAAATGATCGGTACTAATTTTTACACATCTTTCCTTATAGCCAAACATTTCTCTGCATTAATAGATGGCACCAAAGGCGGATCAATCTGTTTTACAAGCGCATCCTCAGGTTTTGAACCCGAAGCGGGTAAAGCGGCATATAATATTTCCAAGAATGCGCTTAATTTTTTGGTTGAATCATTAGCGCTTGAAGGAAAGGAGATTGGGCTAAGAGCCAATGCTGTAGCCCCTTTCGCGATTGATACGCCATCAAACCGTGAATGGATGAAGGATTTATCCAGACTTATCAGTCCTGGTGAAATCTGCAGAGTTGTTCAAACCCTGTTCGGGGATGAAACTGCCACGGGCCGAATCATTCCTTTGCCTGCGGATCTTTAGTAAAAAATTATGAATCTATTTAGTTATTTTGTCACAGCGAAAATATAGTTTTAATTAAGGAGTAATAATGAGTCTGGCTGAAAAGATTAATCAGGATTTAAAAGATGCTATGAGATCGGGAGATAAACTCCGGCTTGAAACAATTCGGTCCATAAGGGCATTGATCCTGGAATTTGAGAAGAGCGGAACCGGCAAGGAATTTAATCCCGAAGAAGAAATAAAAATGCTTACAACAGCGGCGAAGAAAAGAAAGGAATCCATAGAGCAGTTCAGAAATGGAGGCAGACCGGAGCTTGCCGATAAAGAGGAAGCCGAATTAAAAATAATTGAGGAATATCTTCCCAAACAGCTGACGGTTGATGAAATCGAACTGGAGATTAAAAAATTAGCGGCGGAGCTTGGAGCAAAATCGAAAGAGGATTTCCCTAAACTTATGCCTGCGGCGGCAAAAGCTCTTAAAGGCAAAGCAGACGGGAAAGTTGTTAAGGAAATTGTTGAAAAAATTCTGGGCTCCAATTGAATTATCTGGATTATATTATTCTGATTGTTGTGATAATCGGATTCCTGCTTGGCTTTAAGGACGGTCTAGTTAGAAAAATAATTGGTCTGATCGGTCTGATCCTGGGCGCCATACTGGCATTTAAGTTCTCGTCAGAGATCGGGAAACTGATAACTCCTTTTTTCAATAATGATGAGTATTTATCCGGAGTTATAGCAGGAGTAATAATATTTTTAACAATAATTCTGATCGCATCTTTGTTGAAGCGTATTGTTCACCCTTTTGATAAAGTAAATAGGTTTTTAAATCAGTTTCTCGGCGGGATTATCGGAGTTGTTCAGATTACATTTTTTCTTAGTGCTCTTTTTTTATTCCTTAACATTTTTAGTTTTCCAAACACTAATCAGAGAAAAGATTCTCTCAGTTACAATTTCGTTCTCGACCTGATCCCTAAATCAATAGATCTTATTATCGGGCAGAACGCAAACGCGTCAGATTATCTTATCAAGTATATTGAGAAAAAAGATGCCGACCCGAATTCCTTGATCGATTCATCAAAAATAAAATAATGATCACAAAAGACGTCCTTGAAAAATTAGAATACCATAAAGTAATTGCTCAAATTGTTAAATACTGCATTACAGAAAATGGTAAAAACACAGTTACGAATTTGCTTCCGCTGACCGGTCTGGAATTGATTAATAAAAACGGAAGACAGGTCAATGAAGCAAAAGAAATAATAATTAAAAATAATTTTCCGCCGATAGATTATATCCCTGATCTTAATGAAACCCTTTCTCGAAGCCGCATTGAAGGTACAATTCTGCAATCCAAGCAAATTATAGATATTCTCAGACTCGCTGAAACTTCAAGAAAACTTTACCAGTTTTTAAAGCCGAAAGACGGAAAATCAAACTCAATGAATGAACTTACCGAAATGTTGTTTGTTGATAAAGTATTTGAACATTTTATCGGTAAAGTCTTCGGTGAGAACGGTGAGATAAGGGATGATGCCAGCGCGAAACTGAGGGAAATCAGAACCGATATTCGCGAAAAAGAGGCTCTGCTAAGAAAACAAGTTCAAAAACTTCTGAAAAAATTAAGCGATTCCTATCTTGTCCAGGAAGAATATATAACACAGCGAGACGGAAGAATTGTCCTTCCCGTTAAAGCAGAACATAAACGACATGTCCGGGGTTTCGTACATTCCGAATCGTCTACCGGCCAAACGGTTTATATAGAACCCGAAGAAACTCTCGAGCTGAACAACGAAATACTTTCTCTGGGTTTCGCAGAGAAACGTGAGATCGAAAAAATTCTTAAAGGACTTACCGAACGGATCGGACAGGTTTATTCGGAATTAAAAAGTTCGCTCTCGGCAATTGCTATAGTCGATTCAATATTCGCACGTGCAAAATATTCGATTGAAATTATCGGGGCTCATCCGGAATTCGACCAATCCAAACCATTTAAACTTCTGGACGCACGCCATCCTTTGCTGATTAAAAGAATAGGACGCTCCAATACTGTCCCCATGGATTTAAAACTCGATACCGCCAATATTGTACTAATAACAGGACCTAATGCCGGCGGAAAGACGGTCACATTAAAAACCACAGGTTTGCTTGTGTGCCTGGCCCTTGCGGGAATTCCGATTCCTGCCAGCCCTGATTCGAATCTGAATCTCTTTCGTAAAGTTCTGGTTGATATTGGCGATGAACAGTCTATTGAGGATGATTTGAGTACATTCAGTTCTCACTTGACTAATATCAGACAGATTATTGAAGAAGCAGATGAGGAGACGCTAATAGTTCTGGATGAGATTGGAACCGGTACAGATCCGGCTGAAGGAGCGGCCATTGCTGCTGGAATGCTTATAACTCTCAGGGATAAAGGCGCCAAGGTACTTGCCACTACTCACCACGGGAGCCTTAAACTTGTTGCAAATCAGCTCGAAAAATTTCAAAACGCATCTATGGAGTTTGATACGGATCATCTCAGGCCAACTTATAAATTTAATCAAGGGACTCCCGGTTCAAGCTACGCTTTCGAGGTTGCCAACAGAATTGGCTTCGATGAAAAATTTATTGCTCTTGCCAAACAGTATCTTGATACGGACAAAACCAAGATCGAAGATTTTCTGGTTTCGCTTGAAAAAAAATCCAGACACCTGAAAGAACAATTAAACAATATGGAGAGGGAAAATACACGTCTTAAAGGTTTGGCCAATCTATACCATGATAAAATCTCCCGGCTTGAAGAACAGAAAAAGGAAATTTTATCAAGCGCAAAAGAGAAAGCGGAATTGTATCTTAGGGATGTGAACAAGCAGATTGAAAGTGCCGTTAAAAATATCAGAGAATCCCAGGCAGATAAGCATGTTGTGAAAGAAGAGAAAAAGAAGATTGAAGAAATAAAAAGGGAAAGCAAGAATCTATTCAAAAAAGATAGTTCTGTTCCGGCGGAAAAAGTTCTACTGCAAATTGGCGATTATGTAAAAATCAAAGATACCGATTCGGTCGGGATTATTGAAGAATTTGATATCGCGAAAAATAAAGCGCTTTTGAGTGTCGGCTCAATTAAAATGAAAACAAAATATTCCGACCTGCTCCCCTCAAAAAAATCAGAAACTGATACGACTAAATATAAATCGTTTGAACTGGATCAGAATGATCTTAGTTATCGGCTTGATCTCAGAGGCAAACGTGCCGATGAGGCCGAATTCGAGATAATAAAATTTTTGGATAGCGCCTATATGTCCGGCGCAGATCGGGTAGAGATTTTACACGGTAAAGGAACGGGAGCGCTGAAGCAACTTGTTCAGGGTCTATTAAGAAATAATAGTTCGGTAAAAAATTACTATTTTGCCAACATAGAGTTTGGCGGCGATGGTATTACCGTTGTCGAATTAAAATAAAAATATGATAAAAAAAATATTAATAGCTAACCGGGGGGAGATTGCCCACCGCATAATGAAAGCCTGCCGTGAGATGGGTATCGTCTCCGTGGCCATTTATTCGGAAGCTGACAAAAACGCATTGCACGTGCGAAGGGCGGATGAATCTTATCTTATCGGTCCGTCACCCGCGAGCGAATCATATCTTCATAAAGAAAAAATTATAAATCTTGCAAAAGAGATAAAAGCCGACGCAATTCATCCGGGATATGGATTCCTTTCTGAAAATCCGGAGTTTATCCGGCTCGTTGAAAAATCCGGAATAATATTCATCGGACCATCCTCTAAGTCTGTAGAAATGATGGGAGAGAAAACCTCAGCCAGAAGATTAATGAAGCTGAACAACGTTCCTATTGTTCCCGGAACAACGGAACCGATTACAAGCATAGAAGACGGGAAGAAAGTTGCAGCCGAGATCGGTTATCCGGTTATGCTGAAAGCTGCGGCTGGCGGTGGCGGGAAAGGCATGCGGAAGATTGACCGTGATGAAGAGTTTGAAGAATCTTTTAACCGGGCCAAAAATGAATCTCTGAAAGCTTTTGGTAACGATGATGTTTATATCGAAAAATTTATTGAGCATCCGAAGCATATTGAAGTCCAGATTCTGGCCGATAAATTTGGGAATTATATCCATTTGTTTGAACGCGAATGTTCCGTTCAGAGAAGACATCAAAAGGTTATTGAGGAAGCCCCTTCCATTGCTGTTGATAATGAAACAAGAGAAAAAATAACCAAAGCGGCAATCAAAGCAGCGCAGGCATGCGGATACTATAATGCGGGAACAATAGAATTTCTTATGGATAAAAATAAGGAGTTCTATTTTCTTGAAATGAACACCCGTCTTCAGGTGGAACACCCGGTCACCGAAATGATTTCCGGAATTGATCTGGTAAAACAACAGATCAAAATTGCATCAGGGGAAAAATTAGCCATCCGGCAGGATGAGCTTCGCATTCACGGGCATGCAGTTGAATGCAGAATTTACGCCGAGGATGTGGATAACAATTTTGCTCCGTCAATCGGTAAGATAATTCATCACAGACTGACATCGGGTCCCGGAATTAGAATAGACAGAGGTATTGACGTTCAGAGTGAGGTGCCGATTTTTTACGATCCTATGCTCTCTAAAGTAATTGCCTGGGGAATTGACAGGGAAGAGGCTCTGGCAAGAATGAAACGGGCTTTGGGAGAATATCAGATCAGCGGAGTTATTACGAATATCCCCGTGTTCAACTGGATCTTGAAACAAAAAGCGTTTCTCGACGGGACATTCGACATTAATTTTCTGGATAATGAATTCCTGCCGCTTGTTCCGGATATATGGAAAGAAAAATTATCCGAGAATTATGAAGAGATCGCGGCCATTCTTGGTGCGCTCTTGAAACAGAAAGAGATGCATATCAATCTTTCTAAAAATTGCATTGAAGAGAATAATGGATGGCGGGCACAATTGTATGACTGAATTTATTGTGACAATAAATAACCGGAAGTTTGAGTTGAGCATTTCGGAAGAAGGAAAGGTTCTAATCGGTGATAGATACATTAGAACCGAACTTACGGAGATTACTAAAAATGCATACGTAATCCGTATTGGGGATAGCGTCTACGAAATTTCATCCAATAAACTTGGGGCGGATAAATTTGGGATCACTATAGATGCTTGTTACTTCGATACTACCGTTAGAACAAAACTTCAGGAAACCGCAAATGAACTGCAGAAGAACAAAAGCAGATTATTTCACCATTCTGATGTTAAGGCCCCTATGCCCGGACTTCTATTAAAACTTAAAGTTAAAGTGGGGGACGAGATCAAGATAGGGGAATCTATCCTGATTCTGGAGGCAATGAAGATGGAGAATGAAT
This sequence comes from Ignavibacteriae bacterium HGW-Ignavibacteriae-3, assembly GCA_002839795.1. Lineage (GTDB taxonomy): Bacteria > Bacteroidota > Ignavibacteria > Ignavibacteriales > Melioribacteraceae > Fen-1258. The sequence continues at coordinate 3,536 of PGYS01000094.1, read as the reverse complement.
TGCGCTCGCCGGCCAGCGGTATTGTCAAATCAATTTTCTTCAGCGAGGGGCAGTCCGTTGAAAAGGATTCAATAATTATGACAATCGAATAAGAAATCTTATTTGCTTTTCAAATACAATTACTTATATTTTCCGCTGAATTTAACAAACCATAGGAGGTTGTGTGAAGAAAATACTTACATTATCATTTATCTGTATTCTAATGGTGGGCAGTACTTATGCCGGCGGTTTTCAAACCGGAACCCAGAACGCCAGAGCTATGGGTATGGGCCATGCATTTGTTGGTATGGCTACCGATGCATCAGCAATATATTTTAATCCTGCAGGTTTAACAAATTTAAAAGGAACCAATATTTTATTTGGCTCCACATTCATCATGCCTAAAGTTAAATTCACGGGCCCAACTCCGGCTACTGTTACACCTACAACTCCTGTTGCCGCTACTACAGAAACAGTTGCGAGAACCTTCACACCTATTAACTTCTACGCATCTCACAGTATGGATAACGGATTATCCTTCGGAATAGGCGTTTTTAATCCATATGGCCTTGGTTCGGAATGGCCTTCAACCTGGGTTGGTAAATCTCTCGCAGTAAAAACAGAACTGAGAACTTTTTATATCAATCCGACAGTCGCTTACAAAGTAACAGAAAGCCTCTCCATAGCTGCCGGATTTAATTATATTATTTCCAATGTACAATTCTATCAGGTGATAGATATTCCGACAATTCCTCTGGCACCAGGCGTAAACCTTCCCGGTGCAGCTAATGTCGGTGTTAATCTCGAAGGAAATGGAAAAGCTGCTTATACATGGAATGTCGGATTTCTTTTAAAACCAACTAATACTCTTTCTCTCGGCGCCGCTTACAGACATTCAGCTGAAATTACATTTAATGGAGATTTAGTATTCTCCGGACTTAATGCAAAACCAACCGGTTTCCCGGTAGGACACTCTGATCTGTTTCCTGCAGGCCCCGGCGTTGCAAAATTGACTATGCCTTGGGATTTAAGGTTTGGCGCTTCCTGGAATGCTTCTGACAATCTGACTTTGAATTTTGATCTTCAGTATGTAGGCTGGTCAAGCTATCAAGAACTTGCTGCCGATTTTGAAAAAAATACAGCTGCATGGGCAGATTTGAAGTCTATTAAAAGTTGGGGAAATACGGTCACCTTCAGATTTGGCGGCGAATATACAATGAATGATTGGGCATTTAGAGCCGGATTTGTCCGTGACGGCAGTCCAAGTCCTTCAAAATATATGGATCCTTCTTTACCAGGTGCTGATCGCAGCGAATTTACTTTCGGTGTCGGCTACCAGATTACAAAAACTATCCGCGTAGATGCAGCTTATCAGTACATATCTTTCGATAAAATCGTTACTGATTCGGCGGTACGTCTGCCTACAGGCCAGTATTTCAATGGAACTTACACCAATTCAACAAATCTTTTCGGATTAAATTTCGGATTTAATTTTTAATTGGTAATTGTTTGATCAAAATTGAACCCGTTCACGCAACCATGAGTGAGCGGGTTTTTTTATGAGTATTTGACTCATTTATTCCGGGGCATATTTCTAATGAATTGTTTAATTATTATCTTTAAACAGTACTTAGTCGCATTCAGCTATATTAATTTGGGTGAAATATGAATCTGCTTAATTATTTATTCTCATCTCTTGTTTGCTTATTTCTGTTTGCATGTTCCTCTTCGCAAGAGTCGATTCAACAGTCCCAGAAGAAAGAACCTGATGTTTATGTATTCGATGATGTGAAAAAACAGGATAGTGTGAAGACCGATGCAGCCAAACAGATAGAAATTACCGCAGAACCCGCTAAGACTGACGCACAGGTACCAGTAATTCCATCATCGGCGAAATACCATATCCAGGTTGGTGTTTTTACAAGTTTGGATAGAGCACAGCTCTTCGTTAGGGAAAATCAGAAAGATATTCCATATCTCTTAAATATATCAGTACGGGAGTCCGATAAAAGATACATAATAAGATTGAAGCCTTTTGAGACTAGGGAGGAGGCTGAAAAGGTGAAAAACAGTATCAGGCAGAATTCTGCATTTAAAGACGCATTTATCGTAACTATTGAGTAAGTATTCCTCCAGATCAGACTGTCCTCACCCCCGGTCGGTATTTGTAATTTCACTTAATAATGATAAATTTATAATAGAAAACAATTCAAACAAACAAAGGTGGTTAAATTGGCTTTTTCATTAAACAAAGTGATGCTGATTGGAAATCTTGGACAAAATGCTGAGACTCGCTTCACCACAACTAATATGTCCGTAACATCTTTCTCTGTTGCAACGCAAAACAGCTATAAGGGAAAGGACGGAAATTGGGTGAATGAAACAACCTGGCATAAGGTAATATCATGGAATTTAAGTGATTTCATGAAAGGTAAACTTGTTAAGGGAGCCAAATTTTATATTGAAGGGAGAATATCCTATCGAGATTACACAGACAAGGACGGGGTGAAAAAATATTTTACAGAAATTGTCTCCGAGAAACTGATCCCTCTCGAAGGAAGAGATAGCGGCGGTAATGAGGATGAGTCCAATCAGAACGGAAAAACAGGCGGATTCCCAACTACAGATTCAGATTCGTCCGGAGCCGGCACAGATGATGACCTGCCGTTTTAATGTTATTGTTGAACAAGATAGGATGAACTAATAGTTGGAATACAGTTTATACCCAAAATTTGTGCTTTTATTAATTTGCTTTTTATTATCTGCTTTTTTTTCAGGGTCGGAAGTCGCCCTGTTTTCATTCGATAAAAAAAAGCTTCGCGAGTTTAAAAAAGAAAATAGAGTTGTCGGGGGATATCTTCAGCTGCTTCTGGATAATCCGAAGCGACTGTTAGTGACAATTTTGCTTGGTAATACTATTGTAAATGTGGGCGCATCTATAATTTCTGTTGTCATCGCGCTGCAAATTGCTCATACTTTAGATATACCTCAAGAGATTGCCATTCTGGTTCAGATTGCATTACTTACAGTTATTATTCTCCTCCTTTGCGAAACTTCCCCCAAACTCTGGGCACAGAAATATCCTTTTCAGTCCACCCGTATATTCGCTATACCCCTGTACTGGTTCAGCATCTTGTTTTATCCAGTTTCAAAAATTCTAACGGATCTTTTGAAAATTTTTACATCGCGTATAAGCTTCGATAAATCAAAATCCGTTCTGCATGCTGAAGAGATTACTGAACTTGCGAATTTAAGTATTGAAAAGGGAACGATTGAAGAGGGAGAACATGAGTTAATTCACGGAATTGTTTCCTTTAAAACCGTTACAGCACGCGAAATCATGACGCCTCGCGTTGATATGATTTCCGTATCGGTGGATGAAAGCTTTGATGAATTGATGAATATTATTAATTCCTCCGGTCACAGCCGAATCCCGCTTTACGAAAATAGTCTCGATAAAATTGTCGGTATAATCTACGCTAAGGACCTTCTGCCGTTCCTCAAAGAACCGGAATCGAGAAAATTATTATCCCTTAGAAGCATTGCACGCGAAGCCC
>PGYS01000093.1 GCA_002839795.1 Ignavibacteriae bacterium HGW-Ignavibacteriae-3 | reverse complement strand
ATATTATTTGCGGTATATAATATATTTTCCTTTCTGTATCCCAATTTAAGACCGAGATGAACTTCCGCGGGACTTACAGTATCCAGATATGCATTATTTTTTTTTAATAGTTTTAGGATACCCACATTGTAATTGGCTTTCATCGCGTATAATATTTTCAGTTTGGGCCACTTTATAAAATTATAGAGTTCCCGGCAGCGTTTAATAATCATATCACCGTCATATACATATAAAGGCGTCCCATATTTTACGGCATAATCAAGTAAAGCATTTCTGTCAAGTGAAGTATTCATATCAATTATTTTATTTTTTAGAAATTCCGTTCTTCGCGAGCGTCACTATATGATTTTTTTCAGTTCATCCACCAGGTAATCAATCTGATCATTAGTATGTGAAGAAAATACCACTATTCTTAACGCGCCTTTCTCCCCTGCGCCGACATACTGTATAAACTGTATTACAATATTTTTTTCCATCAGTTTATTCTGAAGTTTTTGCATCACCATTTTATTATTCATAGTCCATGCGGCGATAGGCACATCAGATTGTTCCACCTTAACGCCTATATTTGTCAAGCCGGTTTTTAATCTTTTCGCATTGTCCCTCAATTTCGATCTCATGCCGGGATTAGATTTGACGAGTTTTAATCCTGTTAAACTTGCCGCCGCAGCAGGCGAGGGCGGCGGGGTAGATCCATTATGTATATGATTAGCTTTAATATCATCTATAAATTTTTTATTGCCGGGGATTATGCCACCGAAACCTCCGAAGGCCTTTGAAAGCGTACCGCCAAAATAATATCCGGCATTAGAGATTTTATAATGTTCATGAGTACCTCTCCCATTATCTCCAAGAACTCCGAGCGCATGGGCATCATCAACCCATAAGAATCCGCCGTATTTTTCGATTAAATGAGAATATTTATCAACGGGGGCAATCTCGCCGAATACCGGAAAAATTCCATCCGTTAATACGAGCATTTTCTGTCCGGGTAGAATGTTTTTCGAAATTTTTTCTTCCAGATCTGCGACATCCATATGAGCGAATCTGTATACCGGTTTTCCGCTTATTCTTGCTGCATAATCGTTGCTGTAGTGAGAATCTTCATCAATAAAAAGAGCTTCAATTTCATTTTGGTTTACTATTGACTGCACTGCAGCAAGGTCAGTTAAAAATCCGGAAGGCAGATAGACAGAATCCTCACAATTAAAAAATTCCGCTGCCTCCTTTTCCACATCAAGTAGCAGCCGGGTAGTACCGTAACTGTTCCGCGATGAAGAACTGTCGATCCCGTATTTTTTTAATGCCTCGGCTGCCGATCTGATCACTTCTTCATTTTTATGAAGTTCATAATAACTTGTACCGCCGAAATAGAAACATTCCTTTCCATTTATTAAAGTTTTAGCGCCCGGGGCGGAGTCCATTAAAAAAGCATTTTCAGAATTATCAGTTCTTTCAATTATCATATCGGCCATTATTTAATTAGAGCATCAAAAATTACTTCTATCGGATGAAACGCGGTTTTACCCGTGCCATCATGGATCTGATGTCTGCAGCTTGTACCGGGAGCGCATAATATAGAATCGGATTTTTCACTTCTGACTGCCGGAAAAAGAACCAATTCCCCGACTTTCATTGAGAGATCGTAATGTTCTTTTTCATAGCCGAAGGCACCCGCCATTCCGCAGCATCCGGAAGGGATCTCTTCAACTGTGTAATTTTTAGGGAATGACAATGCTTCAATTGTTGCTTGTGTGGATGAAACAGCTTTTTGCTGGCAGTGCCCGTGAAGTTTAATTTTTCTATTTTCATCCTTAAACATGGAAACGGGTATTTTACCTTTAGAAATTTCCGACGCAAAAAATTCCTCAAATGTCATTACAGATTCAGCGATCTTTTTGGCATCACTTTTTAAACTAATATCAACCAGATCAATATATTCGTCTCTGAAAGAAAGGATGGCTGAGACTTCAATACCGATCAAAGGCGTTTCGGGTTTGATCAGATTTTTAAGAAGCCTAACATTTTCATTCGCGATTTTCCTGGCATTTTTTAAAAATCCTTTTGTAATAAATGTCCTTCCGCTTTCAAGGTGCGCCGGGACAATGACTTCATAACCCAAATTGGACAGAAGGATAAAAGCTTTTACCCCTAACTCCGATTCATTATAATTCGTAAACTCATCGGCAAAAAGATATACCCTACCGTTTGGATAATCTGTTTTTGCGTACCGGTCTTTATTATTTTTATACCACTTTGTAAAAGTTTCCCGGGATAATAAAGGCAGCCTGCGCTTCGTACCTATTCCGATTAAATAATTAGTCAGTTTAAAGTTCAGGAAGAAATTTACAATGCCGGAGATTGGCGACACCATAGAATTTATTTTAGGCAAATAGGCAATCAATCTTGTACGAATAGGTATTCGGTTTGATTCGTAATAATGTTGCAGGAACTCGCTCTTTAACTTTGCCATATCAACCCCGGATGGACATTCAGACTTACATGCTTTGCATGACAAGCATAAATCCATAACTTCAAAAATTTCCCCGTGGTCGAATGGATTGGCTTTCTGAGATCTTGTGAGATATTCCCTGAGAGTATTGGCGCGCGCTCTCGTAGAATTCTTTTCATCTCTGGTTGCCCTATAGCTGGGACACATAGTGCCGCCGATCAGATCACTTTTTCTGCAATCAGCCGAACCGTTGCATTTTTCAGCGGCTCTTAATATTCCTTTAGTCCCGGAAAAATCATAAACGGTAACGATTTCCTTTTCTTTTTTGTCAATTTCATATCTTAAATTTGAATTCATTGCGGCTGTATCAACAATTTTCCCGGGATTAAAAATATTATGCGGGTCCCATGCCTTTTTGATTTCCCTGCAGAGCTGATAATTATGTTCGCCAATGATTATAGGAATGAATTCACCCCGAAGTCTGCCATCCCCGTGTTCACCGCTTAGAGACCCTTTATATTTTTTTACAAGGTGCGCAATCTCTTTCGTGATAGTGTAAAACAGCTTTACTTCATATGAATCTTTTAAATTCATCATAGGAGTAAGGTGCAGTTCTCCTGATCCCAAATGGGCATAGTAGGCGCTATCCAGGCCATTCTTCTTGAGAATCTCCCTGAATTCGAACATATATTCCGGCAAATCGGAGGGACGGACGCATGTATCCTCTATAAACTGTTCCGTTCTTTTATCGCCCGGAATATTTCCCAGTAATCCTAAACCGGCTTTTCTTAACGACCAAACTTTGGCCACATCATCATTCAACAACAACGGAAAATGGTAGCCGTACCCCTCTTTTTTAAAGGCTTCTTCCATTTCGTTTGCAATCTGCTTTATTTCAGCTTCCGAATCCCGGGCAAATTCTACGACAACCAGCGCTGCCGGATTGCCTTTTATGAAAAAACGATTTTTTTTCTGCTCTAAATTGACTTTTGCATACTCAAGAATTTTTCCATCAATCAGTTCGACGGCGCCGGGTTTAAATTTCAACGCAACCAGATTTGCTTTGAACGATTCCTCCAAAGAATTCATATGAACAGGAATAACACCAACAACTTTTGGAGGAAGAGGAAGAAGGTTTAATTTTAACTCTGCCGTAAACGCCAATGTTCCTTCGGAGCCTGCCAGGATTTTACAAACATTAAATTCCGCATCACTCATTCCAAAAGCCTTGCATTTTAGCAGCTGGTCTATTGCATAGCCGTTGTTTCTTCTGTTAATCTCCTGCGACGGGTATTCAGCAATTATTTCCTTTTGATTTTCTTCGTCTGATAATATTTCATACAATTTTTTGTAGATGTTATTTTCAAGCGAAGTTCCGCTGCATTTCCGGATCAGGGATTCTTTACTCAGAGGTTTGAAGTTGCATTCAGAGCCGTCGCTTAAAACTACATTTGCCTCAATAATGTGATCGCGCGTGGAGCCGTATAATATAGAGTGAGCCCCGCATGAATTATTGCCGAACATGCCCCCGAGATTACATCTGTTGCCCGTCGCGGTTTCCGGTCCGAAGAATAAACCGTATTTTTTAAGAGCCATATTTAATTCATCAAGAACAACGCCCGGTTCTATTCTGACCCATTTTTCCTCAGCATTAATTTCAAGGATTTTATTCATGTATTTCGATATATCCACAACTATACCGTTGCCCACTACCTGTCCGGCCAATGAGGTGCCTGCAGCTCTGGGAATAATTGATACATGATTCTCAGAAGCAAATTTTATAATCTGCTTTATATCATTTTTTGTTCTGGGAAGGACAACCGCCAAAGGCTTTTCTCTGTATACCGAAGCATCGGTGGAGTATATTACCTTCGACAATTCATCAAGGAGAATATCGCCTTCAAAATTGTCTTTTAATGATTCCCATTGTTCATTTTTTTTGGCATTCATGCGCATATTTAAATCTTATCTGTTTCCGAGCTTGTCGGCGACAGCCCCGAACCGGGCGCCGCTTAAAGTGACCTGCATAAAAATATCTTTTATTAACTCAGCGGATATTTTCGAAAAATCCTTATCTCTCGGAAATATCATTACGCCGCCCAAATCGACAGCAGCCGGACTTACAAGAATATTATTTTCACCTTCTTCATAAAAATAGCCGGGGCGATGATTGCTCCTCGGAAAAATTAAAAGCCGCCAGCGTGAATTATAATTACAAATTATGTTCATCATCGGTTCAAGACGAGATTTTCCATTCTGCAATGCGTAAAATATTTTTTGGAATTCAGCTGTCAGCTTTGTTTTATCCTCCGATTCAACGGAGAAATAATTCCTTAAGCAGCCTTGAACAGCCGTGGTTTTCAAATCATTTTCCTGATAGACAGTTTTACCGTACGCGCGCGCCATCGATTCATGTTCAGTATCAATTTTCATGAATCCGAAATCGCCCGCCTGAATGTGCAGATGATCCGGTGCTGACGCGCCGCATTCGGGACCGTTGTAGAAAACCGAATAATTCTTGCCCAGCATTTTAGAGATTGATAACATATTCCCCATCTCAGATAAGATTAACTGGGGAACATGATTGACAGATGGTATTGTAAAGTGCGTGTTGAATATCGGGTAGGGATTCACAAGAAGAATATAGTTTTCATTAATCTTTACAGCTTTTTGATCGTAGGGCAGATTTTCTTTGCATAAAAAACAGGGACGTTCACTGATAGATTTCGCATCCACTTTTGCGGAAGATGAAATAATTCTGCCCGGATTAAAATGCGCCTCAATTGAAAAATTATCGAATTTGAATTTCTTTATGTGAACTGCTGATAGACTTTGGTATCCATCCGCAGCAAGCTTCCAGTTTTTTATCTGATGATTAAACAGCTCTTGAGCAACCAGAGAAAATTTTCCGGTATCAACTTGATCTTCAGAACGGAATTCTTCATCAGGTAGCCCGGTTGTCATTTTCATTTTTCCTTTGACGCGCAAGTATTTCGATTGTTCTCAGTCTGTCTTTATATTCGTTATAGGAATTCTGCTTTTCTATATCAAGTGCGGCGTCTGAATTTCCCTCCCATCTTCTGCAAAGATAGATCGGTTCATATATTCTGCCTATCTGATAATCTCTAGATATAAGAAGTCCGACCGCATAATCTTCGCCGTAACTCACATTAGGGATTTTATACTCGCGGAGTATCGGCGTATAGAAGGATCTGGGCGCACCGAGTCCGTTGATCCTGAGCGCATTATTTCTTCCGTTATCCGGTGTCCATTCTCTATGGTCTATCACACCCGGAGGAATTTCCTCCAATTTAAAATTCGTCATCCGGTAAGTACCAATAACCATTGCGCATTTTTCTTTTTTGAATGTGTCCACAATTATCTGAACGGTATTTTCGTCGGGATAGACATCGTCGCTGTCGAGCTGTACGGAATACCGGCCGCACAACTTATTATGAACGGCTTCATTCCAGCACCCGCCTATGCCGAGATCTTTTCTTTCGGGAATAATATGGATAAGACGGGAATCTTTATCAGCCAGGTTTTTTATTATATCTGTGGTTCCGTCATCCGAATAATTATCTACAACTATCATATTGAATTTAAAAGATGTTTTTTGCGAAAGGACGGAGCTGATGGCATCGCCGACTGTACTTGCCCTGTTTTTAACCGGCATAATCACAGAAGCTTCAAATTCGAACTCTCCCGAATCCGGGTCAATTTCCTTAAAATCCGGAGAAAGATAGGCGTTAATTTTCTTAAGATGATCCGTAACGGCATTTTCCATTTCGATTTGAACATCTCTGTTCTTAGGATTTACGTAATCAAACTGCTTCACACCGCTTTTTCTTGTATCAGTTTCAACAGTAGTATATAAATATTCCGGTATCCGGATGATTTCACTTACGCGGGAGAGGTGAAGCCGTAAATTATAAATTCCCGCATGTTTGTATTCATTTTCATTTTTATACGACTTCAGATAAGCCGCGTTTATCATTATCAGAGGGCCGAAATTAAAATCATCTCTAAGACTGCCCGGCTGGTAATCGTTAACAGGAAGCCGGCTTACTGATCCCTCCTGGATAGTGTTATAATTTGAATAAACCAGCCCGGCATCGGTAGAATTCATCACGTTATAAAACCGTTCAACGGAAAACTGACCTAACTGATAGTTGTTATCCCGGGTAAACAGAAGAATATATTTAGATTGGTTTTTTTTTACGATCAGATCGATCGCAGCCGAACTTGTAAGATCTTTTACTTTTAAAATTTCGCAATTCTCAATCGGTTCGGTTTTCTCTTCCCCTGATAAAAGATATATTTTTGAAATCAGACGAGAACGAAGGAGATCGTTAATTGTTTCAATACTGTACTGAAGGCGGCTAAACGGCAGAAAGGCAGTAATCATTTGAATTCATTTATATTATAAAATATATTTTTAAATAATGGCACAACGCGTATAATGCTAATTTTACAGAAAAAAGTAGACAGGGAACTAAAAAACTATTCCAATATCCAGATACTGGATATTCTTTAATCTGCCATAATCTCCATAGGCATAATTAACCTTGACAGATAATCCCGAGCTCATTTCATAATTTAATCCGACTCCCAAAGTAAAACTCTGCTCGCTGTCTGCCAAGAATAAAGATTTATAACCTCCTCTTATAAAGAATAATTCGTCATAGGCAAATTCAATTCCGGCATTAATGTACTCAACGTTATCATTCGGATGAGTGGCGTCAAAAGCTGTTTTAACTCTGATGTATCTTGTATTAATTACATCCATAGAAAATCCGATTCTGAATGTAAGGGGAAGATCATACTGACCCATTTCAAATTTTGAAGGGACATTATTCGGGCCGGTGAACGGATCATTATCAGGATCATAATTTATTTGAATATTGCTTCCGTCCAATTTCATTTTACTCCCGAAATTTGTAACGCTGGCGCCAATAACCAGATCATTGAACGGTGTTACATAATAGGTGCCTACGTCAAGTGCAAAGCCGGTCGCAGAGGTACTCCATATGGATTCCTGAATATATTTGGCATTGAACCCGATGGAGAACCTGTCAGTAAGACTTCTTGCAAAGCCGACTCCAAAAGAAACAGATCCGGCATCCCAGTACTGCCCATTGCCTTCAGGAAATTCAAAGGTTCTTACTTTTTCCTCGGGGACGCGCAATGAGGTGACCGAAATAAAGAGAGAGCCGAGCGATTCAACATTTACTGAAGCAGCCGCAAAGTCATACTGAATATCCGCGAGCCATTGAGTATGGTTAAATGCCACCTGCCCGTTTCCTTTGCTGATCGCAATTCCCGCAGGATTATAATAGACCGCAAAAATGTCGTCACTGATTCCAACATAAGTGCCGCCCATAGCCATTGCCCGGGCGCCGGGTCCGATCTTTAAAAACTGACCCGCAGTTGTACCGACTTTAGTAATATCTCTAAAAATCTGTGAGTATAAATTAGTATTACTAAATAAAATGAAAATGGATAATGTTATTAGTAAGAAAAATTTTCTCATACTCGGTTTTCTCCGTAGAATTCTTTTTCAATCATGTATGGGGCAGATTTATCTCTGCCCCGTAAAATCAGTAACAATTATTTAATGACGGCAAATTTTCCGATTTTTTCTCCAACACCGGGTATGTCAACATGGAAAATATAAACGCCATAGGAAACCCTCATACCTTCCGAACTTAAAAGATCCCAGCTTGCAATACTTGAGAAATCATCTTTTTCAATTGTGTCAACCAACTCACCTGTTATCGTATAAATTCTTATCGTACACCGCTTAGGTAAATTTCTAAATTGAATTTCCCTTTCACCTCTATTAGTAAATGTCCTGCCGGGATTTTCTGAAATGCTGTAGGCAACGTACGGGTTAGGCACTACATAAATATCATTTATACTTTGCTTGGCTACCTCATTTTTAATTTCTGCTTTCTTACTTTCAAAAACGAATAAATCATTTTTCTTAAAAGGTTTTTTCGTTTTAATCTGGTAAACATCTCCTTTTTTGGGGAGCTTTTGTACCGGAGCTGATTTATTCAAGGACAATATAACTTCGTAGCTGGTGGCTGCATTTGTAGCGCCCTGGGGTTGAAGCACTATTCCTTCGCCCCAGTCCCATCTCTGGTTATTCTTTTTACCGGGCACCAATTCATCTATTACGAATGTCGCCGGCGCGTTTGCGGTTATGTTAAATATTTTAAATGGCATTGAAAAAGTACCAGTTAAAGTCGTAACCGTTTCGGCATTTTTCCAGCTTCCATCAGCTAAAGTGTCCACATCATTCCATCTTATTTCCCAATCAGCGCTTATTTTTGTCCTTAAACTTGCAGTGCCGATAAATGCCGGGTAAACAATAGTTCCCACTACAGTTACATCGGCATTGCGAATAAACTTCGAATTTTCGGCATCGAAGTTTAATTCATCATTCTTAACAAATACTCTTAGGCCGTCAAAAGTAGGATTCGCGTCTTCATAATTTAAAAGCTTGCTTCCAAAAACCGGGTAATACCGATATTTGATTTTATAAATTGATCCTGCTGCAAGATCACCCGGTTTTTTACCAGCAATTTGTCCGGAAATATAATTTACAATGTACTTTGAGGGATCGACCAAAATGTTGGAAGGATCATAGATAGAAATACTTCCCGATTGAATATTTCTGTTCGGCATATTTACCAGAACAGTGTCCTTAGATTTAAATGTAGTTTCGACACCCGTAGAATCAAGAACGTTATACACATTTGCATCAGTAAAGAGAATCTTATAGGATTTGTCAACGACAGCTAAATCATCCATTACCTTTACGGCTATCTTCCCGGTAGCATTCGAATTTACCGAAGCCGGAGTTCCTTCGAAACCTACTTCGGCGGATACAAGTCCTTTTGATGCGGGACCAGGTGTCACCTGAACAGTGTTTACGTCAAAAATAAGTCTACCTGTTAACGGATCGCGCTGAATTACAGACTGAGTTTCAGTTGGCGGCAGATCAGGCGAACCCCGATCATATGCTACCACCGCGTAGTAATAAGTAATTCCGTTTTGAACAGTGGAGTCTACGTATTCATGCTGCAGGCCTGTATTGCTGCCGAGGAAATATTTTACTCCGCGTCCGTCGTATTCTCTTTGCGCCAGTCCTGAGTAATTATTTATTAAATCCCACTGTGCTCTCTTGCCCGTATTAGGATCTAATAAAGCCTGGCCAAGAAATGGAACACCGTTGGCATCTGTAATAGTATAAACATCTGAAAAATTAAAGTCTCTGCTCCGGTAGATTTTATAACCTTCAAAATCCTTTATCTGTGTCAGTGGATCGATTGAGTCTTCAGATTTAGCATCCCAGAATAATTTCACTTTTCCATCTTGAGCAACAGCTTTAACAATTGGTTTGGCGGGGGGTTGTGCAAATCTGTAATCGGCCTCGAGAATTCTGACGGATGTAATAGAATTAAGAATGAGATCATCTCTGTTCTCGCCCATTATAATAGCCATGGAAAATCTTTGCGTTTCGCCTTTTTTTAAGGAAAAAGGACCTGTTGAAAAGCAAAATATATTATCCCCTTCCTGTTTTAATAAAGCCTGTTCGGGATCAATTTCGGGTTTGCTGATCCACTGCCATATTAATTCATCTTCTTTAGGAAAATTAGGCGCGCCGTATCTGGCAGCGGTAAACCCGGTCAGTCCTATCATATCAGATTCAGAAATATCCCTGTAACCGAAATTGGGTTCTGAACCTGCCCATTTATATCCGGGAAGCTGTATATCACTTAATGTACCGGTTTCCTCTTTATCAAATATTCCGTTATTATTTAGATCCCTGTAAAAAGCCTGAGAAGGTACACCGTCGCCTTCGCCATAATCCGGACCGGGATAGTTTGGAGAATCGGGACCGATACCGTCAATGCCGACATCATTTTTTTCTGGATCCCAATCGCCGTCTTCGTCACCCGACCACCTGGGTTTAGGTGCGCCGTAGACCTTTGTATATTTTGCGACATCGTAAATACCAAAAGTCAAAGGAGTGGCAACGCCATCAATAAATCTTCCCTTATCATTAAAGGGACTTTCGTCGATTATTCCATCGTCATCGTCGTCAATTTTGTTATTATCGAACGACGGGGATTCCAAAAATTTCCACCCGAAATAGCCCGGCACCTTTCCGCCCATTCCTTTAAAATCCGCATCCCATGCATAGACCATACTTCTGGCACGTTGATCATAGGCATCTGCAAGAGGACCTTTCGGAGGGATAAAAAATGCGCGGTCATCGATGTAATCAGACGCACCGCCTACGTGAGGATCGCCGAACATTCCGATGTAAACTTTATCTAAATCTTTTTCCGAGGCATTTGTAATCTGATACACCATAAAAATAATATCTTCAGCCATTGGATTGTTGAACTGAAGGATTCTTACAGTTGCCTCCAGACCCAATCCGCCCTTTTTGAGATCGCTCGGAAATGGCTGGTATCTGTCTATAAATTCATAGTTTGTATAATCGTCAATTGCATAAAAAACTTCTTCGTCAGGCGCCGTTGCCATATCTCCAAGAAAAGCCGGCCACAAATATTTTCCTGCACCGGGCGAATACCAGTTTTCCGGCCAGGAGTCGGGCTTTCCGTCACCATTTTTATCTTCAGAATTTAAAGATGCAACCTTGTCCTGTGTATTATCCGAGTAACCGGTTCTCGGCAGCCATCCCCATTTTAATGAGGCATCCGGACTGTAATCACCTTCTGTTGACCTTACATATGAATCGCTGATTATGTGAAGGATATTGCCGTTAACATCAATAACTTCCGCTCCGGCGATCAAACCAAATTCAAACCCGTATCCTAATCCGTTCCAAACTAAATCTTCAACGTTTGCTATAACGTTAGGAGCGCAGACGGATCCGTAATTATAAAGGATGGTTGTAATTTTATTTCCCTTGATAGTAATATCTTTTATTTCTCTCTTATCACCGGCCACTTTGTTTAGTTTGGATCCTTTTATCGGACCGAATACTTTAAGCGCCTGTTCGGGATTCAAATTTTTATAGTAGTATTCATCAACTTTGTCCTTGTCCTGGGCAATGGATAAACCTGATAAAAGGAACAGGGAGAGCAGCAACAAAATATTTTTCTTTGCCATCATTAAGATCCTATATGTATTTATTTAAAGAGTAGCGAGAATCCAAGTCTCAATTCCCGGGGCCTATTAACCCTCTCCGGGCGATTCGAATAATACTGGTCAAGATAGCTTGCGTCGATCATGCCTTGATCACCTCTGTTAATTCTGTTACGCAGATCATTGAACTGGTTTGCATTCAATACCTGCTCGACATTGGATAAGGCTTTTCCGGAACTCGCGTAAACCGATCTGTCATTTTGTGTATCAAACAAATTATTAACCATAACGAAAACAGAAATCGCAGAAGACCCGATTGAGAAGAATTTTTCAAACTTTAAATCAATCTCCCATTGCATAGATTTGTTGGCCGAGTTTTGTTCATACGTAATAGTTGATAAACTTGGCGGCAGAGCTACTGTATAAGGGGTTCCGGCCTGAATATTATAGATAATGCCTAATGCCCAGGAACCCGGCTGAGAAAAAGTAATTGTACCGTTAATTAAATGAGATCTGTCAAAACTTAGCGGGACAAGAAAAGTCTCAGTTTGTTTTCCGGCTGCTTCACTGAAGAAAAGATCAACTTGAGGTTCGGTTCTGTTTCCTTCGGCGATCTGAAAAGTATAGTCTAATGTAGCGGCAAATATTCCGTCCGCCGACCGTCTTTTAAGAAACGATAGTGTAATTCCTCTGACGTTTGAATACGCAAGGTTCGTTAAAATATTGTATTGTCTCGCTTTTGCGGTATAGACTGTCTGAGTGAAAATATAATCGCGCACATCCTTATAATATCCGGTCAAGTCAAATTTAAAATCATCGGTCAATTGCTGCTGAAGACCAATTTCATACTGCACGGATTTCTGGGGATTAACATTCGGATTACCAAAAGTTGGTATTGTGGATATGTTAGCCACCCATCTCAGATCATTTTGATATAAGCTTGCCAGGGAACCGATCTGATAAAAATGCCCGTAAGAAAATCTTATTACTCCCCTATCGGTAATGGGGTATGAAACACTAAATCTTGGAGAGAACATATGTTTAACTTCGGCAGGTTTAAGATAGTTATTCATATATCCCGATAAAGTTTCGGTGAGGTCTCTTGACATATCATAGTTATAATCAGTAGCCGCGTCAAAGAACTCATATCTAAAACCGATATTTAATATTAAAGTTTTAGCGAGCTCCATTTTATCCAGAATGTAAACAGAACCCTGAATCGGATTTTTATCATAAGTCGAGACGCTCTGTATACCGCCTCGCTGAATTACCAGGGCAGGATCGTATAACAGATCATTAACACTCAATGGAGTAACGGAAGGTATCCCGTTAATTTCTTTATACTTATAAAAATCAAGAGTAAAGCCATCCCGCTTAACATTGTGCCTTCTGAATTCGAATCCCGCTCTGATTTCATGAACACCAAACATTTGAGAAATGATATCACCCTTGACGCTTATAGTTGTTGTAGCTCTCTTCACTCTGTCATTTTCTGTCCCGCCGGCATAATAGGTAGTATTGCCGATAGTTTTTCTGAAAAAGTTTGGCAGGTAGCGCGGATCGTTGGGGTCCTCGTAAAGATATGATTCGGATCT
>PGYS01000092.1 GCA_002839795.1 Ignavibacteriae bacterium HGW-Ignavibacteriae-3 | reverse complement strand
CCAAATCGTTACACCATTCGTGCAGGTCGGAACTTACCCGACAAGGAATTTCGCTACCTTAGGACCGTTATAGTTACGGCCGCCGTTTACTGGGGCTTCGATTCATAGCTTCGCTTGCGCTAACCACTCCTCTTAACCTTCCAGCACCGGGCAGGTGTCAGTCCCTATACATCGTCTTAATTGACTTAGCAGAGACATGTGTTTTTGTTAAACAGTCGCTTGGGCCATTTATCTGCGGCCTCTTTCAGCTAGACTCGCGGGAGTTTCACTTACTTGAGGCACCCCTTCTTGCTAACTTACGGGGTTAATTTGCCGAGTTCCTTAACCACGGCTCACTCGAGCGCCTTAGAATATTCATCCCATCTACCTGTGTCGGTTTGCGGTACGGACTGATACAAATTTCCCGTACGAAGATTTTCTTGACAGTCTGCTTAGGATCAGTTTGTGGGCAAAGCCCTCCCGTTCGTACCTCGGTGTTAAGAGAGTGCGGATTTGCCTACACTCTCCACCTACATACTTAGACCACCTAATCCAACAGGTGGCTGATCTTTCACTACTGTGTCCCTCCTTACGGTCGAACAATTTATACCAGGTACAGGAATTTTAACCTGTTTTCCATCACCTACGCCTTTCAGCCTCGGCTTAGGGTTCGACTAACCCTGAGATGACTAACATTGCTCAGGAAACCTTAGATTTTCGGCGACACGATTTTTCATCGTATTTATCGTTACTAATGCCTACATTTGCTTTTCTATTCGCTCCAGCATGCCTCGCAGCACACCTTCGATGCAGAATAGAATGTTCCTCTACCGCTCCAATAAATTGAAGCCCATAACTTCGGCAAGTAGTTTAAGTCCCGGGTATTGTCGACGCTAAGTCGCTTGACTAGTGAGCTATTACGCACTCTTTAAATGAATGGCTGCTTCTAAGCCAACATCCTAGTTGTCTAAGCAACTTAACATCCTTTATCTGTTAACTACTATTTTGGGGCCTTAGTTGATGATCTGGGTTGTTTCCCTTTTGGCAATGAAGCTTATCCCCCACTGCCTGACTGCCGAGAAACATGTATAAGGAATTCGGAGTTTATCTGGGTTTGGTACCGTTGTGACAGCCCTAGCCCAATTAGTGCTCTACCTCCTTTACACTTTTACTCGACGCTAGCCCTAAAGCTATTTCGAGGAATACGAGCTATCTCCGAGTTTGATTGGTCTTTCGCTCCTACCCTTACCTCATCCAAGCGGTTTTCAACCCACACTAGTTCGGACCTCCATGAGGTTTTACCCTCACTTCATCCTGGACAAGGGTAGATCACCCGGTTTCGCGTCTAGCGCCCGTTACTAAATCGCCCTATTCAGACTCGCTTTCGCTACGGCTTCTTAGCTTAGCTAATTAACCTCGCAACGGACGACTAACTCGTAGGCTCATTATCCAGAAGGCACGCTGTCATAATGCCGAAGCATCACTCCAACTGCTTGTAAGCATATGGTTTCAGGTACTATTTCACTCTCCTGTTAGGAGTACTTTTCACCTTTCCCTCACGGTACTTATGCACTATCGGTCACAAAGGAGTATTTAGCCTTAGGAGATGGTTCTCCTAGATTCACACAGACTTCCACTTATTCCGTGTTACTAGGGAATGCATTCCAAGAAGTTATATTATTTTCATCTACGGGACTATCACCCTTTACAGTTGAACTTTCCAGAACATTCGATTAATAATATAGTTTTTGACTTCTCGACTTATTCGTAATTCAGTCAGAATACATCCCACAACACCAACAACACAACGGTTACGTCCTTTAACATGTTGAATGGTTTTGGCTGTTTCCCTTTCGCTCGCCACTACTAAGGAAATCACTATTGTTTTATCTTCCTCCAGGTACTTAGATGTTTCAGTTCTCTGGGTTAGCTTTGCTCATCCTATGTATTCAGATGAGAATTTCTCAACATTACTTGAGAAGGGTTGCCCCATTCGGAAATCCGCGGGTATTAGGTTGCTTCCACCTCACCGCGGCGTATCGCCGGTAACTGCGTCCTTCATCGCCTCTTTGTGCCAAGGCATCCACCATATGCCCTTAATAACTTAGCCAAAAAATTTCTATCACAAGATAGATGTTATATATTTTACTAGACTCAGTGAAATTATTTTGCAATAATTTCTACTCTTTCAATCTTTCAAAGAACAATTCCGGCAGAGCCGGAAGTGAGTGGAGCTAAACGGGATCGAACCGTTAACCTCCGCCTTGCAAGGGCGGCGCTCTCCCAATTGAGCTATAGCCCCAGAATTTCTTCTGGGTGTGTGAATAGTTATACGCACCCTAAGTGGGCCTGAGTAGAGTTGAACTACTGACCTCACGCTTATCAGGCGTGCGCTCTAACCAACTGAGCTACAGGCCCGTGATTATCTCACAGCAGCCAGGGCTGCTCAGGGAAAAAAATAAGAGCGAGCGACTAAGAATCAATAGTAGTTTAATGTTGGATTCTCTTTAGAAAGGAGGTGATCCAGCCGCACCTTCCGGTACGGCTACCTTGTTACGACTTAGCCCCAGTCACCGGTTTTACCTTAGACAGCTCCTTCCTTGCGGTTAGGTCACTGGCTTTGGGTACCCCCGGCTTCCATGGCTTGACGGGCGGTGTGTACAAGGCCCGGGAACGTATTCACCGCTGCGTGCTGATCAGCGATTACTAGCAATTCCAGCTTCATGGAGTCGAGTTGCAGACTCCAATCCGAACTGAGGATGCCTTTTAGGGATTGGCTCCACCTTGCGGCTTGGCAACCCATTGTAGCACCCATTGTAGCACGTGTGTAGCCCTAGACGTAAGGGCCATGCTGACTTGACGTCATCCCCACCTTCCTCACTACTTGCGTAGGCAGTCCCATTAGAGTGCCCAGCATAACCTGATGGCAACTAATGGTAGGGGTTGCGCTCGTTGCGAGACTTAACCCAACACCTCACGGCACGAGCTGACGACAGCCATGCAGCACCTGTACAAGTGCCATTGCTGGAGAGGTGCTTTCACACCCTGTCACTTGCCTTTCAAGCCTAGGTAAGGTTCTTCGCGTTGCATCGAATTAAACCACATGCTCCACTGCTTGTGCGGGCCCCCGTCAATTCCTTTGAGTTTCAACCTTGCGATCGTACTCCCCAGGTGGAATACTTAATGCGTTAGCTGCGGCACTGGATACTAATGCATCCAACACCTAGTATTCATCGTTTACAGCGTGGACTACCAGGGTATCTAATCCTGTTTGCTCCCCACGCTTTCGCGCCTCAGCGTCAATTACGGACCAAGAAGCCGCCTTCGCCTCTGGTGTTCTTCCAGATATCTACGTATTTCACTACTACACCTGGAATTCCGCTTCTCTCTTCCGAATTCAAGATATGCAGTATCAAAGGCAGTTCCGCAGTTAAGCTGCGGGCTTTCACCTCTGACTTACAAATCCGCCTACGCGCCCTTTACACCCAGTAAATCCGGACAACGCTTGCCCCCTACGTATTACCGCGGCTGCTGGCACGTAGTTAGCCGGGGCTTCTTCTAAAGGTACAGTCAGACCATATCCCTTACGAAATATGGTTGTTCGTCCCTCTCAAAAGGAGTTTACAACCTTACGGCATTCATCCTCCACGCGGCGTTGCTGGGTCAGACTTTCGTCCATTGCCCAATATTCCTCACTGCTGCCTCCCGTAGGAGTCTGGACCGTGTCTCAGTTCCAGTGTGGCTGATCATCCTCTCAGACCAGCTACTGATCGTTGCCTTGGTAGTCCGTTACACTACCAACTAGCTAATCAGCTGCAAGCTTATCCATAGGCGTTACATTGCTGCAACTTTAACAACATCACCATGTGATGCCGCTGCATTATTCAGTATTAGCGCCGATTTCTCGACGTTATTCCGATCCCATGGGCAAATTACTTACATATTACTCACCCTTGCGCCACTTTACTAGAGATATTGCTACCTCATTCTCGTAGACTTGCATGTGTTAGGCACGCCGCCAGCGTTCGTCCTGAGCCAGGATCAAACTCTCCGTTGTAGAGTTTGTAAAAATTTTGAATCAACAAAGCTAAACTACTAAAGAATTTCTTTAGTCACTCACTCTATCAAAGAACTGGATTAAAATTAGATTTCAAACTTATGCTTATTTTTTTCTTTTGTCAAGACTATTTTTATAATTTTATAAAAATCTTTTGACTACATTTCTTTCGAAACGGGCTGCTAATGTAACTTATCTTTTTATTCTATGCAAATATTTATTGCAAAATTTGAAAAATTTTTTTTCGTTTTCGACCCTATAAATTGAATTGAATTAAATGACCCTATTTACAGCAAAATCACCGATTTTATGCCGGCTATTGCAAGCCGTTGATGACATCAAATTCCTTGACTGAAAGAATCACTTAACCTATATTTATATACATCATTGAATTACTTTTACAGAGGATAAATGTCAAAAATTGTTAAGAATATTAAAGAACAAAAAAAAATTGATAAAGCCCCTTTCAAAGATTACTGGGGAAAGGAAAATTACATTTTTTTAGTACTGAGTTTAGTAGTATTAGTTATAGGTTATTATGTAATGACCATAGGACCCTGGGATAGTACCCTCTCTATGGAGGTTTCCCCGATAATTCTGTTGATAGCTTATTTAATACTGATACCATTAACGCTATTTTTCAAAATTCCCACAAAAATTAAGCAGAAATTTAATGTTCCTGGCAAAGATTAAAGGTAACCTGGTATCTACTCCAAAAAATAAATTTTTGGTTGGACATAAACTCTCAATTGTTCATGAGATAGATTATAATTTTAATTATATCGGCAATAAGGATCTGATAGCACTGGATCTTGTTGATGCCGGTATTGGCGATAATGTACTTGTCGTTCAGGAAGGGGACGCCGTACAGCAAATTCTCGGGCACAGCAATGCCCCCGTCAATACGATGATTATTGCAGTGGTCGATAATATCGAAATAACCGAATAATAATATTACGATATAAAATTGTCTGCATGTACGTTTGAAAAATTAGCGTATCTGAAACTTCTTCTCGGCATTGAAGGAGTTGGTCCCAGTAAAATCTTTTCTCTTCTATCCCGTTTTCACGACCTGGAGTCAATCGTAAACGCCAATTATGAAAAGATAATTAAGGCTGAAGGGATCAGCCATATACTGGGTTCAAAAATACACTTAGCTAAAAAAGATCTTCAAAAAATCAAAAACGATTTAGAGCGAGAGCTTAATTCCCTTCAAAAAATCAACGGCCGGCTTATAACCTATTGGGACGATAAATATCCCGAACTGCTGAAAAAAATTTACTTTCCGCCACTGATAATTTACACAAAGGGAAATTTCTCCGAAAATGACAATTATAGTATTGCAATAGTCGGCACAAGGCAACCATCTTTATATGGTAAGTCGATGGCGGAGAAATTTTCTTCCGAGCTTGCCGAGAAAAACATTACGATTGTGAGTGGTTTGGCGAGAGGTATTGATTCTATTGCGCATGAAGCCGCACTAAAGACCAACGGGAGAACTATTGCAGTAATTGGGAGCGGACTGGATGTTATCTATCCTCCGGAAAATAAAAAAATCTTTGATCGGATAGCTGAAAATGGCGTAGTGATAAGCGAGTTTGAGCTGGGAACAAAACCCGATGCGCAGAATTTTCCCCGAAGAAACAGGATTTTATCTGGGATATCGTTAGGGACGCTTGTAATTGAGACAAAGATAAACGGCGGAGCCATGCAGACTGCCGCATATGCTCTCGATCAGAACCGTGAAATTTTTGCCCTGCCCGGAAATATTAACACAATCCAGAGTGAAGGGCCTAACAGATTAATTCAAAGAGGGGAAGCTAAATTAGTGACTTCAATAGACGATATACTCGTGGAACTGAAACTTCAGCTAAAACCGGAATTTGGGAAAAACATCTCGGTGCCTGTTGAGGAATTGGATTTATTCGAAGAAAAAATTCTTAATACATTGAGTTACGATCCAAAACAAATCGACGATATTGCCGCGTCCGCAGCAATGACTACATCAGATTGCCTCATCAACCTGCTTACTCTTGAATTCAAGGGATTTGTTAAACAATTGCCGGGAAAAATGTTTATCCGTTCTTAATACTTCTTGATGTTTTTCCAAAGAGTCTGTAATCTTTCCTTAATGGCTTTTTCATTTCCATTTTCGGACGGGAGGTAATACTGTTTGTTCTTTAATTCTTCGGGCAAATAATTAGATTCCACAAAATTATTCTGGAATTCATGAGGGTATTTGTATTCCTTTCCGTAACCCAACTCTTTCATTAATTTGGTGGGAGCGTTCCTAAGGTTAAACGGAACCTGATATTGGGGAAAATTTTTCGCGTCGCTGATAGCGTTATCGATAGCCATGTAAGCGGCATTACTCTTGGGGGCAGATGCCAGATATGTGGCGCATTGAGAAAGAATTATACGGGCCTCCGGCATTCCTATCTTATGAACCGCACTAAAAGCCGACTCCGCCAGTAAAAGAGCGTTAGGTGATGCATTTCCTATATCTTCCGAAGCAAGAATCACCATTCTACGGGCAATGAATAAAGGATCCTCTCCCCCTTCCAGCATTCTTGCCATCCAGTATACTGCAGCATCGGGATCAGAACCCCGTACAGATTTAATAAATGCCGAGATAATATTGTAATGCTCTTCGCCGGCTTTATCATATAAAATATTTTTTCTCTGAATTACATTTTCAATCACTTCCTTGGTGATTTTAATTTCATCTTTTTCCAACTCCTGAATAACCGAAGCTTCCAGAATATTCAATAATATCCTTGCGTCACCGCCTGAAACAAAAAACAGAAAATCCGAATCCACATAAGTAATTTTTTGAGTTTTAAGAAATTCATCATTCGTTAAAGCGGAATTGAGAATATTCTGCAGATCAATTTTTGAGAGTTCCTGAAGTACAAATATTCTAACACGGGAACGCAGTGCGGGTATAACCTCAAATGATGGATTTTCGGTTGTAGCGCCGATCATAATAATCTGCCCGCTCTCAACTGAAGAAAGGAGCGCATCCTGCTGGGCTTTATTAAAACGGTGGATCTCATCAATAAAAAGAATAGTCCTTTTATAATGATCCAAGTTCTGTTTTGCGAGTTCAATAATCTGACGCATCTCCTTTACGCCGGAGGATACAGCATTAATCTGATGGAATTCGCAATCGGTTGTTTCAGAAATAATTTTAGCGAGGGTTGTTTTGCCGGTACCCGGTGGGCCCCACAGAATAATCGAACTCAGAGAATCCGTATCTATCATTGACCTCAGCGGTTTACCCTGACCGACTAATTTTTCCTGGCCCTGAAATTCATCGAGGGTTTTAGGACGGCATCTTTCCGCAAGTGGTACTTGAGGGATATTAATTTTTTCTTTCACTGTATTATCTATTTCGCTTCAATCTTGAAGACTCTCTCGTTTTTTTTCATCATGCTGAATTTCTCGCGCGCAACCTTTTCAATTTTAGCTTTGCTGACTCTGAGTGAGTCAATCTCGGAATCGAGAGATCTGAGTTTTTCTTCTGCTTTTAATAATTCTTCATTAAGATTTTTTACTTCGCCCCGCAATTTAAGGTACTTCAGAAGGCCATTCTCGTTTACAACAAGAAAAGTTAGTGTGGCCATGACGATAAGAATAAAGATAATTTTAAAGAGAAGTTTCTTGCCGAAGACTATCATGATATTGCATGTGTAATTATTCTATCAATTAATTCTTCAAAACTAATTCCTGCAGCCCTTGCCATTTTAGGAACCAGGGATGTGCTTGTCATTCCGGGAAGAGTATTTACTTCAAGGCAATTCGACTTAAAATCATTTGTCACTCTGAAATCTATTCTGGCATAACTCCGGCAACCGACAGAATTAAAAGCAAGCAATGCCTGATGCTGTAAATGTTCAGCGACCTTCTGGGGAATATCCGCGGGTACAACGTAATCGGTTCTGCCCTCCGTGTACTTATTTTCATAATCATAAAAACCGAATTTAGGAATAATTTCGAGGACGGGGAACGCCTGCTGATCCAATACGGCGACTGTAAGTTCATGTCCCGGAATATATTCTTCAACGAGAACTTTTTTCGAAAATTCACGGGCTTTTTCCACAGCCTCAATCAGCTCAATATCGCCTCGGCAAATCGTCAAACCGATGGTAGAGCCTTCGTCATTAGGTTTAATGATACAAGGATAGCCAAAAAATTTTTTAATCTTTGTTTTGATCAGATTAAAATCATCCTCATCTTTATTAATGACGAACCAGCGCGGGGTAGAGACATCAAAATGCTGAAACATTATTTTACTCATGCTTTTATCCATCGCAAGTGAACTGGACAAAACGCCTGAACCGGTATATTTTATTCCCCTCAATTCCAGAAGAGCCTGTACGGAGCCATCCTCGCCCCACTTTCCGTGCAGAGCGATGAAAGCAACATCGATATCGTCAAATAAAGTTGAATTAATCGCTTCAACGATGTTCCTGTTTGATCTTTCGGTATAATCCTGTTCCTCAAAAAATTTTTCCACTTCTTTGGGCTGATCAAGTCCGTATGCCGGATCAATCACTTTGACATTATAACCAAGATCCTTTAATGCTTTGAATACTGATTTTCCTGTGTTTTTAGAAACTTCCCTCTCAGGGGATGTACCCCCGACCAATAGCGCAACTGAAATTTTTCCGTTAGACATCTAATTTCCCAATCAACTGATATATGATTTTAAATTCAGTAATCGAACCTGTTTCTTTTATCTATTTTAATTCCGTAGACTTTTTCGGAAATGGAATAGAGTTCCTTCAATTTCTGGTTTGAAATAACTTTTTCTCTGCCTATCGTTCTGGCGACAGAAATTGTATGAGCCGCCCACTCAAGTTTTTCCATTCTGAAGAATGCGCCCTTAATACATTTGCCGAAAGTAACAGCACCATGATTCTCAAGCAGCAGTGCCCAACAGTAATCAACAAACGGGAGAATTGAATCCGAAAGCTGGTCGGTAGAAGGTGTTCCGTATCTGCATAATGGCACTTTCCCCAAAGATAAAACCACTTCAGGAAAAACAGGTCGCATTAATCCTTCACCGATTGCTGCGAACGCCGTTGCATAAACCGGATGGCAATGAACTACGGCCTGAACATCCTCTCTTTTCCCGTAGGATACAAGATGAATTTTAACCTCAGTTGAGACTTTTCCATTACCGTCAATTAAATTTCCGTTATAATCTATTTCCAGCAAATCATTTTCTTCAATTTCCCCTTTGCATTTTCCTGAAGGAGTTATGAGAATTCTCCTGTCATCAATCCTTGCGGATAAATTCCCGTCATAGGCCGAGACGAATCCTCTAGCGTAGACCTTATGGCAAATTTCTACTAATTCTTTCCGTAATGACATTGTCTCTCAATTTCTTCAATTACACGAATATTCAATAATGCATCTTCTCCCGTTACCAAAGGAGGTTCATTCTTAAGAAATGTTTTCTGAACAGAGCGGATAAGGAATAATAATTTATTCGTCCGCTTCCGAAAAACCTTTTTTGCCTCACCTTGAAGATCTATAATAAGCTTGGTTGCAACTATTCTCTTACCAAAAAAATTTTCGATGGTAATAGATCCGTTGTATCCGAGAATTTCTATCCGGTTATAAGCTTTCTTTGTATTGTAGGAAATATTAAAATATCCATAACCGCTTTTTCTAAATTTCATAATTGCAGAGGCAAAATCCTCAACATCACTCTTGTAAACAACATTATCCATAAAGGCTTTAATTTCAACAATCTCGCCTCCGAAATAGGTCAGCATATCAATCATCTGCGAACCCAGATCGCGCAAGACGCCGCCGCCGCTTAATTCTTTTTTAAATCTGAAATTTTGATTAGGGGGGTAGTCAATGTTATAAGAGGCAGAAACGGATACAATTTTTCCGAGCATATGTTTGTCTATAAGTTCCTTTGCCTTCTGAACAAGTGGATGAAAGCGATGCAGATGATCAATAACCAATAAAACTTTTTTTTCTTTGCAGACTCTAACAATTTCTTCAGCTTGGACGGAATCGATTGTCATGGGGCGCTCGCAAAGAATATTTTTTCCAGCTTCGGCAGCTCTTAATATCTGAAGGTAATGATCAGAGTTAATACTTGAGATATAAACTGCGTCGATATCGCTTTGAAGAAACTTATCGTAGTCATTAAAAGAATTAGGTGCCCCGAATTTGCCCGCAATATGTTGAGCGCGCTTCAGATCATGACTGTAAACGGAGACAAGTTTGCTTCGCCGTGCCAATTGAAGAGCCGGCAGGAAAGAAGTCTCGGCAAAGCTGCCGCATCCGGCAATTCCCCATTTAAGTTTTCGTCCCACTGCTTGTGAAAATTTTAATCTTCCTGTTGGATTAATCATTCTTTTACACTCAGATTTTTAATTTTTGCATTAACATTTTGATCGGGATAGAACTTTGCATAACATAAAAATGAATAGCGGGAACATTTTTGTTCAATAGTTCTTCGGCCTGCTTATACGTCCAGTTCACTCCTATTTCCAGGACATGTTCCGGTTTTGCGGCTTCAATTTCATCAGCCAGATCCTGCGGTATATCAAGATAAAAATTTTTCGGAAGCGATTTCACATGGGCTTTTGAAGTTACGATCTTTAAACCCGGAATTATGGGGGCATCAATCCCCTCTTTTCTGCAGATATCCACATAATCAAAATATGATCGGTTATTATAGAACATCTGAGTAACAATATAAGAAGCGCCGGCATCAACTTTGGTTTTAGTGTGACGAATATCTGTAATAAGGTTCGGAGCTTCAAAATGCTTTTCGGGATAACCGCTCGTGCCGATACAAAAATCCATCCGCTGGGCATCGAGCAGACCGTCTTCCAGGTATCTTCCTTTATTGATTGAGTCAAGCTGTTTGATCAGGTCTACGGCATATTCATTAACACTTCTTCCGAATTTAATCGGCTTTTTGTAGTCACTATCGTCACCACGAATAGCGAGGACATTATCAATTCCCAAGTAATGGAGTTCAATAAGAAAATCCTCGGTTTCCTCCCTGGTGAAACCCGTACACAGCACGTGGGGAACGGCGTCTATATTATATTTATTTTGAATCAGAGCACAGATACCAAGAGTACCCGGACGTTTCCGCTTAACTTTCATCTGCAGTCCGCCACCGGAAGTCTCTTCGAAGATCACTTCGGCTGCGTGACTTGTTATATCAATAAAGGGAGGATTATATTTTACAAGGTCTTCAAGGACTTCCAGCAATTGCTTTATATTTCCCCCGCGCTTGGGCGGTATAATCTCAAAACTGATGAGTGAATTCTTGGCCTTAGAAAGATGTTCAATTACTTTCATTTATATCCATATTGTTCAAAGCGAATTTAATATTTTTTCGATTAACTTCTTTAATCTGCCTTAATTTATTCCGGAAGAAGATTTAATCGATATTTTGATTTTTGAATAAATGCCTCCTCATTCAGATCAAGTTTTATATACTTTCCTTTCAGCCATAATTCAGACATGTCTTTGTAGTGATCGCTCATAAATTGTCCAGACTGTCCCGTGGGCAGAATATAATCTAAATGATCCGGATCCGCGAAATCGAAAATGTACCGCATCGAAGGACCGAGAATATTGGAATATGGCGCCGAACGGTGAGGCATCGTCGGATTGAAGTCCTTCTCAAACAACTCCGGAAACGAGTATTCAGTATTGAACACGGTTGTCCCGTCACCCCCGATCTCAAACGGCCCGATATTAATTATTTTATCAAGCAGCGCAGATTGATCATGGAACATATGCTTGAAAGTGACTTTATGAATTCTGCCCCACTGCCAGTTGCTGATATTCATTCCGTTTTCTTTTTCAAGATCAGAAAGAGCGTCAACCATACTTTTTCTAATTATTTCATCTCTTGTTTCAATGTTTGATGTACGGACATCATCAAAAAATATTGAACTGTTTTCTTCAAGCATTTTTGGGATTATTCTATATGGCACATTTGCAATAAATACGTATTCCTTAAGAAGATCGGCGCCCATCTCATCTTCAAATATATTCTTGATCAGATACTGAAAAAAGCGCGTATAAATCGTAGGGACCTGACTTCTTCTGCTCATTTCAAAATCCCAGTTCTTAAATAATTCAAGTGCAAGCGAAAGATTCTGATCATTGACTTTCACACTGTCAAAGGAAGCGAGCATATATCCGGTTATTTTTTTTGCATAGGGTGAAATAAAATCATTCTGATATTTTTTAAAATCATTAACTCCCTGAAAAGGTTTTGATCGCAATAGTTCTGTTATACGCTCTATTCGGGATGATGGCTCCCAAATATTGGAAATGTGATATTTGAAATTCTGGATCGTCTTGTTATTTGCCGAAGCTATAAAATTTTGCGGCGGATTTAATACCTTTGGCATCTCTTCGTATGGTACAAATCCTTTCCAGTCATTTGCATCAGTTGTTCCATCGTAGATTAAAGTAGGGCTGTTGCCTGCACGAATCGGAAGCCTGGCAGCGCAGATGTAGCCTATATTGCCCGTGTCATCGGCATAAACAAAATTCTGGCCGGGAATGGTAAAGTATTTTACAGAATTTTTAAAATCATCCCAGTTGCGGGATTTATTGATTGACATTGCGGAAAACATTTCATCGCTGAACTCATTCCCGGTCCATCTCATACTCATTTGAGCAGTTTTTATACCTGTATTTGGATATAAAGTATTGAACGGATGAATGTCGGTAATTACCGGTCCCCTGTGAGTCTTCTTAATATTATAAATAAAAGGTTCGGAATTTTTAATATGGATTGTGTCTTTTTCTACCGCCAGTTTTCGCCATGAGCCGTTAAGAAAATAATTCGTCCCAGTTGAATCAATTTTCTCCACATAAAAGTCGGCATCATCAGCCATGACATTTGTCATTGCCCAGGCAATATTTTTATTTTTTCCGATAACAATGGCCGGAAGACCCGGTATTGTAAATCCCTCGGCATTCCAGTCATTACTTCTAATGATGGCAAAAAACCACCTGCCCGGTGCCGTATAAGCGAGGTGGGGGTCGTTGGCAATAATCGGTTTACCTGATTCGGATATTTTTCCATTAACAACCCAGTTATTTGAACCGATGTGAGTTCCCACAAAACCTGTTAGTTCCCTGAAATGCTGATCAACTTTCATAAGATCGTTTCTTATGGAAGCAAATCCTTTTATATCAGAAGAAATGATGGTCGGAGAATTTTCCGGAAAATCAGGCAAAAGCTGTTTAGCTTTTTCCGCACCGAATTTTTGCACGAGCTGAGAAAATGTCAGATCGGTCCACCAGCTGATATTTAATTCCCAACCCATTAGCTTGG
>PGYS01000091.1:873-14281 GCA_002839795.1 Ignavibacteriae bacterium HGW-Ignavibacteriae-3 | reverse complement strand
GAATGACAGCTTCCCTGACATCTTTTCTGAGCATATTCAGCTGAGCCGTATCGTTCCACGGCATATTGGTGCCGTCATTGCCGTGGTAAATATAACGGACTTCCCCGCTGTTGTTATCAATACGTTCGAATACAACCGCGGCGTCACGCTTTTCCCAGTACCCGTCTTCAATTCTTACCTGAACGGATGGATCATCGGAAAGATCAGGACCGAAAAATTTATAACCCGGGAATGGAGGATGAGATGATTGAATAAAATATTCTGGATGCTGAATAACCCATTTTGAAAATATTCCTGTGTGATTCGGAACCATATCGCTTGCAAGACGAATTCCCCTCGCGCGCGCGCGTTCATTTAAATTATTATATGCGTATTCGCCGCCCAGATCATGGGCAATTTCGTAGTCATATAAAGAATAAGCCGATGACACAGCGTCAATATTTCCCATGTTATGCTTTATTTTTTTTGAAGCGCTGCTCCTTTCCCATATTCCTATGAGCCACAATCCGTTAAAATTCCATCCGGCTAACTGGTCCAGCTCCTCATCAGGAATTTGATCCAGAGTTCTGATATTGCGCTGATATTTTTTGGAAAGCTGATCCAGCCAGACATAACTGTTCTTGGCAATAACTACCACTCGCGGCATCCAGTTGGAATCAGGAGTAAAATTTTCCGGTTCGTCATAATCCTTAGGCATATCCAGCGCGTACTGATATCCCGATTTACCGAGCGTTAAAAAATCACCATCGGTACCGCCGGATTTGTATTGAGGAACAACACTCGGAGCTCCGCCTCCCCCGCCCGTAAATTCAAGTTTGTAATCTTCTTTTATAAGGTCTTTTCCGCTGAGAATTTTCAACAGAAATTTTTCATCAAGTAAAATTCCCAGCTTCTCACGGATGAAATCGAGCTGTGCTTCGATACTATCGGGATTATTTAATATAGGAGTTTTGAAGAGAGTAAAAATATCCTGGTTTTCCGGACCAAACTTTTCTTCTTTTTGAAAAAATACATCAAGTTCAGCTATAACTTTTTTATAGAGTTCTTTTTCAGCTAAATAATTCTCATCGAATAATTCTTTTAATTTTTTATTTGCAGGATTAAAATTCGCTATGAAGAGCATTATCATCTCTTCAACAGTTACTTCAGAGTTTGAACGGTCGGCACTATATGAATTGAGATAATCAAAAGCACTGGCTTTACCCTTGAAAACATCAGATGGCGGGAACGCGGAAATAAAATCAAATAATATTTTTCTGGTCTCGTTCTCTCCAATATTGGCATTAAGATGATTAAGCGCTTTTTTAAATACACCCGGATTCACCTGTACTTCATATAGTCGGAGAATATAATGATAGATCTCGTCCATCAATCCCGCCGCGTTCACAATTCCTACAGGAATAAAATCTTTTTCTTGCCTGCCGGTATTCAATTTCTGAACAAAAAGACGGACAGAATAAAAATCCGCAAAGATTACGTTTCCATTAATAGAAAAGAGTGATTCATCGAAATTATATTTATTCCGTATTTCTTTGGAGATGTGAAATTCGAAAGTCGGTAATAGCCGGCTGGTTGAAAATAATTTACAGTCTGAGAATAACATTATACGCGTCATCTATCTTCTGAAGTAGTTGTATTTGAATGTTAATATAAACAATTGGAGTGTAGCATAAAATATGATAACTGACAAGCGGTATCAGGGACGATTTCATCCCTGATTCCGCAAATATTCAGTAAATATTCTCAATCTTTTATCCATACCCTTTAATGTGAGACACTAATTTTCGTTCTCCAGTCAGCGATACATTATTTTTAAGCACTCGGTTGAATATTCTGGTTCACCCGGAAGAAGTTGTTCGGATCATACTCTTTTTTTATTCTGGCTAAGCGATCATAGTTATGTCTGTAACTCATTTTCACCCGTTCCTGTCCCTCGTCCATCAAGAAATTGGAGTACGCGCCTCCGGCTGAATAGTCATGCAAAGCTTCCCAATAATCTTTACACCATGTAGTAATTTTATTTGCGTTAGATTTGTCAGGGTCAACGCCAACTATAACTCCCGTATATTTTGCGTCCCTGTACGACCAGGCAGTTTCCTCATTCCCGACCCTGCCTGCAGCACCGCTGATGGGGTACAAGTGCATTTGTGAAAGTGCTGTAGGGATAATTGAACCGTATTTTAAGTGCTGAGCTCTGATCTCGGGTCCTAATTCATTAAAAAAATCGGCTCGCCAGTACCATTGCATACCGGAAGGCATCATTGCATCGAACAATGTCTGTACAGAAGGGTACGGCATCTCGCCTACATGCTCAAATAACGGATTCATAGCCAATATAGGTTTAAAAGCTTTTTTTGCTTACTCCATGTCGCCCGTATAACACCATACAATTCCACAGAATTGTTTTTTATGCAGATGCTCCGGGAATGGTGCACCCGGAATAACCATTGTTGCAATAAATCCATTTAATTCATCCGGCGCGCTGTTAATAAATTTATGATACCAATCCATAATTTCTTCGGTCTTTTCAATTGGCCATAAAGTTGGTCCGCCATAAACAGTTTTTACATCATGCGCCTGGAACTTAAAAGAAGTAACGATACCATAATTGCCTCCACCGCCGCGAATTGCCCAGAACAAATCTTTATATTCTGAAGCGCTCACAGTCACAAACCGTCCATCTGCCAGAACCATATCAGCTTCCAATAGATTGTCTATTGTAAGTCCGTATTTACGTGATAAATGTCCGACTCCGCCGCCAAGTGTTAATCCCCCGACGCCGGTTGTAGAAATAATTCCGGCAGGTACAGCCAGTCCAAAGGGATGAGTAGCATGATCGACTTCTCCCCAAAGATTCCCCCCGCCTACCCTCACAGTTTTTTGGGCAACGTTAACCCGTATAAATTTGAGACCTGATAAATCAACAACTAAACCATCATCACACAGACCAAGTCCTCCGCCGTTATGGCCACCGCCTCTCACGGCAACCAACAGATTATTCTCCCTGCCAAAATTTACTGAGGCAATAACATCCGCAACATCAACACACTTCACTATCATTCCCGGATGTTTGTCAATCATTCCATTATACACTTTTCTTTCCTGATCATAAGCCGGGTCACCGGGCAATACTATATTTCCTCTCAGTTGAGAAGAAAAAGTGTCCAGAACGGCCGTGGGTAAATCTTTTATTAAAGTTTTCATAATTTATATTCCTTTCAAGCTGTAAATAATTTGTGAATTTTTTATTAAACATCCTGTACAATTCTATTACATTTTCACTGGAATAAATATTACATCCGATTCAAAGACTATCACATTTGATTCACAAATTGGAACTAAAAGGATCTGTTTTTTGAGATTTTTATGTATAGAGTAGGCGTGACATTAAATCTTCTGCGGAAAATTTGCGCGTAATAAGCCGGGCTGTTAAAACCGGAATCATATACAATTTCGGATATTGTTTTGTCATTTTGTTTAAGGGATTTTAATGAATTGCGTAATCTAATCTCCTGTAATAATTGATTCGGCGCAATTCCGGTTAATGCTTTAATTTTTCGGTATGTCTTGGATTTACTCAATCCCATTGACTCATAAAGATCTTCACTTATAAATGTTGGATCATTGAGTTTATTCTTTATCACTTCGAATAATTTAAACAAAAAAATGAATTCTTTTTGCTTAACGATAATAAAGGCATCAGGATTTATTTTATCGGACGGGCGTTCCTTATCTGACAGCTCTTTTGTATCAGCATCGAGATACATCGTATTATTTAATCGCAGTGAGCATAAATATTTAGCTTTTTTCTTTGTTTCCTCAAAAAGATTTTCGCCCTTTTCATCTACAGGTCTTCCGCTCACTAATGTTAAATTATATTCAAGATTTTTTCCCGTAGAGCTCAATAATTTTCTCACATTCAGTGCACATATCAATGCGTCGGATGCCAATATGAAAGAAACCATAATCTCATTTTCCGGATGTATTATAAGTACGCCATTGTGAGAATCAATTATTTTATGGATCTTATCAATGCAGGCAGTGTCTTCCCCGGTAAAATCAATTACACTTAAAAGAAGAATTGTACGATATCCTGTATCAAGTTCACCTGAATTTGTATGGGCTAAATCGTCCACACTTTTACCTTTGCCCAGGTAGAGATTAAATTCATCCTCAGATACCTCAATAATATTGCAAGCAGTATTTCCATGAGATTCCTTATGAACTTCATTACAGGCATCTCTACTTGGCCCCTTCATAAGACAGAATAAGGTTTTAGCTTCAACATTTACCCAATATTTTATCTGCTTAACACCAAATTTTTCCTCTATGGCCAAATCTTCCATATGCGCTTTTACAACATCTTCTACTGTAAATGCTGCTGAATCCACCGTATGTATGTCCATGAATAGAGGCATGAATTACTCTTCATTCTTTTATTTTTAAAAACGGGTCTCAAATTCAATTTATTCTTAATATTGTTAAATCCACAAGCTTGGTATGTAAAGCCCGATCAAAAATTTATCAAAGGGAAATGATAATCCGATTAGCTCTACAACAGGAGTAATGACATAATGCAGAGGAAGTTTGGAAAGTCAAGCTATTCTCTAATTTTATCACAAGATTATAAGAGGTTTTAGATGAGCACTTCAATTTTTATTCAAGGTACCTTTAAGTATCAATAGAGTCAAGGTCTTTTTTTACAATTTTGATACCTCACTAGAGATCTAATGCTAAATGCAATCATCAGAAAGCTAATTTTGATTCTAAGGCCTCATTAAACTATTTTTAGCACAAAATTAAAGCAAGATATGTCAGTCACGCCCTTAATGGCTCAATATGGAATGATCAAAGAGAACTATCCGGATACGATTTTATTATTCAGGATGGGAGATTTCTTTGAAACATTCGAAGAGGATGCGAAAATTGCCTCTAAGGTACTCGGAATAACTCTCACTAAACGGGCGAACGGAGCAGCGGGCGAAGTTCCGCTGGCCGGATTTCCGCATCACGCGATTGATAATTACCTTCCGAAATTAGTCCGGGCGGGTTACCGTGTGGCTGTTTGCGAGCAGATGGAAAATCCCAAGTTTGCAAAGGGAATTGTAAAGCGGGATGTTATCGAGATTGTAACACCCGGAGTTACAATTTCGGATAAGTTACTTGATCACAAAAAGAATAATTATCTCCTCTCCGTTTATACAGAAGATGATATCGCCGGAATTTCATTCTGCGATATATCCACCGGTGAATTTTCCACTTTTGAGGTCAGGATATCCGACCTGGCACAACAGCTCGGATCAATCAATCCCGCAGAAATTCTGATTCCCAAAAAACTTAAGAATGAACTTGAGCCCCTTATTCAAAAAGTGTCTCCTTCCACCCGAATTACGAGAATAGACGACTGGATTTTTAATTTTGATTATGCTTCTGAGCTTCTGATGAATCACTTCAACACAAAAACATTGAAGGGATTCGGGATCGAATCGTTGAAAAGCGGACTGTGTGCAGCCGGGGCGGCATTGAATTATCTGAGAGAAACTCAGAAAACAAATCTTACCCATATTAACAAAATTTCACTCCATAATCCCTCCGATTATATGATACTCGATTATTCCACAAAGAGAAATCTCGAGATCATGTATACAATGCAGGAAGGCGAGCGTGAAGGATCTCTAATCTCTATTCTGGATAAGACTGCGACTTCGATGGGCGGAAGAATGCTGAAGAAATGGATAGCCGCCCCACTGAGAAAGCTCGATCAAATTAACAGACGTCAGGAGAGCATCGAAGCTCTTTTCCAGAATAAGGCATTGAGAAAAAATATTCAGAATGAATTAAAGGAGATCGGCGATCTGGAACGCCTCATTTCTAAAATCTGTACAGGGAGAGTAAATCCGCGTGAACTGCTTCATTTGAAAACTTCTCTAAAAAAAATTCCACTGCTAAAACAGCTTCTGGATCAGACTTCAGTGGAGACGCTTGTTGCAATCAACTATAAATTAAATTCTCTCGATAAATTAGTTGAGAAAATAGATTTGGCAATTTCCGATGAGCCTCCTCTCTCCATTTCAGACGGCGGAGTTATAAGGCCGGGTTTCAGTCCCGAACTTGATGAAATGAGAGGACTTTCTGCAAACGCTAAAGACTGGATAACCAATCTTCAGAAAACCGAGCGCGAAAGGACAAAAATTTCATCTCTGAAAGTGAGCTACAATAAAGTTTTCGGTTATTATATTGATATTAGCCACGCGAATAAAGATAAAGTTCCGGATAATTACATCCGCAAGCAGACACTTGTAAACAGTGAACGGTTTATAACTCCTGAACTAAAAGAGTATGAAGACAAAATTCTCAACGCAGAGGAAAATATTGCCGAACTTGAGTTTCAGCTTTTTGATCAGGTGAGAATATCAGCGGCGGCTGAGACTGAAGCGATTCAGGAGAATGCCCGTCTGATCGCCATGCTGGATTGCTATCAATCATTCGCTGAATGCGCTGACGAATATAAATATGTCCGTCCAGTGCTCGATGAAACGGATAGAATTGAAATTACCGAGAGTCGTCACCCGGTAGTTGAAAGAATTCTGCCTCCGGGAGAAAAGTTTACTCCTAATGGTTATAATCTTTCTTCCTCCGATGAGCAGATCATTATTTTAACAGGTCCAAATATGGCGGGTAAATCTGTTTATCTCCGTCAAGTTGGTTTAATTGTACTCATGGCTCAGATAGGGTCGTTTGTACCGGCTGTTGAAGCACGCATGGGGCTGGTCGACAGAATTTTTACACGCGTCGGGGCAAGCGATAACATTTCAGCCGGCGAATCTACTTTTCTTGTTGAGATGCAGGAAGCGGCGAATATTTTAAACAACGCTACAAGCAAAAGCCTTATACTGCTCGATGAGATAGGCAGAGGAACGAGCACTTTCGACGGTATTTCAATCGCCTGGGCAATTACCGAATATCTTCATGAGAATCCGAATGTTGCGGCCAAGACATTATTCGCGACCCATTATCATGAATTAAATGAAATGTCCACTCTCTTCCCGAGAATAAAAAATTACAAAGTTGAAGTCCGTGAATATGGCGACAAAGTAATTTTCCTTCATAAAGTAACTTCCGGCGGTGCGGATCACAGTTACGGTATTCAGGTTGGACAGATGGCGGGACTTCCTCCCTTTGTCACAAACAGAGCAAAGGAGATTCTTGCAAATCTTGAAAGCAAGGAATTGACTCCTTACGAAATGAAGAAAGCCAAACTTGCCAAATTAAAAGGTTCCAATGATATTCAGATAAGTTTATTTGAAATGAAAGATGAGGAATTACGCAAGCACATTTCCGATATTTCGATTAACAGTTTAACGCCTCTTGAAGCTTTGAACAAATTAAGCGAACTTAAAAAGAAAATTGACGATGAGAAAAAATGATAAAATCTAATAGAACACAGATGACACAGATTAAACTGATTAACGCGGATAGATCGGCGCGTTTCCGCGTTATCATCTTAGCCCACTTTCTATTACTTGCCTTTATTATCACGGGTTGCGGGAAAAATTACACTCCCGAGCAGAAGTCATATATTGATGGAATTGAAAAATACCGATCGGCAAAAAATCTGGAAATGAAGAATGATCCCTATTCTCCGTTCAATAAAAAAACCAAAGTTCAATTTCATGATCTGAAATATTTTGATCCGGATCCGGAGTTTGTATTTACAAGCAAATTAACTGAGTACAATCCGAAAGAAGAAATTACGGTCTATGGCACAAAAGGTGAACCTCGTTCGGCAGTGCGCTACGGCTATCTTAATTTCGTTTATAAGAACCAATCGATTAAATTAAATGTTTATAAAAGCAGCAGCGGCGCCGGAGGGATTTATTATTCAATCTGGTTTACAGATAAAACCACCAACAATGAAACTTACGGTGTAGGCCGGTATCTGGAATTTGAGAAGTCCGATGATCCGGAAAATATTTATAAAATAGATTTTAACTTAGCGTTTAATCCGTATTGTGCATACAGTCCGGATTATTCATGCGCAATACCTACAAAAGAAGACTTCATCCCGATAGAGATACGGGCGGGAGAGAAAAAATTTCACGATTAATTTCAGGAGTACATTTTGGTAATCATCCTCGATAGAAAAGCGACCGAAGCACAAGTTGAAAATATAGTTAAGCATCTGGAAGGTTTCGGATTTCAGATCCACAAATCCGTAGGAGCCGAACGAACCATAATCGGAGCAATAGGAGTAAAGCCGAATTTTGATACGCGTAATATCAGCATACTTGATGGTGTTGAAGAGGTTTACAGGGTTACCACGCCTTACAAATTGGCAGGAAGAAGTTTTCAGGAACACGACACGGTCATAAAAATCAAAGATGTTGAGCTCGGCGGAAATAAAATAGTTATGATCGCCGGACCTTGCTCGGTTGAAAGTGAAGATCAGATATTCCGTCTTGCGAAAGTAGTTGCAAAATCCGGTGCCCAAATATTGCGAGGCGGTGCGTTCAAACCGCGTACTTCCCCCTATTCATTTCAAGGTATGGGAGAGGAAGGATTGAAATTAATGCGCGCGGCGGCAGATGAAAATAATCTGCTTGTAGTTACTGAAGTAATGCAGATGGATCAGATAGAGTTGATTGATCAATACACGGATATCTTTCAATTGGGCGCCCGCAATATGCAGAATTTTTCACTTCTGAAGGAATTAGGCAAAACCAATAAACCCGTAATGGTCAAGCGCGGCATTGCCGCTACAATTGAAGAATGGCTGATGTCAGCGGAATATATTCTGAGCGGCGGAAATAAGGATGTCTTCTTCTGTGAAAGGGGAATAAGAACATTTGAAAATTATACACGAAACACATTCGATCTTTCAGCAATACCTGTAATTCATAAAAAAAGTCATCTTCCAATTATCGCAGATCCTTCGCATGCGACCGGACTAAGAGATCAGGTTCCTCCTATGGCGCGGGCAGCCGTGGCCGCGGGAGCGGACGGACTGATGATCGAAATCCACGACGACCCTGAGAACGCCCTATCGGACGGACCACAGGCATTACTGCCGGATACATATTCCAAATTGATGGAAGAGCTCCGGCTTATAGCAATTGCAATTGGCAGGACACTCTAATTGAAAGTCGAAAAGATTTCAATAATCGGACTCGGATTGATCGGCGGGTCAATCGCCAGATCATTAAAGAATGTTTCTCACTACAAAATAAGTGCGTACGACAAACCGGAAGTCCTTGATGCTGCAATTAAACAGAATGTTATTGATGAAAATTTATCCGTTATTGATGAAGCTCTTGAATCGGATCTGATTTTTATCTGTCTGCCCGTTGACGCATCCGTTGAAACATTTGGAAAACTATCGGATAAGCTCAAACCCGATCAGATTATAACAGATGTATGCGGTGTGAAATCGGTTTTTCAGGAAATCTGGGAATCAAAAGAGAGAAAGGGATTTTACATAGGCGGACATCCGATGACGGGAAAAGAAAAGGGCGGGTTCGTTAATTCCGACCCACTCCTGTTTGAAAACTGCGTTTACATTTTAAATGAAGCGGCTTCGGAGTTTCCGGTAATAAATGTGTTTACTGAAATTATACATCAGCTCGGCGCAAAAATTACTTATCTGAATCCGAAGGTTCATGATATAATTGTCGCATCGGTCAGTCACCTTCCACAGATGGTTTCCGTCTCGCTGATCAATTCTGCAAACTTTAAGGAAAGCGCAATCAACTTTTTTGATTACGCGGCCGGCGGATTCAGAGATATGACCCGTATCGCATCCAGCGAATTTAATATCTGGGAACCGATAGTAAGGCGGAACAAAAAAAATATAATACAGGCGATAGATAATTTCATCTCCGATCTGGAACTGATCAAGGGATCCATCACAAAAGATGATTATAAAAAACTATCAGAAAAATTTGAGAGCGCAAGGGTAAAGCGGGATGAAATACCCAAATCAAATAAAGGTTTTATAAATCAGATTTACGATGTTTTCGTTTTTGTGAAGGATGAACCCGGAGTGATAAGCAAGATTTCGACCGCTTTATTCGAAAGTAATATTAATATCAAAGATATTGAACTGCTGAAAATCCGTGAAGGATCCGGGGGCACATTCAGAATTGCGTTTGAAAGCGAGAATGACGCGCTCAAAGCCAGGTCAATTATCAGTGAAATTGGGTTTACTACCAAGTCTTAAACTAATCCGAAAGCTACTTCAACAGCAGCATCTTCTTAATGAAATTAACTTTATCTCCGCTTAATCTGTAAATGTACATCCCGCTTGCAAGCCTGCCCGCGTCAAAGTTTAACTTATAATACCCGGGCGCATATTCCCCGTCGCCAAGGGTCTCGATCAATTGACCCAATACATTATAAATAGAAATGGTGTATCTGCCGTTCTGAGGGATTGTAAACTCAATTGTTGTATTTGGATTAAAAGGATTGGGATAATTTTGTGCCAGCTTGAATTCTTTAGGAACTGCGTATTCGAGAATAATCTCTTTGATCCATTTCCCTCCCCTTTGATCGGTAATCATAAAGTTGAGTGTATCCTTCGCCGCACCGGGGATTCTTTTAACATCGAATGTAAACAGAACATCCTTTTCCTCACCTCTCATTAATTTATCTATTTGTACCGCGCCGTTGCACAGCTCAATTCCATGCGGATAGTTGGAAAGAGCAACACTCAATTTTACAGCGTCATCAGTCGATGATTCATTAGCAACACTTAAAACAATTTCATTCCCTTTTGTTCCGGGCACTACTTCGTAAACCGTTTGAGCAAATGCCGTTGTTGTTATGAATAGTATTAATACAGATATTCTTTTCATAGTAATTTCTCTTCTTAATTACATCTTGGTGAATTTTTAGATGCTTCTGCTTTTTCTTTATCTAATTTCCACATCAATTTCTTATTTCCTTCAAATTCTACTGAAAACACCCGATCATATTTTCCGGGTAAAAATATAGTAGGCTGGCCTCTGTCTTGAGGCGCCGGATCAAATTTATTTTCACTTTCCTGATCGAGCCACACGGAGCCATCGTTTTTGTTCTCATATCCGAACCATGCCCGATACTTTTCTTTTCCTATCTCATCTATGCAATTTAACTCGGGTCTAACTTCCATCGGTAGTTTCTTGTAAATATTGAAATTGAGAGTATCTGAAGCTATGCCCCCATCATTTGCTATCCATACTTTATATACACCCTCTTTCTCCGTATCCTTTTTGTAGAAATCTGTTTTAAGTAGCGTACCTGAAACAAATGTTGTTTTTCTTGGAGCACCGCTGAAGTAAATAACAGAAATAGGTGTAAAACTATTACCATTAACTGAGAGAGTGAATTCTTTAGTTTTAGTTGTTGTAATTGAAGGAGTAATATTGCCTATCGTTGGCAGTTTCGGTAAACGTTCCAAAATGTATTTGGGGTAGTAGTAAAGAAATTTATATCCGTCTTCCGTTACAAATCTGTTTGCAAGAGAATCTTTTTTGGCTCGAACAATAGATGATTGGTACTGTTTTATTTTTAATGCAGCACCAAGGCTGTCACCACTTATTAATATTGTTTTTGTGTCATCCAACAAAGTAAGGAGTTGAGATAAAAAATTTGAATCACCCAACCAAGTATATGCATAACATTTCTGAGAGTAGGAATTTA
Source organism: Ignavibacteriae bacterium HGW-Ignavibacteriae-3 (assembly GCA_002839795.1). GTDB lineage: Bacteria > Bacteroidota > Ignavibacteria > Ignavibacteriales > Melioribacteraceae > Fen-1258. Next base: position 2,605 of record PGYS01000091.1, on the reverse strand, counting down.
ATGTATCCAGCATGATGTTAACCGCAGTATTTGAACCCGGCTGAATAGCATGAAAGTCATCAAGTAGAACAATCTTTATGTATGATTTATATAATGTATCATTTAATGTTGGTTGAATGTTCTTGACTGAAAGATAATCCGTTGGAGTACCATATTGTGAGAATAATATCTCAGAAATTGTGTTTATATTCTGACCAAACGTCTCTCTAGATAGTTGTGTAGATAAAAAACTGTGAACAGTTGAGTTATTATAACGGCCAACAATTTCTTCAATAATTAATCCCCTGTTAGTATCTACAGTATCATTTGCGGCTAACTGCATTGCAACTGATAAAACTTGCTGCCCATAGTGATCATCTAAAACACTTATTGCAATCCATCGAATCAGATGGTCATCACTATTGCAAGCAGTATTAATAAGAATAGTTTTTATTATTTCAGAGTCAGAGGGATAATGTTCTAAAATCTTTTCCAATAAATATATATCTTCTCTATTAAGATCAGGGGAAATTGTTTGGATATAATCAAAAACAAACTGTTTTTTCGAGAAGTCGTTTAGGTTAAATAGAACTGTGTTAATCGAGGATTTTAATTCTGTCTCCGAGATGTCTTCCTCGGAATATTTATAATGACGGAGCGAATCTATATACGCTAAGGCTAAATTATGAATATCAGGATATTCAAATTCATACAGCGCTTTTAAAAAATTCAATCGCACAACTGGATCATGTTTCCACAGGTTAGAAAAGACCACTTGAGCACAATCATTTAAATTCTTCATACGTATCTCTATGATAGCTTCAAGGGCTTGATTATCATCACCATTAATAATTTTATCAATCAAGATTTGTTTTTGTTCTGGCGAAATCGTCTGCCCAACAACAGAACAAGAGAAAACAAAAAGAAATATCATTGTTGTTTGTATAAATATATTTGAGCTCATTTTGAGTTCCTTATTCTTGTTAACATGTAATTTTTAATTTTTTTGCTCTCGCATCGAGTGCCTTTATGTAAGGTCGTATATCTGAGTTAAAAGCGTCAGTCTGCGCTTTTTGTTCGTAAAAAGGAACAGGGTTCCCTTTTTCATTTACAAATGATTTGGAAAAATTATTAAGGAGTATTTTGCGCAATTGTATTCTAAAATCCCTAGTCAGTTTATACATATTAGTGTCTGCTTTATTAATAACAACATTATATTGCTCAGAAGTACAAAGTGGGCTATAAGATAAATATTTATTCTTATAGTCATATTTTATGAAATATTTATTTACATCCGTGATGAATTGTTTAAGGTGGTTCGATTCATGTTGCCTAAAGAAATTGATTACTGTGTAAGTTTTCGCGTCATATTCTCCATCTGGATCATATAATCTGTAAGAATATAAGTCTTGTATTGCCTTGCAAATTGAATCACGCGTTATTTTTGTGTTTATGTCATTTAAAGATTCTAGATAACCTTTCCATCGATCCTTTATTTTATCTTCACACACAACCAGTGTATACTGGATGTGCAATAGATTATCAGGAGATAATTTAAATTGCCATTTGCCCGTCGAAGAATTATAACATGCCTCTGTATTTATTTCAGAAAATAATGTCCAAGCACCTTTGATTAATTTCTCTTCAAGAATGCCCAAAGCTCCATATCCTGTCCACGAGCATGGATCGGTTTCGTTTTCTATTCGGTCAAATATAATTTGAGGTGCTTGCGGAGGAGAATTTGTTTTACAAG
>PGYS01000091.1:0-835 GCA_002839795.1 Ignavibacteriae bacterium HGW-Ignavibacteriae-3 | reverse complement strand
CCCCCGCCGATTTCGCCAACCGGAAAATCAGCGTTTGTATATGTATAATTACCCACCGCGCAGTACTCGCCCTCGTAGACTTTCTGATTAGTTTTTGTGATTTGAGGGTTTGCCGGAACAGAATTTGCCTGAATATTCTTCATTGTCTTCAATGTTGTTTTCTCCGCAAGCACTGAAGATCCGCTTCTTTCATCATCAGGAGCGCCTACTCGAAGTACTACGACAGTATCACTACCGAAACTTGGAGAATCCGTAACAACAAATCTAACCGGTTCCGGTATGCGCGGGAAAAATTGCCCCAATTCACCGGAAGAGGTTAAAATATTTCCCAAACTGCATCCTTCTTTTATGCCGACTTCAAAAAGAGTTCCCGCCGGATAATTACTTTCGTTGCCGTTGGTATCAACCTTTTTAATTAAAATATTTATTGTTTCTCCAGGTACGAGCTTTGGATTAGCGAAATACGCTTTAACATGTGAAGTTTCAGCCAGACCAATCAGAATAGTTCCAGACCCCCACAACTGTTCGTCTTCTAGTTGAGTATTAGCTGTTTCCGTTGATGATTTTACAGAATTTTTAATTAACGTTTTGGATTTTTCAATACTTCCATTGACGGGAACAATGCTGGTGACCATTCCGGCAATAGATTTAACCAATACTGTTGATTTAGCACTACTCTCCGCAATTTGTTCATTTGCAATAAACTTAAATCCTTGCAGAACCGCTTGACCTTCGTCGGTTTTATAGTTCCATTGGGGAATAAATAATGTTCCGTAATCCAGTCCATCAGTTATTTTGATATCAAAGAGTTGATAAGAGGAAAAGTCAGTTAATG
>PGYS01000226.1 GCA_002839795.1 Ignavibacteriae bacterium HGW-Ignavibacteriae-3 | reverse complement strand
ATGGGAGAGGATAACTATATAACTTATGAAGATATTCCGCTAAGTGAGAATTATGTCAGGCAAGTAGAGGCGGCTGGTATTAAAATAGCTAATAAATTGAAGTGGTTTAACGCTGTAAGCGCCTATCTGAATGATGAACAGTTGATACAGATAAGGAATTTAGAATTTGTTGAAAAGGTTGAACCGGTTAGAATTTCAGAATCTATCATAGATCGGGAAAACTTAAATGTCTCAGATCCGGTGAGTGAAAATCTATCATTACCAAAAAATACTTCTCAGACTTCGCTGAATTACGGTCCTTCACTCACGCAGGCCGCGCTATCGGAAATTCCAGCAGTACACGATATGGGAATCAAAGGCACCGGTGTAATAATTGGGATTCTGGATACGGGTTTCCGGTGGAAATCCCATCCTTCGCTGAGTAACAGATTTGTGCTTAATGAAAAGGACTTTGTCCAAAATGATAACATAACTGAAAATCAGGTCGGCGATGCACCGGGTCAGGATAGTCATGGGACTGCAGTATTTTCATTGATGGCCGGATACGCTTCAGGAAGCCTTATAGGTCCGGCCTATGATGCAAGTTTTATTCTTGCTAAAACCGAATATGTTCCTACCGAAACTCATGCGGAGGAGGATAATTATGCAGCCGCATTGGAATGGATGGAAGGGCTCGGAGTTCAGATCACCAGCAGTTCTTTAGGTTATGCAAATGATTTTACTGACGGAAGCGATTATAAATTTTCTGATATGAACGGTAAAACCACAATTGTTGCAAAAGCAGCTAACCTGGCATTTGACCGTGGAGTTTCAACATTTACCGCCGCGGGAAATGAGCGGAACGGTGTTTGGAAACAGATCATTTCTCCAGCCGATGCTTTTAATATTATTGCGGTGGGCTCCGTCACTTCATCGAATGCTATATCTTCATTCAGCAGCCCCGGACCCTCATTTGATGGAAGAATCAAGCCGGAAGTAGTGGCAATGGGTTCAAATGATTACCATGCAGTGGCAGGAAGTTTATATGGAACTGGCAGCGGAACCTCTTATGCAACTCCTATTGCGGCCGGAATTGCCGGATTACTGAAATCCGCATGGCCTCATCTGACCAATGTTCAGATAAGGAAAATATTTTTAGAGAGCGGAGACAATACCACTTCGCCTAATAATGACAGGGGATGGGGACTAATATCCGCGAAGAAGGCGGTCAGTTATCCAAATTTAAGTTTGACGAACAATGCGTATAAGATAAATAAATTATTTATTAACGCGAACGGTGTGAATCAATCCAGTGTAATGCTGACTTATAAGATTGGGAACGGAACCTTTCAGTCCACGTCAATGAGTTTTGACGGTACTATGAAATATAATTTTCAGCTCCCTAATTCGGTAAACGGTACATCCGTTGAATTTTATTTTACATACCAGACTACAAACGGATCTTCGGTGCGGGAACCCTCAGGCTCGCTTAATTATAAATTTCAATACGGCAATATGCTGATTAGCGGAGTAGAATCTGCAAATGATAAATTTGAAATTCCAACTGAATTCAATCTCTCGCAAAATTACCCGAATCCGTTTAATCCGAGTACGGTTATAAGCTATAATCTTTCTCTTCCGGCAAAAGTTACTCTTAAAGTTTTTGATTTATTGGGAAATGAAGTGGCCACACTTGTTGACGATTATCAGGCGGCAGGTTCTTATAATTCTAAATTCCCGCCGGGTCGGGCAGGCTCAATTTCCAATTTTCAATTATCCAGCGGTGTATATTTTTATGTCTTACGCGCGAATGATTATACGGCGTCTAAGAAGATGATTCTTATTAAATAATCTGCCGGAATTGAAATGGCCAATATTCTTTATGCGAAACAATTAAATTATTTATCGTCATTGCGTACCGCCCCGGATGAGATACTTAGAAAAATGGAGGAATTTGCACTGCAGAAAAAAATTCCTATTCTCGATTGGAAAGCCGCTGAAT
>PGYS01000225.1 GCA_002839795.1 Ignavibacteriae bacterium HGW-Ignavibacteriae-3 | reverse complement strand
TTCATCATAAGTCTTTAATGAATCGGTTTTAAGGATTATTGCTAGCGAGTCAGCAATTGAGTTGACATGGAGAGGCTCAATTTTCCCGTCTTTTAATTGCGCCCAGTACGAAGCCCATAATAATCTTTGCGGTTCGATCTTGCCGTTTTCGTTTGCCGCAAAAACCGGTGATTGAATGTGAGGAAATACCATCGCCGATTTATTTATTCCCGGCACTCCCAGTTTATGAGCACGGCTGGTCTTTACTAAATTAGAGTTTTCCCCGGGCCATATTCCCGAATGGCAAGTTGTACATGAAACCTTTTCTAGATGGACGGAGGGAAGTCCAAGATGCAGCGGGACAGGCGCGCCTAATTTCCCCCGTGAGGGAATTGAGCCAATTCCGTTTTGGAGATGACAGCCTTCACATGTGAATGACTTTAACTTTAGATCATTTTTCATTCTGCTTTCATTTTCAAATCCGCGTATCATATCATGGTTCAAGCCATTCGTATGACAATCAACGCAGATTAATCCTGATTTCAGATGAACATCCTCTCCACCTGAGTCAATTTTATTTTCTGCAGCTATAACATTTGCAGTGGAATGGCAATAATAGCATTTGTCATTCGGCACTCGTCTTTTTATGTTGAAGAATACTTTATCGTTGTTGAAAATTGATTTATCGTAAACAACTGATGGAGGAGAAAAAACTCTAAGATCTACATCGGCGTAAGTGTTTCTGTTGTACAAATCGAAATTATCGGGCATCTCTTTAGCGTTTCCTGAAACAATTGCGAAATCGCTACCGGCGGCCGCAGCCCATTTATAATTTTGTTTCAAAATGTTCAATGAATATTCGGAACTGTTAGACTTTTCGCTAGCATCATGGCAGAGTAGACAATTAACCGGTAATTTGCCTGAGACCTGCCATCTGAAGAGATTTTCCGGTTTCTCAATTGACTCTTCCTCGGAGATAGCGCCTCCGGTAAAATGAGTACCAAATGATTTTAAAAACTGGAAAGGGGAGATCCCCAATTGCCCTGGTGTAAAAGTTCCATCCCATCCGCGGTACGAAACCGGTATTACGGTGAGATTTTTCATATCAACATAAATCCACGGCTCGCCTTTTCTGTCGAATGATGATTTATCGTCCGGCATGTTAAAATGATATCCGTTTTTAATCACTTCATAGGAGTGGCAATCTCCGCATGTGAATTTTGTAGAAAAAGGAAGCTGGGGATTATCATCCGGCAAAATTATTCTATTCGACTCATCAAGAAGTTTAATCTTGTGGATCGGCGTTGACCGGCTGCCGTCCCGTTCATCTCCAATCTTTTTCTCCTGGGAGTTATTGATGGAAATACATGTGAGAAAAAGTAATGCCGTAAAAAGAAGAAAAATCAAAAAATTATTTCGCATAGTGAAAGATCGGTACACTTTTTAGATTTTAAATTCACTTTTGTTAAAAAACAGTTCGCGTTTTGATTTTACTGCTTCATTCGCCTTAAGTACAGTTACGGCCGTTTCATACCCGACTTCAACGGGACAGTTCAATTTTTCCTTTCCGCGTATTGCGTTGAAAAAATTTTCGAGATGAGGCTTGTGATAAGGATCGTTGAACTGAACCGGGAGTTTATGCTTTGGAGGAGCCACTGTTTCTCTCACATCCAATACCGCCGTGCTGGTTTTCGGAGTATCGTCTGTAGGGGCTTCGATATATTTCATTCTTATCCACTTTTCCCAATTAATATTTCCCGGCTCTTTGTAAATGCCGGCTCTTCCTGCGGATTCCGAAATTGTCAGAGACCCCTGATCTCCCATAAAACATTCAAAGTATCCCATGTTGCTGTTAGTCGTTATTGTCTGGTAAGAAGCTCTCACAATACCTTTTTTTGTCTTATATGTGTAGGTGGTAAGTACGGTATCATACCATTCATGAGTCCGTTTATCATAGTAATCTGTTCCGCCGCTCGCGATAACCGAATTAGGAGTTGCGTTCAAAAACCAGTTGT
>PGYS01000090.1 GCA_002839795.1 Ignavibacteriae bacterium HGW-Ignavibacteriae-3 | reverse complement strand
CCTGCCGGTAAAATTCTCATGGCAAATTCTGCTCTCGTCCGGTTACTCGGATTCAAATCACTTAAAGAGCTGTCAAACCGGAATTTGAAAAATGAAGGTTATGAAAAGGGCTATTCACGCTCTGAATTTCAAAAATTAATAAAGCTAAACGGCCAAGTAATTGGACTGGAAACTTGCTGGACGAAGAAAGACGGGTCTGTAATATTTGTCCGTGAGAGTGCTAAGGCAATCCGGGACAAAAACAATAAAATAATCTTTTATGATGGAACTGTCGAGGACATCTCGGAACAGAAAAGATTACTTGACAAACTGCGCGAAAATGAGGACAGGTACCGTGATCTTGTAGAGAACAGCTTCGATTTTATATGTACTCATGACTTTGATGGTAAGATTCTAACGTCAAACAATAGTGCGGCAAGGATTCTTGGACATAGTCCGGAAGCGATACTTAGAATGAGAATTCAGGACATTGTTGCGCCTGAATACAGACCGAGAATGGAAGACTATTTTACTACTCTCCGAAAAAAAGGAAAAGCAAACGGTTTAATGATTGTCCGGACGAAAAACGGGGAGATACGTATTTGGGAATATAATAATACAGTGAGATTCGAAGGAGTTGATAAACCGGTAGTACGGGGTATGGCGCACGATATTACCGAGCGCATTTTGGCGGAGAGGGCGTTGCGGGCGAGTGAAAAAAAATACAGGCAAATCGTCGAGACCGCGCAAGAGGGCATCTGGATTATTGATGCAGAAAATAAAACCACATTTGTTAATAAAAAAATGGCCGAGATGCTCGGTTACTCGGTAACCGAAATGATCGGGAAAATCCTTTTCGATTTCATGGATGATGAAGGAAAAATAATTGCAGAACAGAATATTCAAAGAAGAAAAAAAGGTATTGCGGAACAGCACGATTTCAAATTTTTGAAAAAAGATAAAACTGATTTATGGACGCTCCTGGAAGCAAATCCCATTTACGATGAAAAGGGGAATTATCAGGGCTCACTCGGTATGGTGACAGACATCTCCCAACGCAGGGAAGCTGAAGAAAAAGTGAGAACTAACCTGCACTTTATGAATGTTCTGATTGATACAATACCAAATCCGGTCTTCTATAAAGATGTAAATGGTATTTATCTCGGGTGCAATAAAACTTTTGCAGAGAAAATAATTGGAAGACCTGTAGAAAAAATTATTGGCAAAAATTTGAATGAACTCTCCGATTCTGTACTTTCTGAGTATTCACCGCTTTATTCCCGGAAAGAATCAGAATTGTTTCAAAATCCGGGTATACAGGTTTATGAATCTAAAGTTAAATGTGCCGATGGATCAGAACGCGATTTCATATTTAACAAAGCTACATTTACGGATTCTTGTAACAAAGTAGTTGGTCTTGTCGGAATAATGACGGACATAACCGATTACAATAAAACGGAAAGGTCCCTGAGAGAAAGTGAAGAACTTTTCAGAACACTGGCTGAGACAACATCAACAGCTATTTTTGTGTACCAGGGTGACAAATTTGTTTTTTCAAATCATGCTGCGCAAAAAATCGCCGGCTACTCGGAAGAAGATCTCCTTGCTAAAAAATTCTGGGATTTTGTTCATCCGGATTTCCGGCAGTTAATTAAGGATAGGGGCCTGGCGCGTCAGCTCGGTGAAAAAGTCCCAAATAATTATGAATTCAAAATAATTTGCAAAGACGGTAGTGAAAAATGGCTTGATTTTACCGCAGGCAGCATCAATTGGAAGGGTAAAACCTCTGCTATTGGAACCGCGTTCGATATAACTGACCGGAAAAAAGCAGAATCTGCAAATCTAAAGTTGAACCGTATTTATGCACTCATCAGCCAGATCAATCAGATGATTGTCAGAGCATCCGAAAGAGAAAAAATATTTCAGGATGCCTGCAGTATTGCTGTTAAATACGGAAAATTCAGGATGGCCTGGATCGGACTTGTTGATGAACAATCAGGTACTCTTCAGCCGGTAGCATATGATGGAGCGGAGGATAATTACCTTTCACAAAATACCGTTTCCATAAAAAACGTTGATGAAGGAAAGGGGCCAAGCGGAACCGCGGTTAGAGAAGGCAGACATATTGTTTGTAACGACATCGCAAATGATCCACGGATGGAGCCATGGCGGGAAGAAGCATTAAAACGTAATTATTTTTCATCTATCGCTCTTCCTTTATTTGTTGAAAATCAGGTAATTGGTGCTTTTAATATCTATGCATCGGAGTCTAATTTTTTTGATACTGAAGAGGTCAATTTATTAATTGAAGTGAGCCAGGATATTTCCTATGCTCTTGATTCTCTGTTGAAAGAAACCAAACGTAAACAGGCCGAATCCAATCTTAGATTATTCAGGACTCTCATTGATCATTCAAATGATGCAATTGAATTGATCGATCCTGAAACTTTGTATTTTATTGATGCGAACCATAAAGCATTTACTGATCTTGGCTATACCAAAGAGCAATTCTTAACGATGACTCCTTATGATATAGACCCGGTAATTACCGCTGCTTCAATGCAAAAACTAATGGAGAATCTTATTAATTCCGGTTCCTTGATCATGGAAAGTGTGCACAAGCGGAAAGACGGATCGAATTTTCCAGTAGAACTGAATTTGAAATTTGTTCGTCTTGACCGTAACTATATAATTAATGTGGTCAGGGATATATCTGTTCGGAAACAGGAGGAACAAATTCTCCGTGAAAGCGAGGAGAAATACAGAAGTATATTTAACAATGCTCCGGTTGGAATTTACCAATCCGATCGGGCGGGCAGGTTTCTGTCGGTTAATCAGAGGTTAGTGCAAATTCTTGGCTACGAGTCCAAAGAAGAACTGATGAATAAATTTATTAATGATGATATATATTTTGATCAGGGAGCCAGAGAACAATTAATCGCTAAATTCGAACCGGTTGGTTTTGTGGCGGATTTTGAAGTGAGATGGAAGAAAAAAGACGGTACACCTATCTGGATTCAACTGACATCCTGTGCTGTGAAGGATAGTTCAGGCAGAACTCTTTTGTTTGACGGCTTTGTACGTGACATCAGCGATCGCAAAAACTCAGAAATCGAAATTAAAAAACTATCTGATGCAGTCGCTCAAAGTCCCGCCTCGATTATGATAACCGACCTTAAAGGTAATATTGAATATGTCAATAAAACTTTTGAAATAATTACCGGGTATACGCTCAGCGAAGTACGTAGCAAAAATCCCAGATTTTTAACATCGGGCATAATTTCAAAAAATGAGTACAGAGTTCTATGGGAAACAATTTCTTCCGGTAAAATATGGAGGGGGGAATTCAGAAATAAAAAGAAAAATGGCGATCTCTATTGGGAGGACGCCCTTATCTCGCCTGTTAAAGATAATGAAGGCAATATTATTAATTATCTGGCTGTCAATCAGGATATAAGTGCAAAGAAAAAAATGATTGAAGAACTTTTTACCGCAAAGGAAGAAGCAGAAAAAGCCGATAATCTTAAGTCGGAATTCCTCGCGCAAATGTCTCACGAAATCCGTTCCCCTCTGAATGTAGTTATCAGTTTATCAGATCTTATTAAAGAGGAATTCTCAGGGAGTCTCTCTAATGAGCAGCGAATCTATTTTGAAGGTATTGATTCTGCCGGTAAACGTATTATCAGAACAATAGACATGATCTTAAATGCCGCCCAGTTACAGGTGGGTACATTTCATCCTGTATTTAAAACCATCGATCTGTACAAAGATGTTTTTGAGAATATAGCAAAAGAATTTTACCAGATATCCCGGGAGAAAGGAATAAAACTTACAATAGATTGCACCATTCCTTCCCCCCTGGTTCACGGCGATCATCTGAGTGTTAACCAGATTTTTGTCAATCTTGTGGATAATGCTCTTAAGTACACCAACGATGGATCTGTATCCGTTTTAATATCAGAAAATGAAAATGGATTTGTGTTTGTTAGTTTAGAGGATACCGGTATTGGAATTTCGCCGGAATATATGAAGATGATTTTTAAGCCGTTTACTCAGGAAGACCGCGGATATTCCCGCAAATTTGAAGGCAATGGACTTGGTCTCTCTCTTGTAAAAAAATATTGCGATCTGAACAATGCGACCATAACGGTAGAATCCGAAAAAGGGAAAGGAAGTAAATTTACTGTTACGTTCAATACAAAAGTTAATTGAGAAATCAGTTTGCGTAATACATAAAATCTTTTAACAATTACCTCATTGAGCCTGTCACATCAGCCGCTACAGATGTAGGTAATGCTGCTACAATCAAATCACAGATTCAGTTATACTATAAGTATTCACATTAAGCGATTTTAGAGGAAACAAATAAATCACTTAATGCAGAACCGGTTTTAAAAGAATTTCAGTACACAACAATATCTATCAAATCATAGGAGCTGTAAAAATGAACAGAAAGTATTCAGTACATAAATACATTGTTATAACGCTATTCCTTCTGTTGGGAATGACGGTGTCTAAAGCCCAATCCTCGTTTAAAGATTTCGGGTATAAAGGGGGTTTGCAATTAAATGGTGTTTTACCGACAACCGAATTTGAAAGTGATAACGGACTTTCCCTTTCATCTTATCTCGTCAGGGGATTTTTCAGATTCGAACTTTCCAATGATCTTCAAACAGAAATTGGAATTGGATTCGGAAAATTGAAGGGTGATGATTACGATTATAAGTTGATTAAAACAGGAGCAAGTCAGTATGGAACTACCATAATTCCAATTGACGCCCGTTTGCTCTACACGCCTTTCAACGAAGAAAGCTGGAATCCCTACTTTTATGCAGGAGTGGGGTTGTTAAACTACAATGTCAATGATGTTCCAAAAGTCTCGGTGTTTTCTCCATCACCTATAAGCCAGAGCGGGTGGACTGTTGGATTACCTTTTGGCATAGGAACAGAAGTAAAATTATCTGATGCCGTTGCATTGGATCTTAGCGTTGGATATACTTTTTCATTGACAGATAATCTGAACTATTACAGTATCAAAGGAACAAACGACGGAATGATAAATCTGGGTATTGGTATATCATTCTCGAACGAAAGTCTGAATACGGATAAAGATCACGACGGTTTGACCAAGCGAGAAGAACTGGCGCTGGGAACCGACCCGGATAATGCCGATACGGACGGCGACGGTCTGAAGGACGGCGAGGAAGTAAATAAATATTTTACAAATCCTCTGAAAGTAGACACAGACGGTGACGGTTTAGCCGACGGTGATGAGGTAATGAAGTATAAAACCGAGCCGACTAAAGTTGATACGGACGGTGACGGACTCTCTGACGGTGATGAAGTCCTAAAATATAAAACCGATCCGTTAAAAACGGACACTGACGGTGACGGATTAAAAGACGGAGAAGAGGTAAACACTTTGAAGACAAATCCGCTGAAAACAGATACAGACGGTGACGGGTTAAATGACGGAGAAGAGGTATTGAAATACAAAACCGATCCGTTAAAAGTTGATACAGACGGCGGCACAATTGGCGACGGAATAGAAGTTAAAAGAGGCACGAACCCTCTTGATCCGAAAGATGACATGCCGGTTGTGGAAGCCGAAAAAGAATTGACATTTGATTTTGTGCACTTCGGTTTCAATAATTCTAATCTGAATAAGGCGTCTAAGAAAATTCTTGATGATGCTGTTGTAGTGTTGAGCAAATATTCCGGCGCAAAGATCAAATTAGCCGGGCACACTGATTCAATAGGAAATGAAAAATACAACATGAAGCTTTCTGTAAAAAGAGCAAATGTAGTACTCGATTATCTCGCTAAAAAGGGAATCAATTCGAAGCAGATTGTTGCCGAAGGATTTGGCGAATTGAAACCGGTAGCTTCTAATAAAACAGCTAAAGACAGAGCTAAGAACAGAAGAACTGAAATATCGGCTAAGGTTATTGAAAAGAGATAATTAAATATTTATAAATTTATAAGAGAACCTGCTCGTGCAGGTTTTCTTATTTTAATCTTAGATGATGATATAATCATAATTAGAAATAAAATAGGTAAAGAAAATGAAAATGATACAGGAATTTAAAACTTTTGCCATGAAGGGCAATGTAGTTGATATGGCGGTGGGAATAATTATCGGCGCCGCATTCGGGAAAATAATCTCCAGTCTTGTGACCGATGTACTCATGCCCCCGATAGGCATTCTTCTCGGCGGAGTAGATTTCAGCACATTGTCTTTTACGCTCAAGGAAGCCGTCGACAGTACACCTGCCGTTATGATAAAATACGGATTGTTCATGAATACTGTAGTCGACTTTGTAATTGTGGCGTTCGCGATATTTATGATGGTCAAAGGGATGAACAGTTTGAAGAAAAAAGAGGAAGCTAAACCGACTGCACCAAAAGCTCCGAGCGAGGAAGTTGTTCTCTTGTCGCAAATAAGAGATCTGCTTAAAAAAACAAACTGATTCTGCTAAGAAAAACGTTTTTGAACATTTATATTCCCGACTATAAAAGGCCTGAGAATGATCTCAGGTTTTTTGTTTTAGTAGGGGATTGTCACCAACCGGGCTCCGGTCACCCGAGATTTCCTATCGCCGGGCAGGCAGAATTCCGCAGGCAAGCATTGGGAGTAATTTAAGATAACCTTAAATTATCCCAGGGATATTTTAATCAACTTTATAATATTGCCATGAAATGGAAATTCTTATCATCAAAAATGATTTACTTGTTCTTTTTTTTCTGTTCTGCAGAATTCGCGCAGGCCAATGAAAGAGATTCCATAAGCGTTTATTTAGTAAAAGAAAATTGGCACACTGGATTAATGATCCCGGTGAACGATTTCACTAAAAAGACATTACCTGTGTTATCGCACTTTGACGATTTTCAGTATGTAGATATCGGATGGGGTGATGCTCAATTTTATCAGTCTCCCGGGTTCAATATATTTCTTGCTCTGAATGCAATTTTACCGCCCACCCCGTCAGTTATAAGGATTGACGGGTACAAATTCCCAATCGAAAGGGTAATTCAATGGAGGGAATTTGCAATCCGGTTTATTCTAACTAAAGATATGTTTTTGAGGATGGCCGACTTTATCAATCAGTCATTTCAATATAATGCTGATAATGAAGTCATCATTTCATCAAAAGAAGAGAGCAATTCAATAATATATTTTAAGTCGGTTCATTATTATTATTTTGCGAGAACGTGTAATACATGGGCTGCAGAAGCGATACAATCTGCCGGGATTGGAATTGATACATTCGGACTTGTGACCGCGAAGCAGTTATATTACAAGCTTGGCAGATTTGGTAAAATCTTAAAAAAGTTTGAATGAATCGTGGAACGGACAGGATTGTACCTGCAGCCGGAGTTTATCCCGCCGTTGGCGGGATTTAGTCCCCCGGTTTCATCGGGGTCCTCAACTTGACTGCAAAACCTATCCTGATTACTATTTAAAACAAAAAACCCAACCTAATGGTTGGGTTTTCAGTTTTTTGTAGCGGGGCCCCGGCTTCGTCTTGGACTACGCCGGGTAAATAGGATCCCGCCGTTGGCGGGACTTCGCTTCGCTCAGCTTAAAACCAAAACCTTTCCTAATCATTATTTAAAAACAAAAAACCCCATACTTTCGTATGAGGTTTTTTCTTTTTAGTAGCGGGGCTAGGACTTGAACCTAGAACCTTCGGGTTATGAGCCCGACGAGCTACCAATTGCTCCACCCCGCGGTGTAATTTCAAAACTTAAAGGTTACGGCTTAGTCATGTTTTTTTTGTGACAAAGACGAATCCGCCCGGCGTAATCCAGCTTTAGCGGGATGTAGACGGGTAATTTTTATGCGATCTATTTTCTATAGAATGAACAATGTTTCTAAACCGGACGCAAAATATATCTAACGAGCCGGCTAATGTCAAATTTACAGTCTAATCTCTCGTCTGCATTCGCAATTATTGAATAAATAATATTTTCGGAATATCAATCACTTGATACTTACGAGTTCATTCGCAATATTAGCAGCGAACTTATTCATGAAAACATGCTCAAATCGCTTCTTATTAAAGATTACGCTCTAATTGAGAATATCCAAATTGAATTCGGAAAGGGACTGAACATCATTACCGGCGAGACAGGGGCCGGTAAATCAATCCTTATCGACGCAATGGGGCTGCTTTTGGGAGAAAGAGCTTCCACAGAAGTCGTCCGCAAAGACACTCATAAATCTATTGTTGAAGGCATCTTCGATGTAAAAGGGAATAAAAAAATCAGGGAGCTTCTTACTGGAAATGATCTTGAATATAATGATGATCTTATTGTACGCCGTGAAATCTCTCTGAAAGGAACAAACCGTTGTTTCCTCAACGATACTCCCGTTACTCTAAATCTGATAAAAGAAGCAGGCGATCTTCTGGTTGACCTACACGGACAGCACGAACATCAATCATTGCTGCGGACAGATACTCATATAGAAATGCTCGATGGTTTTGCCAATCTTGAAAATGATCTCGAAAAATTTAAGTCTTCCCATCACAGATTAAATACGCTCCTTAAAGATTACAGGGAGCTCAGAGAGAAAGAAAGTCTGCTTAGAGAGAAGAAAGAATTGTATGAA
Organism: Ignavibacteriae bacterium HGW-Ignavibacteriae-3; assembly: GCA_002839795.1. Lineage (GTDB taxonomy): Bacteria > Bacteroidota > Ignavibacteria > Ignavibacteriales > Melioribacteraceae > Fen-1258. The sequence goes on along the minus strand of PGYS01000090.1, from coordinate 5,157 downwards.
TTTCAGATAAACGAGATCGACGAAGTTAATCCCCGGCCGGATGAAGAGGAAAAACTTGAAGATGAATTAAAAATTCTCGAGAATTCGGAAAAATTACTTTCTACGGCAAATGAAATTTATGAAAACCTTTACGATGCGGAAAATTCGATTCAGGACCGGCTTGGTGAGACTAAGAATAAATTGTCGGATCTGGCCAGAATAGACAAATCCTTTCTCGAAAAATTAGGAGAGTGTGAATCAGCGTTTGCCATCTTGAATGAAATCTCTTCATTCTTAAGAAGTTATAAAGAAAGGGTTGAACTGGATCCTTCCAGACTGGAAGAATTGCGTGAACGGCTTGGGGCAATTACTCTTCTTAAGAAAAAATACGGCGGCGCGATTAGTGCGGTAATTGAACATCGCGGGAAAATCGGTAAAGAATACGATCTCGCGGAGAATTTTTCCTCGAGGATTTCTTCAATGGAAAAAGAAATTAATGATGTTAGAATTGAGTGCGGTGCAATTGCGGGCAGACTTTCCAAAGAGAGAAAATCGGTTGCTAAAAAAATTAAAACGCAAATTGAGGGAGCTCTTAAAGAGCTCGGTATTGCCGATTCAGTTTTCGAAACAAAAATTATTAATCATAATGCGGACGGAGATAGCGAGAATTTTATCATAGCCGGTGGTAAAAAATATAAATTTAATAACTATGGTTATGATGAAGTTGAATTTTTCGTTTCCACTAATATCGGAGAGGATCCCAAGCCGCTTGTAAAAGTGGCTTCAGGAGGGGAAATTTCGCGAATAATGCTTGGTCTTAAATCTATTCTTGCCAAATCCGACCGGCTCCCGATTCTCATTTTCGATGAAATTGATACCGGAGTAAGCGGAAGGATAGCACAAAAAGTCGGGCAGGTTCTTAAATCGCTCGCTTCACTCCATCAGATAATTGCAATTACTCATCTGCCGCAGATTGCGGGTTTATCGGATCTTCATTATGCAGTCGAGAAAAAGAAAAGCGGTGACCGAGTCGTCAGTTCAATCAGATCATTGAGTGAACAAGAACGTATTGAAGAGGTGGCTAAACTTATGAGCGGTGAAAAAATAACCGAAACCGCTCTAAATGGCGCAAGGGAACTAATGGGAATTCGTAAAAATTAATACTTTGTTCCAAGGCACAATTAATTAATTTTTTCCCGGAATTCTTTGTGATGATTATTTTGTTGATTAAATTCAGTTTAAATTAGTTTAACAATCCCCGGAGGTCGGTATGAATAAAAAAGTTATACCATTTTTGATTGCTTTGTGTCTGTTGATGTCTTCATCATTTAAAGCACAAAGTCTTGACGAAACACTTTCCAAACTTTCATCTACTGTTGGTTCAGCTTATGTAAAACCAATAATCTCTGCATTCGGGTCAAACCTGAATTCAGGATGGGTTTCAAGAGTTCCCGAGGCAACTATGCTCGGATTTCATCTTGATATTAAAGTAGTAGCGATGGGTTCATTTTTTCCGAATGATCTCAAAACCTTCTCCGCATCCGATCAATTCTACTTCGATAACGATCAGATCGGCGCAATCTTAAATGGTTCCGGCTATGCGACGGGATCGTCTCAGTATAACGCTATCATGGCGGCAATGCAGAATAAACCTTTCAATGTGAATTTCTCAGGGCCGACAATTATTGGCAAAGAAAGCGAATATCTTAAAATTTTATTTCCGGGCCAGACTATAAGTGCTTCCGGTCAATCGTATACAGTGCAATCGAAACAGATTGATATTAAAGAGGTTAAGGGATTTCTTGATGAACTGCCGGCACTGCCGACCGCAGCTGCCCAATTAACTCTTGGAACTGTTTACGGCACCAACATTGCCATCAGGTATCTTCCTGATGTAGAAATTCAGGATCTTGGTAAATTCAGTTATTTCGGAGTCGGATTGATTCACAATTTCGGTATCTGGTTTCCAAACCCGCTGCCGCTCGATCTGGCTGTCGGGGCTTTTACACAGACACTTAAAGTAGGTACTATATTTGAAAGCAAAGCCACTCAATTTGGTGTTTATGCCAGCAAAACTTTCGGAAAGGTGATCTCAGTGACTCCGTACGCGGGGTTGACAATGGAGACATCAAAAACGACCGTAGGTTATGATTATGTTTCCAATCAGACATTAAACGGAGTTCCGGTGAAAGCACGTTTCAACATTGATCTTGAAGGCAACAATACAACCAGCGCCGTTGTCGGCTTCAATCTGCATCTTGGAATTCTAAATATAAATGCCGATTATAAATTGGCTAATACCCCTTCCGTAAGCGCCGGCGTCTCTTTCGGATTCTGATCAGCCTGTTTTATTTCATGAGGGGGCTGTACAGGCCCCTTTTTTTTACTTAATGTGAAGTTTGGCGAATGGAGTTTTATTGAAGGAAACTGCAATCTATATACACATTCCATTCTGCGATCACAAATGCATCTACTGCGATTTCTATTCTATTATTAATTACGAGAATGTAGCTTCATATCTGGGCGCACTGAAAAAAGAAATACATTTTTTTGCCGGGAAATATTCCGCCGAAAGAAAAATAATTTCAGTCTTCTTCGGGGGCGGAACTCCATCTTTCATGGAACCGGAGTACATTTCAGAAATAATAGAACATTTAAGAAAATATTTTAATGTTGACGCTGATGCCGAGATAACACTCGAAACAAATCCCGGGACCGTATCGGCTGAAAAATTATCAGCATTCCGGAATGCCGGAATTAACCGGATCAGTATCGGGATTCAATCGTTTAATGAAGATGAACTGAAATTCCTTACACGCATACATGATAGAAAAACCGCAATAAAAACCGTTCACGATGCTGCCGGTTCCGGGTTTGATAACATAAGTATCGATCTAATATTTAATCTGCCGAAACAAACAAAAGATATGTGGCACTCAAACCTTGAACAGGCGATGTCGCTTCCCATCAACCATATCTCAACTTACAGTTTGATACTTGAGAAGGGAACCATTCTTAATAAAATGGTCCTGGATGGAAAAGTAAAAATGCAGGATGAGGATTACGATGCCGATCTCTACGAATCCACAATCGATTTTTTAACCCGGCAGGGATTTACACAGTACGAAGTCTCAAATTTTGCGAGGGACGGTAAAGAGTGCGCGCACAACAATATCTACTGGAGATATAAGGATTATCTGAGTTTCGGAACATCGGCTCATTCATTCGCCGGAGGAAAAAGATGGTGGAATTATTCCGCGCTTAATTTGTACAATGCCGCCGTTGAAAAAAATGGACACGCCGTTATCGGAGAAGAGAAGTTAACGCAGAATGAAATGATTGAAGAATATGTCATGCTGGCATTGAGAAGCAAAGGCCTGGATGTTATTGAAATGAAAAATATGTTCGGGGATAGCTGGTTTGTGCAGAATAAAAGTTTTCTTAATCAGCTTGAAGAAGAAAAATTTCTCACAATAAAAAATAATCTTCTTTCATTTACACCGAAAGGTTACGCAATCTGCGACGAGATTGTTGCTAAATTGAAAGGCCGGCAAGATTAATAACCAGAAAGATTTATCATTTTATTTAATATTTTTTTAACTTGTTAAAAATTGTATAGCTACATTAATGTCGCTGTACAGAATATGTAATAAATCATCTTTCAGATCAATCGGCAGTATAAATTAATCCGGTATTATTATGAATAAAATAAAACTTCACTGGCAAATATTAATAGGTCTGGTTCTTGGAATTATTTACGGACTTTATTTTACGGGATATGTAGAATATGTAACGTGGATGGGAGATTTATTTCTGCGTGCTTTGAAAATGGTAATTGTTCCCCTCGTTTTCAGTTCCATTGTTTCCGGAGTAACAAATATGGGAGGCGGCGGAAACCTTGGCCGGCTCGGTCTGAAAACAATGCTTTATTATTTGAGTACTACAACAATGGCCATTGTAACAGGTCTATTTTTTGTAAATATTCTGAGACCCGGAGTCGGCGCAGATTTGGGATTGAGCAAACAGGTTGAGGGTCTTGCGATAGCTAAAGAATCTTTCGGTGATACATTACTGAATATCATTCCGACTAATATTTTTACTTCGCTTACAGAAGCTCATATGCTTCAGTTAATATTTTTTGCCATCCTGTTCGGATTGTTTATTACAAAAGTTGACTCGAAATATCAGAACATACTTGTAGATCTGTTCAATTCAGTTTTTGAAGTGATGATGAAAATCACCCTGTTCATAATAAAATTTACACCGCTGGGTGTATTTGGAATAGTAGCCGGAGTAGTTGCCGAACAGGCGGGGGATATTAATGCACTTCTAAACATCGGAGGACGATTGGGAGTGTACATGGCTGCAGTATTAATGGGATTAGCAATTCATGCCGGAGTTACGCTTCCTTTGATTTTGAAATTTATTGCGAAAGTTAATCCCTGGCTTCACTTCAAAGCGGTGACTACTCCTTTACTTACCGCATTTTCAACCTCATCTTCCAATGCAACTCTTCCTCTCACAATGGAAGCAATTGAATTTAACTCGGGAGTTTCGAATAAAATAACATCATTTACTTTGCCTCTCGGGGCAACAGTGAACATGGACGGAACAGCGCTCTACGAATGCGTTGCCGCAATGTTTATCGCCCAGGCATACGGCGTGGAACTCGGATTCCTTCAGCAGGTGATTGTGGTAGTAACTGCATTGCTTGCTTCAATAGGAGCTGCCGGAATTCCGATGGCGGGATTAGTGATGATCACCATTGTTCTTTCCGCGGTCGGTTTACCTCTGGAGGGTGTCGGATTAATTCTCGCGGTGGATAGAATTCTGGATATGTGCAGAACGACTGTGAATGTCTGGAGTGACAGCTGCTGTGCTGTAGTAATTGCGAAAACGGAAGGCGAGACGCTGAAGGTTTAAAATCATCCGGTCAATTATTAATTTTTTCCCACTCCGCCATAGCATCATCGAATGGAATGAGGGTTCGTGGAATCGCTCCGTGCAAATAAGAAATTAAAACTCCATAATTTACAATCGGAACATCCATTAGTTTTGCTTCATTAATCCGCGTCTGCATTGTTCTTCTTGTCATCATGCATCCGCCGCAATGAACTATTAATTTATACTCGGATAGGTTAGCAGGATAATCCTGTCCGTGAGTTACGTCTATCTTTA
>PGYS01000089.1 GCA_002839795.1 Ignavibacteriae bacterium HGW-Ignavibacteriae-3 | reverse complement strand
AAGCTGATCTGCGATCTTCGCACGCCTGATGAACGCAGCGGGAGAAACGACCGGATACACGGCTATAACGGTACAGCCATTGTCAACATTCCTCTTTATCCGCACAACGAGAATTTCAACAGGAAAGAGTTTATTCATTTTCTCAGCAATCTGCCTGATGGAAAGGATTTTGAAAGTCTTGTAAGGAATTATTACCGCCGATTCGCTTTTGAACAATCGGATCAGTTAAGAAAAATATTTGAGCTGATCTCCGATGAGAGCAATCTTCCGGCACTGATTCACTGCTCGGTTGGAAAAGACAGGACAGGTTTCGTTTCTGCCGTGATTCAACTGCTGGCAAGAATTCCGCGTGAAGATGTAATGGATGATTATATGATGTCCAACAAATTCACCGGCGTCCGGACAAAAAGGATGATCCGGTATCTTAGATTAATGAGCCTCTTCAGGATCTCGGCGGAGAAACTCAAGCCGATGCTCGAAGTACGGCCGGAGTATCTCAATGACGTTCTTGATGAAATAATAATTACATACGGCTCGGTTGAAAAATATTTAACCGGCAAAGCCGGAGTGAGTCAATCTTCAATAAATAATTTTTTAAAAATAATAAAAATTAATTAGGCCAGATACTTACGGAGAGAAAATGAATTCCAAATGGATCAAAGAATTTCCAATAGCAGTAACCATCTGCGATAATGACGGAACGATTACAGAGATGAATGATAAGGCGGCCGAAACATTTAAAGATGACGGCGGATACGGTTTAATTGGAAAGAATCTGCTCGGATGCCATTCGGATGAATCGAACGAGAAGATCAGAAAGATAATGGAATCGGAGAAACCTAATATTTACACAATAGAGAAGAATGGAAAGAAAAAATTGATTTATCAGGCACCGTGGTTCGAGGGCGGTAAAATGAACGGCCTCGTAGAATTATCCATTGAAATTCCCCATGATGCGCCGCATTTCATCAGGGAATAATATTCCTGATTAGAAGTCACCCGGCAGGATCTTGTCCGGTTCCGGTTTTGTGAATTACTTCAATTGAGTAATTTGCCGCCAGTCCTGCAACGGCGCCAAGGGCCGCGGCAACAGGAGCTAATACTGCGCCGATTACTCCGACAGTTACCGGAATCTCTATAAAGACTTTTCCCGATTCATCCCGGACAATAATTCTTGAAGCATTCCCCTCTTTAATCAATTCCTCAATCTTGGCTAAAAGTTCTTTTCCGCTGATTTTAAATTTTACAGACATTATATCCTCCGTCTTTTTTTGAGTGCTGTTCAGATGAGACTGTCCGTCGTAAACTTTATTATCGCCACCTTAACATTGTGCAATAACAGGGAATAAACTTGAATAAGGGAAATTGCGGAAAGCAGGAACAGCCGCGATGAAAATGATTTTACCGGCAGATCCAGAAAATATCTTTCTGAAAATGATTTAATGACAATCCGGTTCATTCTTCCTTCGCTGAGGTATTTTTCGATAGTCACAACACGTATTTTATTTTCTTCCGTCTTCATCTTCACATTTAATTATTTCAGTACATTAGATGAATAAACCCCGTGTTTTGTTCCGTCCGCAAAAAAGAGTCAGGAAATTATCTGAGTTCCTCCTTCAATCCTGCAGATATAGACCGGCGGTTTTTTATTGTACTTTTTCTTGTAAGCTTTTTCTATGAAGCTCTTAAATTTTTTAACATTGCTTTCATACACCAGGTTAATTGTGCATCCTCCGAATCCGCCTCCCATCATTCTTGCGCCAATAACTTCATCGCTGTAAAGTGCTTCTTCGGCCATAAAATCGAGCTCCGGGCAACTCACCTCATATTCATCACGAAGACCGCGGTGCGATTCATACATTCTTTGCCCGAATGAATCAAAATCCTTTTTTTCCAGATCGGAACAGGCATTTGTTACGCGTTCATTTTCCTCTATTACATATTTGCATCGCCGAAATATTGTTTCATCAAGATTTGATTTATGCGAAAAAAGGTGCTCAAGCGGAACATCTCGCAGACTTTTAATTTCAGGATTATACTGCTGGAGCGTTTGCACTCCGCTTTCACACTGCGCACGTCTTCTATTATATTCCGAATCGGCAAGAGAATGCGTCACCATAGTATTGCAGAGGACTATCCGCAGTTCGTCATTTGCAAGGGGGTGATATTCATATTCGAAGGACCGGCAGTCGATTTTCAGCACCCTCCCTTCGGCCCCGAAAATATTTACAAACTGGTCCATTATTCCGCAGTTAACTCCCGCGAACTCATTCTCGGATTTTTGCGCGAGTTTTACAAGTGAAAGCTTATCGATACCAAGATTAAAAATATGGTTAAGAGAAAAGGCCAGTCCCGCTCCAATCGCCGCAGACGATGATAATCCCGCCCCGAGCGGAATATCTCCCCCGAATACGCAGTTAAATCCGCTGATCCTAATACCGGTTTTATTTAACTGATCAACCACACCCATCAGATAATTTGGCCACCGCTTTTCTGAATACTTAAGATCATCAACTTCAAAATTAAAATCTTCATCCAGATCAACAGAGTAAAGCTTGCAATTATTATCATTGCGCGGCGAGATAGCGTAGTAGATTGCGTTATCAATCGCGGCGGGAAGAACGAACCCCAGATTGTAATCGGTATGCTCTCCTATAAGATTCACTCTTCCGGGTGAACGGACGAGAAGCGGTTCTTCCTTAAATAATTTTATAAATTTTTTTCGCACGTTTTCGATGAGCATCTCAACTCCGCACTTATTTCAACAGCAACTTATTCAATTTTATTAAAAATATCTTTTTGAAATGAAATATAAAGGCCGATGCCCCTGACTATAAGATTTACTATTTTCAATTGGCATAATTACAGACATTATTAATCCGGAGAGATCATGAAAAAATATTATCCATTCTTCCTTTTCCTATCGCTCTTTTTATCCGCCATAACAGTTTTCGCTCAGGTCGCAAAGCCGCATGAACTTACTGTTGAAGAAAGAATAAAAAACCAATTTAATCGAATTTCGGGCAAAGTGATTTTGGATTACGTCAGGGAATTATCATCCGATAAATTTGAAGGACGCCTGACCGGAACAAAAGGATATAACGATGCCGCGGAATGGTCGGTCTCTCTCTTCAAAAAATGGGGATTAAAACCCGCAGGCGGAGGTAATTCATATTACCAGAAATTTCCCAATCCTTACACTCTTGTATTAGATTCGGGAGAATTGTCATTGAACATTCCGTCCGGGAAAGACACAATAAAAAAATATTATAAATATGAACTGGATTATTATCCGGGCGCTACTTCGGATTCAGGTACTTTGACTGCGGAGGTTGTATTCGTGGGATACGGAATTACCGCGCCTGAACTTAATTACGATGATTATGCCGGAATAGATGTTAAGGGTAAAATTGTTCTTTTTAATCCGGAAGTACCCTTTTCTCCGGATAAAGATCCCGGGCTTTTTAAAATGTGGCGGCCATATTCATTTCATAATTATAAAATGGAAAATGCAGCAAAGCATGGTGCGGCGGGTGTTCTTTACAATTACCACATCGTAAATCCCAACTGCGCTTTTATAAAGGGACAGATACATGTTGACATCGGCAAGACTGTTACGGACGATATATTTTCGGGAACAGGAAAAACTATTCAGGAGCTTCTTCGAAAGATAATAGATGAAAAAAGACCGGCTTCATTTAACACAGGAAAAACTGTAACAATGAGATGCAGAACGGAGCATAATCCTAATGGGGTAGGGTTAAATGTTATTGCCAAGATTGAAGGAATTGATCCGGCATTAAAAGATGAACCGGTAATAATCGGGGCGCATCTTGATCATATTGGAATGAGCGATAAACTTATGCCGGGCGCGAACGACAACGCATCGGGAGTATCTGTTCTCTACGCTGCGGCCGAAGCGCTTTCTAAAGTTAATATCCCCTTTAGAAGATCTATCATTTTCATTTTATTCGGTGCCGAGGAACAGGGTGTTAAAGGATCTGAATTTTATATTCAGAATCCCTCCGTTCCCGTTGAAAAAATAAAAGCATTTTTGAATCTCGAAAGTGTGGGACGTGGAGAAATCATCAGCGCCGGTTCAGGCAAGAACTATCCGGAGCTTTTTAATATAATGGAGAGTGTAAACAATAAACTTGTTCACAGAAAATTAACCGCTTCATTTAATTCCAATATAGCAAGACCCCGTCAGGACGCGGCTCATTTCCTATGGGCAAAAATTCCCTCAATATCATTCGGCGCATACGGCAGTGCTCCGGTAAGCGTACCTACTTACCATACCACGAACGACAAACCGGAATATTTAACCCCGGAAATAATGGAGGACCTTGCAAAAATTGTTTTTCTGTCTGCAATTGAACTGGCGGAGAAATAAATTATTATAATTACTTATCTGTGTTGAGTATAATTTTTATACGGTTTCTTTTCTTGTTTTAAGAAACATGATTCCCCCGAAGACAAACATTATAGCTCCCCACCAGATTGCCGGATGCGTTTCCGCGAGGACGGTTTTAGTTTCGGGCGGATCTATAAACTGATAAATTCCCGAAAGAAATATTATTCCGCCCATTACAATTAGTATCAGGCCGACGAAATACCAAATCGGTTTCATTTTAACTTCAGACATTTTATAAATTCTCCTTTATCCCTTTCGCTGTCCCGTAATTAAACTCCCGGGACAATTGCCGGAAAATCACTTCAGTTTTTACCAGAACATAATATTCAATATAACCAGAACAATAAGAGAAATAATCGCGACAAACTCCGGACGTTTAGTAAAAGGAAGATGCTGATCGTATTTATCTTCCGTTAATCCTTTAACAAGACCGACTAATTCGTCTTTCGGTCTCTTCCTGGTAAAAAGACTTACAAGAATTGTAATCGCGGCGCATATTGACCAGGCCCACCATGCGCGCCAGAAATTTGCCGCCATATCGCTTTGAGTTGAAGACATTGTGATGATGCTCTCGCTGAACCAGTGAAATTTCACTGCCAGCCACATAAAAAACGATGATGACATTCCGGCAACAAGTCCCCAGAACGCTCCGTTCGGAGTTATCCACCAAACGAACATACCGAGAAGCATTGTAGCGAAAAGCGGCGCATTAACCCACGAAAATATTGCCTGCATATAATCCATTATGCTGGGAAAACTTTTTGCCCAGTATGCAGTGATCAGGGAGATGAAAACACCGGCAATAGTTGAAGCCCGTCCCATCCACAGTAAATGAGCATCCGAAGCTTTTCGATTAATTACAGATTTATAAATATCATACGTCCATACAGTATTGAAAGCGCTTATGTTTCCCGCCTGCCCCGCCATGAATCCGGCAAGAAGAGCTGTTACTCCAAGTCCTACCAGTCCGGAGGGGTAATATCTCGCAATCAGCAGAGGCAGAGCCGAATCGTAATTCACCTTTCCCCCATCCTGCAAAAGTTCAAAACCGCTTTTCGGATCGATGGAAAGAGCTATTGCGATAAGTCCCGCAAGAATCACCAGAAACGGCAGGGCCATTTTAAAAAATGATGCGAGTATCGGGGTCATTCTCGCCGAACGTAAATCTTTAGCAGAAAAAGCCCGCTGAACAACTAGAAAATCCGTTGTCCAGTACCCGAAGGAAAGTACAAAACCCAATCCGAGAACAATACCGCCCCAGTGAATGAACATTCCATTCTGTGTGGGGTCCGATGCCGTTGACCAGAGAGTTGTGAATGACACCTGCGAGCTGTATTCATTAATTCGGGCGAATATTTCTTTCATGCTTCCAATTTCGATTATACCCAGAACCGAAACAAGGAACAATCCAAACCAGATCATAAAGAACTGAATTATCTCGGTGAAGATAGCTGACATGAGTCCGCTCAAGCCGACGTAAACTGCTACGGTAATTGCCGAGACCCACATGCTTACATCCCAGTTCCATCCGAGAAAAGTATGAAGGACAAGGGCCATAGCGTAAAGATTTATACCGGAGACAAGAAGCGTCATAACGGCGAAAGCAATTCCGTTTAACACGCGAGTTTTTTCATCGAAACGGAGTTTCAGATAACCCGGAACGGAATTGATTTTACTGCTGTAATAGAAAGGCATCATATAGATGCCCAGGAACAGCATTGCGGGAATTGCGCCAATCCAGTAAAAGTGCGCCACGTACATTCCGTACTTAAAGGTATTGCCTGTCATGCCGAGAAGTTCAAGCGCCCCCAGATTAGCAGATAAAAAAGCCAGCCCGGCAACCCACGATGAATTTTTTCTTCCTGCGAGGAAAAAATCCTCCTGACTCCTGGTGAATTTACGAAGGTACCATCCAATACCGAGAACAAATACAAAGTAGATAAGAATTATTATCCAATCAACAATTGATAATCCGATTGCCTGCATAAAGTTTCCTTTTTGCTAGAATAGAAATATTGTTTCGTATTTGGGGGCTGATCTTTTTTTGCGGGGTCTGCTTATTTTTTCTTTTTGGTCTGATAAGAAGTAAAGGCGGATTTCTGAAGACTGCTCTTTATTAATTACTTCAAGTTCGAAGTTGGAGGCATTGACGGACTGCTTCGGGAAAAGACTGATTTGCGGTTGTGGTTCGAGAGTTATTGGTAGCATTTATCCAAAATTTTTTTGTGTACCATTAAGAACAAATAAAAGTTATTAAAATTGATTTTCTATTCCTAATAAGATTTAAAGAAAAAAAATATTTTTCCAAAGCGGATTTTTTTAGTTGAAATTGTCAATGATATTTAAACCGGATGTTGCCCCAAAATAGTTTTTAGTCCTTTGCTTTGAATTAGTCAAACAATAAAAAGCTAATATCACAAAACTTATTCTAAAACTATTGTAATTTTATGCTTTACAAATTCATTTTCCGTTCCTGAAATTTTTATATATAATCTTCCGTTTTTCAGTTCGCCACCGGAAACAGAGTTAATTAACTCTGAATTCATTATTCCCACCTCATAATCCCGGTTCGGTTTGCCTTCACAATTTATAGTTAATATTTTTCCTTCCAGATTTTGTGATATGATTTTTAGTCCTTCATTGGCAGAGCCGATCGGGGTCCTGCTCTCAAACAGGTAAATTGAAGCGTTCGGATTGTACATTAAGATGGCGGACGTTTCGGTATCAAGATTCAAATTCACCTTAAGTTGTTCCGCGTTTTCATGATGAATAATTTCCGGTTTTATAAGATTTCCATTTACATGCATTGTTTTAATTTCTGTTCCCAAAGGGAGATCGGGAGAAAATTCTATCTGAATATTTTCTCCTTTCTTTTTTGTGGCAGTGAATTCCATTTTCCCTTTTTCATTAATCAGATCAAGATTAACAACAGTGGTGCCGACCTTTACATTATGCACTTTCAAAAATTTCCAGTCAGGAGGCAGTTTGGGCGCAAATGTTATTTTATTATTCAGCGCATCAACGTTCAGACCTATCAAGCCGCGTACCAATGGGAAAACGTATCCGCTGACTGAAAAACCCTGATCATGATACGCTTCGCCGAGTTTCGTGTTAATATCACCGGAAAAAACTTCCGGCACAATTCCCAATCCGTAATCGAATGCATGCTTAGCCGTATTTCTTACGGTTTCAAGTCCCTGCAGATTAAAGTGTGTATAAAACTGCGCAGCGCCTATAAAAAAAGATGTAAAAGGCCATACAGCGCCGTAATTATAATTTGAAGGTTCGTACAGGGAAGACTTATCGGATAGATTCCGCGCTCCCCAATCGGTTATCATATCGCTTTCATTAAATTTTTTGATTGTGCTGATGCTTCTTTCTTTATTCATCAACCCGAGAAGAATGGATGCCGATGAATAAATGTTTTTATCACGTACCTGTTTTCCGTCTTCCGCCGCGCCGAAACTGTAAAATCCCAGATCATCAATCCAGTATATTTTTTCAAGAGTCTGTTTGGCAGCCGGAAAAAGTTTCTCCGTTTCCTTTTCAATTTTTATATCGCCGGAATATTTAGCCATCAGATTAACTTCTTCTATCCCCTTTGCCCACAGACTCTGAGTGTAATTATCATTAAATATTTTTACAAGAGAGCCGAATTCGAGAACTCCAAGCCCCGCGCCTTTCAGATCAATTAATCCGTCACTGTTGCTGTCTTTGCTTTTGCACCAGCTGTATGCCTGAAGGACGGACTTCCAGCTTTTTTTGATGAAATCTACATCTCCCGTTTTTCTAAAATAGTCTCCCATTGCCACGAGATACCAGGGTGAAGTATCGGCGTGGTTATAGCCGTAATGATAATCGTTCCACCAGTCGATAAGGCCGTCGCTCTGCGAGAGTTCATGAGACATTTTTCCGATATCGGGATTTTTCTCATCTATTGATTTTTTTCTTATTGGGAAATTATCCTGCCGCTGCCATTTTTGCGTAAATTCAAGCGCATCTTTAACAGATGAGTAGTCACCGTAGCTATTCATAGCAAGTATGTTGATAAACGCGTCCCCCCCGAAGAACCATGCGAATCCCGGCCGTCCGCCGCCGCCGCTTAATCCGTATCCCGCCACCAGCCCTTTTCCCAGAGTCGGATTATCCACCATAAAATTTCTCAACGCAACTTTTCCATACTCAAATGCCAGATTTAGTTTTTCATCGGGAGTGATTATTTCTACAGTTGAATTTCTGAGGTCATTATAGAAGTCAAAGTTTTTATAATAAAGTGCTTCTATATTCGAGAGTATATTTTTATAAAGTGTTTTTACGGAATCAGATTTTGTTTTAACCGGACTACCTGCGATTACAATCGGAATATAATTGTTCCTGGTCTCACCGGGAGTAAGATCAATCCTGAACTGAATGGGATTATCGGCGAACATATGCGCCGGAGGAGACGCCATTTTCTCCGCGGCGGGAGACCCGCATAGAAATATACCTCTCTGTTGTGATTCCGAAATTAAATAAGCTTTTACCTTATCGTCCCAATAGGAATATTGCCCTCCTATTCCCGCCGGCCACTGCGGCTGTATTACAGGCATGAATCCCGGAACAATTGTAAGAGGCGCCGTTGTATTAACATCCAGAAGAATTACCGCGGCCGGCAGGTCATTTGGTATAAATATTATTTCTTTTACTGTGAATGATTCATAAACATAAGTCAGTGTTGTCGCCTCCGGCGTAACGGAAATATCCCGAAGAATATCCTTTGCAAATATCGGCTGTGTTGTCGTGCCGACGAAAAACTGCAGTTCAAAATTTCTAAGAACTTTCCACGGCCAGATCCACATTTCGAATGATCCGTTTTCGAATCCGATCATAGCCGCTTTCTGTCCAATCTTATCCATGTATTGATTCGGCTGGGCGGGGCGAGTTATTGTAAGGTCATTATTTTTGACATCAAATTTGTTAACCAGTCCTGATTGCGCGGAAAGATTAATCGTTAAAACAATTGTGAATATGAAAATCAATTTTGATTGTCTCATTGTCTTATTTCTCTATTGTTAGAAGTCCATTCACTTTATCTCTTGGTTCCCTTTTTACTTTGTCACTTTGTTACTTTTCCTTTACAGCTCTGAAGTTCAGGTAACCCGCTCTCAATTTTTTATCTCTCGGCCACACTCCGCCGTTATATACTATGATATATGCCTGACTATCATTCACTTCTGTCGAGGTCCACCAGTAAATGGTTTTCAAATACATATTCCAGAGGGGAGATTCTTTATCCGGCCATTCTTTATACGAAGCGGACTTGGTTTTTTCATCCCATACTCCTCCGGCATTTGTTCCGCGGTAAACCAGAGATCTCACAGCTTCATCAACCGTCGGAAGACGCCATATATTAATTTCATTTTCACTTAAAGATTTTCCGTCTTCACTCAAGTGTGCGCATATTTTTTTTGCCTCGAACCAGCTTGTACCGTTATCCGGCCAGCCCGGTCCCTGCGGGGCCCAGGTCAGTTCAACTCCGTTTCCCTTTATTAACCTTGTCTCAAAATTATTATCGTTGTATCTGTCGGACACCCTGATTCCGTAGAATATACCAATCCCGAATATTATTAACAGCGGCAGACCCGCGACCATTATATAGGCGAGTTTTCTTTTTTCGAGCCGGCCGAACCAGTATAGCAAGGAAAGACTTATTAAAGGTATAATCACAAAGAAAAAGCCTGCATTCATTTTACCGAATAAGGCATAAGCTCCCGCTGCCAAAAACAGATGAAGCACCGAACCTATTTTATTCCATCTTACCGAGACTATTGCGAGAATCATAAAACCGAGGGGCATAAGCAGGTATTGAATAAACATTAAAAAAATATTTTGCCAAAAACTTTGAAAATACCACCCCTCATGGAAATTCTCTATGATTCCCCAGAAAGCCCAGAGATTCGCGAATACTGCTGATATGCTTACTGCAATCCAGGCAATTATTTTTTGTTTCTTTTCTTTTTCCATTATCATTTAATAGAACACGGATTGTTATGATGATTATGATATATCATGATGAATCTTAAATAACCATGATAACGTGCCTGCCGGCAGGTCCACGTTCTATTCCCTTTTATAATTTTCAATCAATACTCTCGCCATAATAGAATCCCAGATATAATTCGGCGGCGAATTAAGCACTTCGTTATCCGGACTATATGATTCCCAGAAGTTGTGATTTTTTTTAAGCTGGGTTGTAACCGCCAGCACCATTTTATCAGCGAGTTCCGATGCAATTTTATTATAGCCGTATTTCTTTAATCCATCGAAAACCATGTAATCCCATAGAAGCCAGACAGGACCGTTCCATTTGCAGCAATAATCAACATAAGGGGAATACCATATGTCATCAGCGGATAAAGTAGGCACCCCATATTTTCTCCAGAATTTTTCCGGATCCAAAAGATGTTTGATAAGATAACCTGCTCTCTCCTGAGTGGCAACTTCGGCCCAGAGGGCTAAAAATCCGATTATCTCCATTCTGCGAAGATCGCGGGTAAGATATTTGAACGAATGATCTTTTCTGTTAATGGAATAGTAGAACTTGCTGCTGTCATCCCACATTTTTTCATTAACTAGTCCGGAAGTCGTTTCAGCCTTCATTTTCCAATTGAGTGATTCGCTCTTCATACCAAGCTCTCCGGCAATATCAGCCAGTGAACGCATCTCTTTGATCATCATTAATGTAAGATCAACGCAGTCAAGTTCATCCGATATATCTTCCTTATCAACATCCAGATGTCTGTCCGCACTTACCTGAAAAACAGCATTATACCAATCGCGCACATTTTCAATTATTCCGTACGGTCCCCATTCATAAAGTCCGTCCTTATCAACATCCCGGTTTTCAATTAACCAGTTAAGATAATTTGATCCGCTCCGGTATGCATCTCTTAGAAATGTTTTGTTTCTGCTGACTTTATAAATTTCCCAATTAATCCAGCTGAAGAACGGCGCGGAAGTCGTTGACATTTCTTTGTTTAGTTCCTTGCTGAAGTGCGGATAATCCTGCAATCCTCTGGGGCCATGCCGGTAAGCGATTAATCCGTCCTCTCTTTGTTGTTCCATATAAACCCGCTGAGATCCTTCAGCAGATTGCGGATCCAGATAAGCGTATGCAAGCATACTAAGAGATTCATGCAGAACCTGGTGGCCGTGTCCCCAGCCCCACAGGGGCTGCCGTGAAAAAACATAAAAATTGTAATTGGTTTTTTCAGCGGGGGGATAGAATGATCCCCTTGCGAGATTGAACGAACCCAGGTAGACCAGTTTTTCATCTTGAGTTATAAAATTGATCCGCGGGATTTTTGAGAAGAGTTTTACATTCGCGTCCACATATTTTTGAAGAGGCGCGGTTTTTAATTTTTCGATATCCTCTTTCAGCTTTTGCTGATCCTCGTTCTGATCCTGCCAGCCGCGGAAGTAACGTATATTTATTTCTTCATCCGGCTTTAAAGAAAATTTACCGTGAAGAGAGATAAAATTTACGTATCCGTTTTTTTTTTGATTCAGCGAGTCATTTCTATTCTCGGCATAGAAATCCGTTTTAATCGTCACGTAAAAATCTTCAAGTGATTTATGATAACCGCCGTATGAATAGGGATAGAAATTAGCTGTAAAGTAATCTCTGGTTTGGGTTGGATAGGGCTGATTTTTATAGAGTGAACTAACGAGCCTGTATTTTGATTCCTGATGCTCCGTAACGTATCCGTTATTCTTTTTATCGTATCCTTTTATTAAAAGCGAATCATTACCCATTTCAAGAACCGGATACAGTTCTATATCGTGATCGATCCCGTCGGTGTTTTTGACCTGCAGATTAACCAGAGCGATAGAGGAACTGTATACAAAAAAGGTTTCCTGAACTTTAATTCCCCTGAAGGGTGAATATTCCATTATCATCATATCCGGGAAAGATGAAGTGACGGCTGGCTTTTCAAAGAACTCGCCCGTATTCATGATAACCACCTGATCAACTTTCCATACGCAATATAATCTTCCCGCCTGATCACCCGAATAATTTACAGGAGAATGCCCCGAATAATAATCAGCTTTATATCCTTTGTCTCCGTAGAGCCGGGAACGCTCCATCGCTGCCGTATAAGTTGTATAAAGCGCGTCATCCGGCTTGGCCTCAAAAACCAGATAGGGATCGGATACAATAAGACTCTGAGCCAGTATTTGTCCGGAGACAATCAGAATCAAAAAAAATCTTTTCATAATAATCCGCACAGAGATTAATGGATAATATTGCTTTCAGTCAGCCATTTATCAAAGAGAAACGGCAATTGCCATCGATCCATTTACTGCGTATTGCAAAACCATGTCCTCCGCGGAAAATCCAATTATGCCGATTTTATCCGGCCGGATCCTGATGATTTGATCCTTCTGCACAGAAAGTATTACGGAAAAGTAAAAATACATTCGAAGGAGTTTAATGCGCATAAATTTACTCCTGGTATTGGGAAGAAATGACTAATTGAAAATCGGGAAACTTGGGGAGAAATTCCAAAAGAAAAGAAGGGTTGATTCGAAAGTGGTATTTAAAATATATCAGAGAAAAATTTCCTGCAGTTTTAAGCTGCAGGAAAATCCGTGTTATCCGTGATCATTTTTTATCAAACAAGTACTTTTGAAACAACCCCCATCAGATATTTATTTTGCACCCGCCGGTAAATTATCATGCAAATATTTGGTGAGAAGATTATACAAGTGCAAAGTTGTTCCCTCTCCCTCAGAAATTCCATGCGCGCGGTTCGGATAAGCCATCATCGTAAAATGCTTATTGTATTTGATCAATTCATTTATAACAAACTCTGCGTTCTGGTAGTGAACATTGTCATCGCCTGTGCCGTGTACGATGAGAAGATTTCCTTTCAGATTTTTGGCGTAACTGTAGAGAGAATTTTTTTCGTAAACGCTGTCAACTTCCGAGGGAAGTCCCATATACCGTTCCTGATAAATCGTATCGTAAAATCTTTCATTGCTAACCGCTGCAACAGCCATTCCGGTTTTATAGATATCGGGATACCTGAACATTAGCTGAAGAGTCGCAGAACCGCCGCCGCTCCATCCCCACACGCCTATTCTTTCCGGATCCATGAAGCTCCATTTTTTCATCATCGCCGTTGCCGCAGCCGCCTGATCTTCGGAATTCAGAGTACCTATTTTTTTATAGATTGATTTTCTGAATTCACCAGTAACCATTTCAGATCAAAAGCTCCCATTACTGGATATTCTTTTCGAAGATCAATCAACTGTTTCACAAATGAACGCAAGTCCAGATCCTGCTGGGATTTATTCCATGGCATACAACGGCGATTGTGACCTTCCGGTCCG
>PGYS01000224.1 GCA_002839795.1 Ignavibacteriae bacterium HGW-Ignavibacteriae-3 | reverse complement strand
GAACCAGCCGATTACCCATCCTATAATGATTAACAATACTCCGGCAAGGAGGTTAGGCAGGTATGAAATTATAGTCCGCCACAGATCGTAAAACAGATCTTCAATATTCTTATCCATTTCCTTCTCCTGATTTCTTTAATGGCTGCAATAATTGTTTCCATAATGGTTCTCTTTCTTCATATTCTTTTATCCAAAGAACAGGGCACACGGCTTGCTCAGTTATTTCCTGGGTTAAAGACCGTCCAAGAAGCAGTTCGAGAAAGTCTCCGCTTCTGCCGCCCATAATAATCAGATCTGCATTATAAGATTCTGCAACAATGCTGTTCAGCACATCGTCGTCATGAAAGATTTTTAATTCTGCTGATAGGTTGCTTTGGGAAAGTGTTTCTCTAAGCTGTGCTTCTTTTTTAACCCTCTCTTCATTCGGACTTCCCGGTTCAAAAACCATTACAATATTCGTCTTGGAATTAAAGTAGGATGAAAAAGCAGGTGTAATTTCCGCCGCCAGATTAGTATGTATATTCTGCCCGAATGGAATCAAGATAGTTTTTACATTATCCGAGAGAATTTTGCCGTGCAATACTGCTACTTCGCAGGGCGCTTTGGCAATGACGCTGTCTATTATGGATGAGAAAAACCTTTCGAAAAAGTTGGGATGCTTTTCCCTGCCTACCACAATAAAGTTGCATTCCTCTTCTATGGCCGTATCAACAATTCCCTGAGATATCCTGTGCGCAACATTTATGATGGTGCGGACCGTAATGTTTGATCCTGAAATAACAGCCTCGGCTTTTTTAAACAGATTATTCGCGCGTTCTATATCCGCCGTTCCGGCTATAAGCGGAGTGCCTTCTTTAACCTCGGTGACGTGGAGAAAAATAATTTCCGCATTATTTTTCTTTGCAATTGCGTGCGCTATTAGAGATAAGCTGGAGGCGGTTTCTTCATTGGCGATGGGAACCAAAATCCTGTATTCTTTTCTCTCAAGTTTTTCAAGTGTTCTAGTCTTTCTCGTGTGTTCAATTTCCCTTTTGGATGCATATCCGCGGTAAATAATCAGACCGGCTGCAATCCAAACCGCTGTTACAACCCATGCCGCCGGGCTGTAGCTGAACATAAACAAAGCCAGAAAGAGTAACATTATAATTCCGATAATGGTCAGGTAGGGAAATAAAGGAGTAAAGAAACCTCTGTCTAAATCAGGCCTTTTTTTACGCAGCCGGATCAAAGTTACATTTACCTGAAGGAACAGAAGAAGAAACATTATATCTGCGGCGCTGGCTACATCCTCAATAGGAAGTGAGATAGCCATTGTAACAATAATAAAGAGAGAGATTAATATAGAAAGATGCGGAGTTACATTTTTTTTGTGAACTTTGCCGAAAAAAGAAGGGAAATTTTTATCTCTGCCCATAGCGAACGCGACTCTTGAAGATGAATAAACAGTTGCGTTCAGAGCAGACATTGTGGAAATGATGCCGCCGATCAAAAGCATTATGCCGCCACCGACGAAAAATGTCTTTGCAACTTCCACCAGTGCAACTTCTTTGTGTGAAGCCAGATAATCCCATGGTGTCATCCCGCCCGGATTTACAGTGCCTAACGCCGTAACGGCAATAAGTAGGTAAATTGGAATAACAATAATTAAAGAGAGAAATACGGCACGCGGAATATTTTTCTTGGGATTTTTTATTTCTTCGGAACATTGGGAAATTACTTCAAATCCCTGGAAAGCAATAAAGGTCAGCCCCATCGCTTTGAATACACCGCCCCATCCATGAGGCATAAAAGGAGTGAATGCCGCGAATACATCCTGTTTGTAAAAAAGAATATTAACGCCAAATCCGATAAAAATTAATAAGATTACTATTTTAGCTATTGTTACAAAGTTGCCAACTTTACCTGTTTCCGAAGCACCTCTGAAATTAATGTATGCAAATATCACTGCAATTATAGCAGCCAATAATTTTTGCGGTGTAAAAAATCCCCAGTGAGGCATTACAATATTAAATTCATGAAGCACTAAATCGAAATAGGCGGCAAATCCTAAGGCGTATAAACTG
>PGYS01000088.1 GCA_002839795.1 Ignavibacteriae bacterium HGW-Ignavibacteriae-3 | reverse complement strand
GCCACCGCCGTAAAAGAACGTACTGGCAACTTCCACCAGGGCGGTCTCTTTATGTGATCCCAAATAGTCCCATGGCGTCATTGTCCCAGAATTTACAGAGCCAAGCGCTGTGAAGGCGACCAGCAGATATATTGGAATAACGATCAGCAAAGAAAGGAAGATGGCTCTGGGAATATTCTTTTTCGGATTTATAATTTCTTCAGAACTTTGGGCGATAACTTCAAAGCCCTGAAAAGCGATAAATGTAAGTCCCATAGCTTTGAAAACGCCGCTCCAGCCATTGGGCATAAACGGTTCAAAAGAACCTTGCCAGCCGGTTTTTGAAAATATTATTTGCAGGCCAAAGCCGATGAAAATGATCAGAATAATTATTTTTGCTGTTGTAACAAAGTTACCAACTTTGCCGGTTTCGGCCGCCCCGCGAAAATTGATGTATCCAAATAACAATGCCATGCAAGTGGCAATCAATTTGACTGGTGACAGAAAACCCCACTGCGGTAAAGTTATTCCAATTTGCGTAAGCACATGGCCCAAATAAGCGCCAAACCCCAGTGCATACAAGCTGCAGGCAACGGCATGAGCAAACCAGCTCATCCAGCCTGAAATGAATCCGTTCCATTTCGGCAATCCTTCTTTAACCCAGAGATAACCGCCCCCGGCATCATGATAACATGAACCAAGTTCAGCATAAGAAAAGGCAGTTAGCAGAGCGACTAAACCGTTCAATAAAAAAGTAACTATAAGTGCCGGTCCCGCAACACCAGCGGCGATGCCTATTAAAACAAATATACCGGCGCCTATCATAGCCCCGACTCCGATCAACGTTGCATCCATCAGGCCCATTTCGCGGCTCAGGTGGACTTCGGTATCGAATTTTTTCATTCTGATTCCCTTAAGAATTCATGATTATTACATGACTAATATTTCAGACTTAAAATAATAATTCTTTTTTATTCAATGTACAATCATTTTTTACTCGTATCAAAGAATCTAAACGATGGAGCCTGATACGTTTTTGGCAAATAATTTTCGGGAATTGTTGTCTGGTTTCCGTCTCTGTGTGCTCCGTAGTGGGGGGACATTATCTCAACTCCCGCCTCATTAAATTTATCCTGAATATTCGAATGTAATTCGGAATATATTTTTGCCATGATATTTGGAGAATTCGTGTATGCATTTAATTCATAGCTCACATAAAAATCGTCAAGAGAAGTTTGCAGGACAAACGGTTTCGGTTCTTTGTTAATTTCTGATGTTGCCAAAGCTGCGTTTATCAACAGTTCGTGAACTGTCTTCCAGGGAGCATCATAGCCAATCGTAACCCCTGTATGCAGAATAAGGCCTGTGCCGGAGGAGGATGAACTGAAATTAATAATATGACTTCCCATGATCATTGAGTTGGGAATAGAAATATCGACGTTTTTAATTGTCCGTACGCGTGTAACCAACAGTGTCTTTTCAACAATGTCGCCGGTAGTGTCAGCAATCTTTACTCTGTCCCCAATTTTAAATGGCCGCATATAAGTTAAAACTACACCCGCAACAATATTTGAAATCGCCGAAGAGGAACCAAATGAAAAGAGAACTCCGATAAAAACGGATATCCCCTGGAATACAGGTGATTGGGATCCCGGGAGGTACGGGAAAATCACAATGGCTGTAAAAGCATAAATCAGGAACCGGACAATTTTAAAGGTTGGGTCTGCCCAGTCCTTATGAAATTTTTCTAAAACAACTTTCTCGTTAGAGATCTCATCGAAAAAAACCTTTAAGAATCTGATGGCATATCTGGTTACAAATAGTATGACAATTATTGTGAAAAGGTTTGGCAGATAATTAATAAACGACATAATAATTGTTTCAAGCGGATCTAAAACGTAACTCAAAAGTGTATTTGCCCAATTCTGGCTGAAAGGAAAGAAACTGAAGATTATTGCGAAATAGAGATATGCTATCAACGCATGAATGAATAGCTTCAGAGACCTGGTTACTGTTAAAATCAGTCCAATTGCTCTGTCCTCAGAAAATATTTCGAACTGTTTAATCTTAACAGTCGTGATTAAAGATCCTTTCCAGCTCTCCACTTTTGTGATAAGACTTTTGAATAGAGAAATTGTGGCGCGGTTTACAATGAGGGCAACCACGGTCACTACAATTACAGAAAATATTCCATCGACAATTGGAGCATAGTTCCAGGTATTTGTCCACGGGAGATTCCCCAAAGTGTATTTAAGGAAGAAATAGGGAAGCAGTAGTGAAAGGGCTATGCGTAATATTCTTACGAGAGATAGTATTACATTAATTATTGAACTTCCGCTGACGATCTCAACTCCCCGGAACTTCAGTGATATTTTTTTCAGCCGCTCCAGTCCTAATATTCTGTAGTATGCTTTCGGAAAATATTTTTTCATCTGCAGGAAAATAAAAATCAACAATAGAAGCAGGACCAATGTAACGCCGATGCTGATAAGCATATTTTTAGTAGAATAATTTTCTTCAACTATTTTCAACTTATCGATAATTGTAGCAGAATATGTATTTGCCAGTGTGGCTCTGTCAACACCGGCATTGGCAGCGTCTTCATCGGAAAGCGACATTATTGTAATTTTCCCGAGAGTGATATTTGAAAACAGTTCCAAATTTGAAACTCTTATGGAATCGGGTGAGAGGTTGGATGAAACAATATCCTCCATTTTCTTTTCAATTTCAGCCGAACGCTGAGCCGGTGAAAACGGTCCAAGATTAGCTTTCAGAAAGAATAGCGTATCGTTCTGAAAAACAACCGGCTCGCCTGCTTTAACCGGCACTTTTGTTGTATCCTGAATCGCATTCAATTGCAACGTTAACAGAAAGAATGAAATTACAGCTGATATAAAAATATTTTTCATGGTTTTCATAATTTCTACCCGTTAAATTTTTGTTAGTCCTGAATTTTAACTTTTAAAGAGGGCGCCGCGACCAGTTCAAAAGTGGCGGAAGCCAGTGCAATTTTACCTTCCGATTTTTCAACTTCTTCCATTATCCTGGTAAAGATCCTGTCTTTAGTTATTCTTCTCCTCTTATAATCAACAACATATCTTACTGTAAATTCGAGCCAGTTGTCATTTCCTATGAAAGTAATTAGCGGTTCAACAGAAGCATTTTCGATCATAAATTTTTCCACCATCCCGTCCCATGCCGCCTGAGCTCCGGAAGTGAAATCGCCGACGACCTCGTTGGTAATTTTGTTTAGAATTTCCTTAACATAGGCGATATTTGATCCGTAACGGACGGGAAGGGTGATTTCATCCCACAAAAATGGGAAATCGCCCGAATAATTAAATACAGGTGCTTTAAAAACAAAACTATTTGCAATACGCACTACGCGCCCGTTATAAAGGTCGCCGTTTATCCACTGGCCGCACTCCATAATAGTTGTTCTTAATATTCCGATATCTATTACATCGCCTTTAATACCGCCGAGTTCAACCCTGTCTCCAATCTTAAAAAATTTAGCAAACGAAATGGCCATCCACCCGGCGACGCTCGCAATTACCTCTTGAAGCGCGAATGCAATTCCAGCGCCTGCGACTCCTAGAGCAACCGTTAAGCCTCCCAGTTTATCAAAATAAATTACCGATACTAAAAACGCGATCAGAACATAGCTGATAAATGAAGTGAGTTTTTTAAATCTGTATTTTGTGGAATTGTCCTTGGTGTGTTTTATGAGGGCCCTTTTGATAAATCTGCTCAGTACAAGAATTAAAATAATTCCCACGGCAACGGTTATCAACTTCCCGATAATGGGGTCGAATAAGATGTTGTCCAATGTGTCGTTCATATTTTCCCCTTAAAAGGCGACCTGGCAATTAACCAGAAGAAGATTCTGATTTACCGATCCGGTTTTTGTGTTTACTAAATAGTTAACCTGAAATTCCGTGGCAGATGTAGGGAATAAATTTACACCAAGAATAAAATAGTCGGATTTAGATGATGAATTAGCCGGTGTAAATGAATCATACCTTACGAGCAATTGCGTAAAACTGCTGACCATATATCCTGCGGTCAGATGATAGCCGCTATCCTCCGGATTTGCGCCGGCATTAAATTCTGTTTTCTTATAAATATATTCTCCGCTCAGAGAAAATTCACCTAGAGTTAATCTATAATCGAAATCGAAATAATATTCTTTCTTTTTATCAGTAACGGTATTCTTTTTATTAAAAGCGCCGCCAAGTCCGGCCGCAAACGATTTATCGTTATCAAAACTGTTCTTGTACGTGAGTTTGCCTACATACATAAATTCTTCATCGTCATTTCCGTTTACGATGCCGTTGCCGTTGAAGACTCCCAAGCTATAACCAAAAGCAGTTTCTTTAAAATCGCCGCGCAGTAAAACGCCCAATTGCCGTTTAACAGCAATAGATGATACAACCTGTGACCGGTTGACAAAATCGATTGATGCAGCGGAAGTTAAATATTCCCGGCTCAAAGGTGCTTTCTGCTGACCGATATCAACTGTTAAATAGTCGCTGAACTTGTAAATCATTTTTGCGTCAAGAAGAGAGGGTGAATTAAGGAAATTCGCCTGAATATAATAAGAGAAATTATTATCCAGATTTCCTCCGATTGAAATACGGGCATTAGCCATACTAAAACCGTTATGCCCTTTAGCTCTATCAGGCTGATATTCCCCTACAAATTGATATAACATTCCGACTTTGAAATAATCTTTTTTAAGATATTTTTTTAAAGATTCAAAAATCGGTTCATTATCCTGCGGGAATATATTAGATAGGTTAATTATAGAAATAAAAAATATCAGCTGAAAAAAACGAGAGGATTTCAAGTTGCCTCCTTTAATTGAAAGAAATATAGCGGTCTAAATCACAATTTAATTATTAAATTTTATTAATGTATCGAATTGGCCGGCTTCAGGTTTTGCCCGGTTTCCCTTCATTTTGATTGTTGTAAAAGCGTTGAGTAGGATAAGCAAAATCGATATCAGAACATTTTGAAAATTCATTCAGGATGTCTTCAAAAATAGCCTCTTCGGTATCGCGTCTTTTGCGGGGATCGCACATAAATCTCACAGTTAACTGCACACCACTGTCTTTTACGGAAGTATAAACTCTTGGAGTAAGTTTCTTGTAATATATCATGTATTTTTTGGCGGCTTCTCTGATTTGTTTCTCGGCATTCTCGGTTAGGTGCAAAGTGTTGCGGTCCAAAACCTGATTAAGGAGATCCTTGGCTTTTACCCAGTTGCTTTCAAATGTAATGAGGATGGGGATTTCATGCCAGATATACTCGAACCCGGTAGTGTAGTTTGCCTGGGGCTGGATAAAGATGAATCCGTTTGGTATGTGAACAATTCTTCCCGTACTTTGTTCTGCTTCCACCCAGTTGCCAACCTCCATAATCGAAAATTGAAATATCCTTATGTCTATAACATCTCCGATATTTTCGCCGATCTGAATTCTGTCTCCGATCTGAAATGGCTTTCTTATAAGTATAAAAAACCATCCGACAAGATTTACCAGAGGATCTTTCAGGGCGATAGCAATACCTGCAGAAAGCAGCCCGAGATAAGTGGCAAAACCCTCGAATATTCCGAACCAGATACGCGTTACTATAAAGAGACTTAAGGCAACGAAAAAGTAAAGAACAAATTTCTTCCACTGATATTTCAGACGTGTATTCTCGAGTCTGTCAATAATTAATTTCAATGTTAGCCGGTAGAAGAGAATTATAACCAAAATAATAATTATGGTTACAATTAAGTTGGTCTGCGTTGCAGCGCTAAGACCGAAATGCTCTTCAAAAAACTTGTTCATAAAGTATTTCTATTAATTAAACTATACCCGACATAAATATTTATTTTAAATTCTCATTTAAGAAGGGGAGACTTAATTATATTTTTTTCTGTACAACTTCATACAGATCAACTCTCCGGTCGTTCCAGTTAAGTGTTGTTCCGCTTTGTCTGCTTTTTGAAAGCACTTCAAGATCAACATCGTGCACAACAACGGTTTCAACATTGGGCATACATTCTGCCGCAACACCGTCTCTCGCAAAAACAAAATCGCTCGGAGTTAAAATTGCGGACTGGGCATATTGAATATCCATATTCTCAACCTGCGGCAGATTTCCAACTGTGCCTGCGATAGCCACATAAACCTGATTTTCTATGCATCTTGCCTGGGCACAATATCTTACTCTTAGATATCCTTTTCTTTCGTCCGTACAGAAAGGAACGAAAATTATCTGAGCCCCTTTCTCGGCGGCAATGCGTCCGAGTTCAGGAAACTCTACGTCATAACAAATATTGATTGCGACTTTACCCATGTCTGTATCAAAGACTTCCTGTACATTGCCGGGCTCAACACCCCACCATTTTCTTTCATTGGGCGTAATATGCAGTTTATACTGCTTGCATATCTCACCATTGCGTTTGAAAAGAAAAGATACATTGTAAAGATGATCGTCTTCATTAATAAAATGTGATCCGCCTATTATATTAATATTATAATTGACGCTCAATTTTGAAAATAATTCCAGATACTGTGGTGTGAATCCGGCTAGCTCTCTCGCGGCAAGTCCCGGTCTTTTTGTTTCAAGTATTGATAACAGCTGAGTAGTTAAAAGCTCGGGGAAGAGCACGAAATCGCTCTTGTATCCGGAGGCAACATCGACAAAGTATTCGCACTGCTGGGCGAAATCGTCAAAACTGTTTAATTTTCTCATACCATATTGAACCACGGTAATTCTGGCCGGGCGAGAGTAAGTATATCTTTTATGAGGGTGGGGAGAATAATTTAAATTTGTCCACTCCAATAATGAGGCAAATCCAGCTGATTCTTTATCGCTCGTAAGATATTCCGGTATAACTCTTTTAAGGACAAATCCGTTGGAGAGCTGAGTAGTTAATACAGGGTCTGTTATAACTTTGCGGGAAACTTTATCAATAAATTCGTCTATGCTCATCGTGTCTTTATACTTTATAAATTCGGGCATTCTTCCGCCCACTACAATTCGCATTAGATTGCGGGACTTGGCAAGTTCTTTTCTTGCATCGTAGAGTCTTCTCGCCAGTTTCATTCCCCTGTACTCGGGATGGACAACTATCTCTATGCCATAGAGTGTATTTCCCTCAGGATTGTGATTTGTTATGTAACCTCTATTGGTTATTTCATACCAGCTGTGCTTATCGCTGTAAATATCAAAATCAATTATAAGGCTGGATGAAGAGGCAATGATTTTACTCTTGTATTCAATTGCAATCTGTCCTTCCGGAAAAATTTTTAACTGACTCTCTATTTGCTCTTTGGACCAGGGATTCATACCTGGAAAACTTAATTTTTGTATCTCAACCAATTCATCGTAATCTTCGATTTTAAGAGGTCGCACAAGAATTTTTTTCTGAAATGATTCCACATTTGTAACAGTCATTTTTATTCCTTCTCTCTAAGTATGTTTCTAAGTATATCTGAATATATGATTTTTCGGCGACTAAGTTAAGAGTGAACCCATTCAGCCATTTTGTTTAATCCTTCAAATACCCCAGCACAAAAAGTAGTGCCAAAATCTTCCGGGAGCGCTTCACTGATGGGAATTGTCTCACTATAGGCAAGTGCTTTGGCGCCGTCAAAATTTACGTACGCCAGACGTGCGGTAAATTCTTCATTTGGTCTCTGAAAGGCAGAGCCGGGAAGTAAGGCAACTCCGGTGTCCTCCAGCAAACGTTCGCATAATTGATTGCTGTTTGTTATTCCACGGTTTGCCATTGATTCGGAGAAAAGGGAGAAATCCGGAAACAAATAAAAAGCTCCCACAGGCAGATGAACCTTTATTCCTGCATCGCTTAAAATTCCGGCGCTTTTATTCCCGATAAATGAGAGTATTCTTCTAACGTGCCAAAGATATCTTTCTATCATCAGGTCGCCGTTAAAAGCTCTTACGGCAGCATATTGAATCGGTGTACTTACTGAGGTATAAGTCTCGCTCGCCGCCGAAGCCATGGGTTCCAGAAGCCAGTCAAATGATTTTGGAAATGCGAATGTGCCAAGTCTCCAGCCTCCGGCACCGCACCATTTTGATAATCCAGAGCTTATGATTGTGCGCTGAGGATAAAATTGAGCTATGGAAATGTGTTTACCCTGATGGTGAAGCTGTCCATAAATCTCATCTGAAAGAATTATAAGTTCATACTCTTCGGCAATTTTTGAAATCTGTTTCAGTTCATCTGAAGAATAAGTCCCTCCGTCAGGATTACCGGGGTAATTTAAAATTAATAAACGGGGTTTGTACTTATCATTTTCGTTGATTAAAAACTGCTCCAGCTGTTCCGCTGTAATTCTCCATTTGTTCTCAAATAGAGTCTGAATGTATCTGATATTTCTTCCAATCATTTTAGATTGAGGCGCATACGAAACCCAGCACGGAGTGGGTAAAATTATATCTCCGTAAAAAACCAGCTGAAGAAGAAACATCAATTCCTTTGAACCGGGGCCGATCAGGACGTTATTTCCCCTTACATCGACATTATCTTTCATTCCGTGAAATTTAGCCACAGCATCCCTTAAAGCCGGCAGCCCTTTAGATGGAAGATATTCTTTCTCCTGTGCGTAATTTTTTAAAGTTTCTACTACAGGCCCGGGCACGGGAAATGGCGATTGTCCCAATCCCATCCGGTATATTGTCTTTCCGTTCTCTTCAAGAGATTTGCTTAAATCGTTGATCGCAATCGTAGGCGATTGAGTTATCCCCCGGATATTAAGGTTGATGCTGAAATGCTTATTCGGCATATTTACCCCGCTGTATGGTAGTTAATCAGAAATTATTCGAAATTCTCACTCTCGTCAAAATCGTATCTCTCGTGGAAGATTTCTTCCAACTCATCTTCAAAGAAAAATTTAGCTTCGTTAAACGCAGGCTTCAGCTCATCGAGCCAGATTGCTTTCTCGTCATATTTGGCAAAGAAGGGTCTTGCAACCCAATCCGGATCGCGTCCCTGCAAAAATCTAAGAACAAAAACCTTTTCACCTCTGATTTCGCTGACACCTAAAACCTGTACTTTACCGGGATTAGTGCTCATGCTTGGTCCCCTTACTGTTCTGCAGATCCCGCTGACGGTCTGATATGCATTTCTAAAAACATTCCATGCTTCAGCAAGGGGAATTCCAAAAAAATGCTGGGCCCCGGTATCTCTAACGACAAACATATAATATGGAATTAAATTAAGATCTACCTGCTTGCGCCACATCTGCGACCAGATTTCAGGCGAATCATTAATATGCCTGAGTATCGGAGACTGTGTTCTGATCTGGGCCCCTGTGGATCTTATCCTTTTAATTGCTTCTTCCACGGCGGGAGTAGATAGTTCAACAGGGTGATTAAAGTGAGCCATTATGGATAGATTTCGCCCGCTTTTAATAACCGTTTCCATAGTCCTCAATAATTCATCAGCGTCATTATCAGTTGTAAATCTGTAGGGCCAATACCCAAGCGCTTTTGTTCCGATGCGAATGGTCTTAAGGTTATAAAGTTCATCATCGAGTAACGCATGCAAATATGTTGAAAGGATTTTAGTCTTCATGATCATAGGGTCTCCCCCGGTGAACAGAACATCTGTTACTTCCCTATGCCGAATCAGATATCGTTTCAATAATTCAATTTCTTTCATCGCAAACTTTATTTCGTTCATGCCTACGAATTGCGGCCATCGGAAACAGAAAGTGCAGTATGCGTGGCAGGTTTGTCCCTGGCTCGGAAAAAACAAAGCGGTCTCTCTATACTTATGCTGAACTCCGTTTAATTCTATACCATCCACAGAGGGAACGTTGTGCGCCTGACCGGCGGGATGGGGATTTAGCTGCATCCGAATCTGATTTGCTAAAGTCTTTATATTTTCTTTATCAGCAGTCGAACCGATTTTTTCTTCCATTAATTTAAAATGATTATCAAGCAGCATCTCTTTTCTCGGAAATGTCAAGGTGTAAATCGGATCATCAGGGATATTGCCCCAGTCAATAAGATTCTCTACAACATAATTGTTCGTTTTAAATGGCAATACGTTTCCGACAACCTCTATTGCATTTCTATCACCTGCTGTTAAAGATTTGAGCTGGTTGATCTCATTATAATTTCTGAGAGTATAAGATTTATACTCATTCATATAGATTCCTTCCTGATGAGAATTGAAATTACTTATTAAATTCCGAGAGGAGATGGAATTCACGTTTGGCGCTAAGTGTCCGTTAATGAAACAATTTAAACATTATAGGCTAAAAGTCAAAATTAATTTTAAATAGCAGGATTTAGGCGCTAAAACGGGAATTAGTTTGGCTGTGGAATTCAGACAGAGAATTGAATTGTAAAATTTGAGCCTTTACCGGGAGTGCTTTCTAAGAAAATAGAACCGTTATTTAATTCTATCATTCTTTTGGCAATAGTTAATCCAAGTCCGCATCCTTCATAATTCCTGGTAAAACCTTCACTGGTCTGTCTGAACTCTTCAAAAATCATTTCTTGATCTTTTGGATCAATGCCAATACCTGTATCAGAAATGGAAATGGTGACGAGAGTTTTTTCGTTTTTAGGAGTAATGAAGATATTTAATGCCGCTCCGCCAGACTCAGTGTATTTGAGAGCATTATCCAAAATGTTGCCAACAGCTGTAGAGAACAAACCCGGATCAAGATTAATGTTTATAGGTCCGGGCTCAATATTATTTTTTAATGATAGTTTTTTCTCTTCGAACAGAGGGCTAAATTTAATAAATTGTTTTTCAAGCAAGCCGATTATTTCGGTTTTTTCAATAGCTACAGGATAAGTATTCGTCTGCAGCTGAGATAGATTTAATACACCATCCAGGGTTTTTAATAATCGATGACCGGAAGAATAAACATTTTTCATCATTAACTTCTGCTCATCGTCTTCGAGATCTTGTTCCAGCATTTCTGAAAAACCCAAAATACTTACTAATGGCGTTCTAAATTCGTGGCTCATATTTGCCAATAGGGCTGATTTTAATCTATTGGATTCCTCCGCCTTGTCTCTGGCAATAACAAGATCGGATTCAGCTTTAATTCGTTTATGGATTTCAGCGCTCAGTTCAAGATTCGCTTTCCTGAGTTCGATCGTCCTTTCTTCTACCCGCTGTTCAAGTTTAAAATGAGATTTCTGAAGCTCGTCCTCCATTAGTTTTCTTTCGGAAATATCTATGAAACTTTCCAGATAGAATTTTTCATTATTAATATCAACGCGGGCGGATCTTCTGAGTATGGAAATAAGATTTCCGTTTTCTTTTTTCAGGAGCCCTTCGTGATTATCTACGTGTTTATTGGCGGCCGTGATTGGATTGAGCGAATATAAATATTTGTTTATTTTCTGGTCTAAAAGACGTTCTTTATTTGTCCCGATCATTATGGCTGCCATTGCATTCACATCGACAATTTTCTGGTCGGAAACATTAACCAGCATAATACCGATGTGAACACTGTCCAATATCTTTTTAAGATCTATCGTGCTCTGGACAATTACCGTCTGACGGATCGTGTCTCTCTCTTCATTGCTGGCTTTTTCATCCTGCAATTCCTGAATCAGATTGTGATTTTCAATAATCAGCGCGAATATTATAGCAAAATGATCCAGCTGCTGCGTTTGTCTCTGGTCAGTTAAATGATCATCATTAATTTCGGCTACAATTATTCCAACCAAACCGAATGTGCCGATTAACGGAATCATGAAAAAATGCCTGTTGTTTAAAAGGTAGTCTTCATACTGATATAATACTGCTTTTTCCGCCTCGAGGCATTTAGTTATACCGCCTCTTTCGGTCAGCTGTTCAAAAAGTATAACTGCAGTTTGCTCGTTGTGACCCAGAGAAGCCATGTAGTTGAAATCGAATGTCTCTTTGTTCAGGAAAAATAACGATACATTTTTACAATCGATGAGATCATTAAATAAATTTAACCCGGAATCGATTACCTCAATACGTGCGCGTTTATCAAAAGTGGAAATATAAAAATCCGAAATTCTCTTCAGCGCATTTTCATGATCGATATTTGCTTGTATTATATTCATATTAATTCACCAGCAAAGTTTTAATAGAGTGATTGAAATCATCTCTGATCCTTTTACTGATAGATCTAATATAACCCGGGTTAAGTTTAACAGTATCCCATACGTTTTCTACGGGCCGGGAAATAATAGAGTACCCGTCATTACCCAGGCCAATCGCTTTAGCATATATGTTTGAAATGTAAATTGATCCAAGTAATAAATTTCCTTTATCGCTTTCCTTGAAATTATGATGATTTTTGACTGTGCTTTGAATTGAGGCCGGAAGTTTCCATTTTTCAGCTAACAGGTAACCCGCCATAGAATGGTCATTCCCAAACAATTCAATCTCCGCCTCGGAAAGAGTAATTTTTTTTGATTTTGCTAATTCTATCGCCTGCTGATAATCTTTGGCAGCATAAACCATAAATATCAATTTGCCTATATCGTGAAAAATTCCCGCAAGAAAATAATTTTCCAGATCCTTCTCTCTCATCGCCATTCCAACCGACCTGGCCAGGAGTCCGACTCCGATAGAATGCGACCAGAGATCAAGAGGGCTGTAATCTTTTAAGGAATTTTCATTAGAAAACATTTTAATCACGGAAAGCGAGAGGACGATATTGCTCACTTCATTAAATCCAAGATAGAAAATGGCCTGAGAAATTGTGTCTATCTTTCCGCGGAAACCGTAAAACGGCGAGTTAGCTACCTTTAAGATCTTAAAGGCAGATGCCTGATCTGAAGAAATGATTTTTGAAATATTTTCTACGGTATTATGCGGATCTTCTATTGCCCCTGTTAATTTTGAATATACAAGCGGCAGCGTAGGAAGATCATTTATTTTATTTACTATGTTCTGAATTGAGTCCATTTTAATCTTTCAAGAATATTGAGTTTCGAGAATTCGGTCCATTACGATCTGATAAATCTCTTCATCGAATTTATTGATTGGCGTCCAAAGTATTTTTTCCTTTATAATTTCTTCAGCCTTTTCAATAGTTTCGGGGTCATGATATATTTCCGACTGAACCTCATCATCTGACATTATGAAAATAGAAGAGATTCCCCACATTTTCAGCATTTTCTGATGTTTTGACTCCAGTCTGATGTTTTCTGCGAGCATCACCTGACCATATTTATTCTTGATGCTTTCGCCCGTAATCATTCCGTCTTCTATCATCTCTATGGAAATAATTTTTTTCATAAAAAGTACTTTGTGTAATTTTCTTGATAAAGTTGTCTATTAATGCTAACTCTCCGATCAGACTTGAAATTATTCAATCCGATAGAGACCCTCATGCTTAATTATCGAATAATTCTTTAATTAATTCAACGCTTGAACAGAAAATTGGGTTAGGGATAAGGATACGGCCGTTCAGACAAGTCTTTTGGCAACTTTCCCGATCGTGAGCCCCTGTACCGTAATAGAGAATAATACTATTATATACGTTAGTAACGAACATTTCCCCGTAAACGGTCTTTGGAAGGGATAATGCCAGATTGAGAGATTCCCCCGCCACAGGCTATGAACGCCGGAATTGTTGTACTTCGACGACATTAAATAAGCAACCCGGGCAATCAAAATCTATTTATTACTTGAGTCGCTCCGATATCTTTCAATAATTTCAATTAATTCAGTTTTACGGAGCGGTTTTGTGAGATAATCCTCGGCGCCTGCTTGTTTCACTATCTCTTTCTGTTTAATGAATACATGAGAAGTTATACAAATCACGGGGATTTTGAAATATTTCTGATTCGCCTTCAAATCTTTTGTCATTTCGATTCCATCTTTTGATCCTGCCAGACCAATATCCATAAGAATTAAATTGAAGTTGCTTTTATTTAATTCCTCATATATGGATTTCTCGGAATCACAAAATGTGATCGAATACTCCTTTAATATTTTCTTATATACCGCTAATTCTTCCGC
>PGYS01000223.1 GCA_002839795.1 Ignavibacteriae bacterium HGW-Ignavibacteriae-3 | reverse complement strand
CAGACATTAATTTTAAGTGGAATTGAGAAAAGGGAAAAAGATCTTCAGTCAAATGAAGTTGAATCGAATTCATTGCAGGAGATAATTGTTCAATCAACTTCTGAGCTCAATAATATCAATAAGCTAAGACTGACTTTGCTCGATGAGGAAAAAGAGATCAACGATAAATTGAAATTGATCAAAGAGGAAGCAGCCAAATTTGAAAGCGGGCTTAACAATCTGCGAAATGAGCGCCAGGATGTATCTGATAAAGTCCATTCCTTTGAAATAAAGGAGAATGAAGTAAATCTTCGAACTGAAAATCTAATTGAGCATATAAAAGAAAATTATTCGATCGAACTCATCCAAAAACAATTCGATGATCTTGACACATTCGATTTTGCAAATACTTCTATTGAAGTACAATCGCTTAAAGAAAAAATCAGAAATATCGGGCCCGTAAATCTTCTCGCCTATTCCGAGTACGATGAGGAAAAGAAGAGACTGGATTTTCTCCACAAACAGCGTGACGATCTCACTGAATCCGAAAAAGACTTGATTAAAACGATCAATGAAATCAATGAAACGGCTCAGAAGCTGTTTCTGGATACTTTCGAAAAGATACGTGAGAATTTTACCTTGATCTTTCAGACTCTTTTTAATCCTGGCGACGAGGCCGATCTAATCCTGGAGGAAGGAATCGATCCGCTTGAAGGAAAAATTGAAATTCTTGCCAAACCTAAAGGCAAACGCCCCACGTCAATAGAACTGCTTTCCGGAGGAGAAAAAACTCTTACAGCCACTGCCCTTCTTTTTGCAATCTATCTGGTTAAACCAAGTCCATTCTGTATTCTTGATGAAGTTGATGCTCCTCTCGACGATGCGAATATCGACCGGTTCACCAAGTTAATAAAAGAGTTCAGCGACAAGACGCAGTTTATCATTGTCACACACAACAAGCGTACTATGGAGGCCTCGGAGACTATGTATGGTGTCACAATTCAGGAAGAAGGCATCTCAAAATTAGTCGGCGTCCGTTTCGAGGAAATTCCAGCGAGCTATGAACCTCAATAACAGATCATATAAAATATTTGTTGATTTCGACGGAACTATAACACAGACTGATGTTGGCGAGGCGTTGTTCACACGATTTGGCAACGTTGAAAAATCCCAATCATGGATTGATGAATGGCTCAACGGAAATTTGAGTTCAATTGAATTATGGAAACTTCTCTGCGGAACTGTCGACCAAATAAATGAAAAAGAGTATGAACTTTTTCTAAATGAAATTACTCTCGACCCTGATTTTAAATATTTTGCACAATATTGTGAAAGTGAAGGATTTGAACTGCGGATATTGAGCGACGGATTCGACTACTATATTGACAGAATCCTAAAGCGTGAAGACCTTTCTCATTTGGAAGTATACTCAAATCAGCTGAATTTCGATGCAGATAAAAAATTGATTCCGGTTTTTCCTCACACCGATGAAGAGTGCGCTCAGTGCGGCAACTGCAAAAGGAATCATATTCTAAATTTCAGCGGACCGGATGATTATACTTTCTATATCGGTGACGGAAATACCGATATATGTCCTGTGCAATATTGCGATTTTATTTTTGCCAAAAATTCGCTTCTCCGATACTGCGAAATAAACCGTATCACTTATTTCCCGTATTCTAATTTTGGTGAAGTAATAAAAAAAATTGAAGAATTGAAATCGAAAAAGCGCTTGAAGAAAAGACATCAGGCTGAATTGAAAAGAAAAGAAGTTTTTATACAAGGATAGTTTAATGAAAAATTTTGCTTCAAAGATTTTTAAATACAGAAGTTACTCGCCGCTTCCCTTTTTGCTTTTGATGGTATACTTTCAGGTTGCTACCGTTTCAAGCATGATTATTGGATTCTTGATTGCGCTTATCGGGGAGTTTTTCCGTTTGTGGGGCGTTAGTCATGCCGGCAGCGAAACACGCACGACTGATGGAGTCGGCGGAACTTTTCTGGTTGTATCCGGTGCATTCGCATACGTTAGGAACCCACTCTATCTTGGTAACATGCTGATGTATCTCGGCATAGGCATTATGTCGATGGCACTTTTCCCTTATCTTCAGATTATCGCTCTTGTT
>PGYS01000222.1 GCA_002839795.1 Ignavibacteriae bacterium HGW-Ignavibacteriae-3 | reverse complement strand
CCCATTCGGTAATAATTTTGGTAATTGCTGTGCTGATGTGGATTTCTCAGACTTCAACCGTTCCTCCTTCACCGGAAGAATTCCGTACTATTGATTCACGGTTCGTTATCATTCTTGCTTTAGTGAGTGTGGTCTTCATGGGCGCACTGTATAAAAAAATATTCCAGCGTAATTCATTTTATCTTCCTATTATATTTGGAGGCATTGCATTAATTTTGGTTTATCCAGGAATTGTGAAATACCTTCCGAAACTTATTACATTAATTTCCCATAATGACATTACGCTAAACATTGTAACGGTCTTCGCGATTTTTGGTTTACTTGGTTTTGGCGTTTATTGGACCGCAAAGAACAATAAACCAACCGTAAATCTCGTTTTTAAATGTGCCCTCTTCGCGATGATCGGTTCCACAACAGTCGCAATGATTATTATCCGCGCCAATCAGGAAACTCCGATCAATATGAACAGTCCTAAAACCATGACTGAACTGAATTCATACATAAACAGAGAGCAGTACGGAGATTTTCCTACATTTGCCAGAAGATTTGCCAACGAGCCCCATCAAATAAAAATTTATTCAGAATATTCGAGCGACTTTGATTTCCTCTGGCGTTACCAGATGAATCATATGTTCAACAGATATTTGTTCTGGAATTATGTCGGAAGAGAATCAACCTATCAGGACACCGGTGTTGAGTGGAGCGATCTGTGGGGCATTCCTTTCTTCATCGGATTATTCGGATTATACTTTCATTTTAAAAAAGACTGGAAAATGGCATCAGTTTTTATTGTGATGTTTATTTTCCTTGGATATTTGACGGCATTTTATCAGAACCAGCAGGAACCCCAGCCCCGTGAAAGAGATTATTTTTATGTCGGGGCGTTCTTTGTGTATTCATTATGGATCGCTCTCGGAATGCGCGGAATTATTGAACTGATTCAGGAAAAATTTAAGGAGAAACCTTCCCTTAAACCATTGATGGCCGGCGCTCTTTTTATAGGAGTAATCGGAGTACCCGTTAACATGGCTCACACCAATTGGTTTGAACATGACCGCTCTAAAAATTATGTGCCATGGGATTACGCCTACAATCTTCTTCAGAGTGTTGAACCAAACGCTGTTTTATTCACAAATGGAGATAACGATACCTTTCCTCTTTGGTTCCTGCAGAATGTTGAAGGGGTCCGCCGCGATGTGAGGGTTGCATGTCTTTCGTTAGTGAATACCGGCTGGTACGTTAAACAGCTTAAGAACACCGCCCCGTTCGGTTCTCAAAAAGTTGCCATGAGTTTAACGGACGGCGAGATAGATGAACTTGGGCTGCAGCGCTGGAACCCGACGGAGATGTCTATGGATGTGCCCGAGGATGTTATTAAAAAGTGGGGAGTTACGGACAGCGCCATTGTTAAAAACAAAAAATTAAAATGGATTATGCAGAATACAGGCCAATCCGGGGATATTAAATTTATACGCGGTCAGGATTATGTTGCCCTGGATATCATCATGCAGGCAAAGTGGGCGCGTCCCGTTTATTTTGCCGTAACCTGTTCCGAGGATAGCAGATTGAATCTGGACGACTATCTAAGAATGGAAGGAATGGCGATGAGGCTCGTTCCCGTAAAAAATACCGACAGAAGAATCGAATATATAGATGAACCGATACTGCGGAAACAGCTTCTTGAAGAACCCGAAGGTTTCAGCAAGGATTATCAGCCGGGATTTAAGTTCCGGGGATTGAATGACAATTCCATTTTCTTTGATGAAAATCATGAACGCTTAACCCAAAACTACAGGAACGGATTCGTTCGGCTCGCAATATATTATCAGTATAAGATGAGAGATAATGCTAAAACCATTGAAACCCTCGATGCAATGGAGAAAAAAATTCCACGTTCGGTGGTGCCGATGGATTACAGAATTAAACATGACATTTCAAAAATTTATTACAGTGCCGGTGCATTTGATAAATATAAAATTTATGCTAACGAAGTAATAGAAAGGGCAAAGAGACAAATGCAATTAAATCCCGGTGATTATACCAGCTGGTATAATCCTTACGATCTTCTATTAACTCATTATGAAAATCTTAAAATGTATAAAGAAG
>PGYS01000221.1 GCA_002839795.1 Ignavibacteriae bacterium HGW-Ignavibacteriae-3 | reverse complement strand
GTACAGATCCGGTCTCTCAGGTTATGCTCGCCATTCCGTTGGTTTTCTTATATGAAATAAGTATAATTGTTTCAAAAATTTTCCAAAAGAAAACTTGATTAAAAAATCCTTATCCGAAATTACCGGGCCGATCGATAATGAGCTTGATGAGTTCAGCAGGCTCTTTAAGCAGAAATTAAAATCCAAAGTCCTTCTCCTTGAACTGATTACACGCTATCTTCATAAGCAGAAAGGAAAAAAGATCCGCCCGCTTCTTGTTATGCTCTCCAGTAAGATGTGCGGCGGAATTACGGAGAGGAGTTACAGGGGAGCATCACTCGTCGAATTGCTTCATACTGCAACTCTTGTTCACGATGATGTGGTGGATAATTCAGAAACCAGGCGCGGTTTCCCGTCAATAAATGCTGTGTGGAAGAATAAGATTGCCGTCCTGATGGGTGACTATCTTCTTGCCCGCGGTTTAATGCTTGCGGTTGACGGAAACGATTTTGACTTTCTTCGAGTAATTACCAATACAGTTAAAAGAATGTCAGAAGGGGAGCTGTTGCAGATAAGCAAAACAAGAAAACTGAATATCGATGAGGAAACATATTTCAGGATTATTTCGGATAAAACGGCTTCACTCCTGTCTACCTGCTGCGAGATAGGGGCCAGGGCATCTACCGAAGATCAGGAAAAAATCGGGGCGATGAAGATGTTCGGGGAAAATCTGGGAATCGCATTTCAGATACGCGACGATATTCTTGATTTCATCGGAACAAAAAAAGTTTTCGGAAAACCACTCGGGGGAGATATAAAAGAAAAAAAATTGACACTCCCATTAATTTATGCTCTCAAGCAGTCACCCGAAGATGAAAGAAAGTCCATTCTGAAAGTTATACGAAAAGGTGCAGGCAAAATTGAAGTTGACGAAGTAATCTCATTCGTTATGAAATACGATGGTATTAATTATGCTGACACTGTAGCCAAAGATTATACAAACCGCGCCCTAAATAATCTGGGCATCTTTGAGAAGTCAGATGTAAAAAGTTCATTGGAGTCCTTAGTCGGCTTTGTTGTCGAAAGAAAAAAATGAAAATACGTTAAACTTCAATTTCAAAATATTTTTGGTTTTTAGAATGCGTTTATTATCTTTGTCCAATAACTTTTAAAAGACTATATATCTTATCTTTGCAAAAATCAGGAATCTAATGCAGAAGTTATTCCAGCAGATACCCTGAGATTTTTTCTACTAAATATTTACTACTACAGGTATTAAATGAAGAGAACGGTACTGGATTATGCTCTCAAGATTCGACTGCCATTAACACTATTCGTTGTTGCGGTTTCCTTCATCATAACATTTTATGTCTCAAGGCCGGAAAGAGATAACGTCGGCTACGCGCCGGAACAACCGATTAAGTTTTCGCATAAACTTCACGCCGGGCAAATGGCAATCGACTGCCAGTATTGTCATATAGGAGTCGCAAAAGAGAGACATGCCATAATCCCTTCAGTAAACATTTGTATGAACTGTCATTCTGTGGCACGTAAAGACAAGCCTGAGATAATAAAATTAACCAGATATTACGAAGAGAATAAACCTGTACCGTGGAAGCGCATTCATAAAATACCGGAATATGCTTACTTCAATCATAGCGTTCACATTAACAAACAGATCGATTGCGTAAGCTGCCATGGGGATCTTAAGGAGATGGAAGTTGTACGGCAGGTCAAACCTTTTACAATGACAGCCTGTCTGGATTGTCACAGAAATCCTCATGAAAATTTACCGTATTTGCAAAAAGTTAATAAGGGTCCTGAAAATTGCTGGGCATGTCACCGCTAATCGAGGAAACGCAAAAGATGAAAAAAATC
Organism: Ignavibacteriae bacterium HGW-Ignavibacteriae-3; assembly: GCA_002839795.1. GTDB lineage: Bacteria > Bacteroidota > Ignavibacteria > Ignavibacteriales > Melioribacteraceae > Fen-1258. The sequence continues at coordinate 269 of PGYS01000221.1, read as the reverse complement.
GGCAGAAAAAATTTCTTCAGTACAATTGGCAAGGGCAGCATTATAGCTGCAATCGGTTCTTTATTACCGCTTAAATATTTCACATCAGTTGTAAAAAACTCAAATCAAAATAAAATTAAAATTGAATTACATCCTTCAGCTGTCAAAAGAAATAAAAAGGTTTAATGATGAGTGATTTCTCAAAATCATCCGGTAAAAAAGAATTTTGGAAGAGCCTGCAGGATTACAATGATGATCCCGAGGTCCTTAAATTTAAGCACGATGAATTC
>PGYS01000004.1 GCA_002839795.1 Ignavibacteriae bacterium HGW-Ignavibacteriae-3 | reverse complement strand
TGAAAAAACACTTACCGCAAAGCTGACCCGAATTGATGGAGAAGATCTCATATTTGCTGTTAAAGAAGCGGAATACAAAATAAATTTTAATAATATTATTAAAGCAAAAGTATTAATCAGTTTTTGATCATTGAGGAGCAATAAATGAACACCGAGATAGTAGAATCCTTTGCGCAGATGGTCCGCGAGAAAAGTCTTGATAAAGATGTGCTTGCAGGGATCATCGAAGAAATATTTGGGATTATGGTTAAAAAGAAATACGGATTGGAAGCCAAATACGAAGTCGTTGTTAATATGGATAAGGGTGATATAGAAATATTCCTTGAGCGTACTATAGTTGAAACGGTAAATGACCCTACGAGCGAAATAAGTATCGATGAGGTTAATGAAAAAGGAAATGAAGAGGAACTCGAAGTAGGTGAGGATTATGTCCAGAAATTAGAGTTGATGGAATTTGGTAGAAGATTAATAAATCTGGCGCGCCAGAGTTTGAATCAGAAAATCAGAGAAATAGAAAAAGAAATTATTTATAACGAGTATACAGAAATGCTCGGCGAGATTGTCGTCGGCGATATCTATCAGGTTAGAAGAAATGATGTTCTTGTAAATCACAATAAAAATGAATTGCTCCTTCCGCGTCACGAACAGATTCCCCGCGAAAAATACAGAAAAGGCGATACGGTCCGCGCGGTTGTTAAGGACGTTAAGAATACTCAGAACGGACCCGTTATATTGATCTCGCGTGCGGATAATCTCTTTCTCAGAAGATTATTCGAAATAGAAATTCCGGAAATTTATGACGGTGTTATAGAAATTAAAGGTATTGCCCGCGAACCCGGTGAGCGAGCTAAAATCGCCGTTGAATCAAGCGATCCCAGAATTGATGCTGTGGGCGCATGCGTTGGAATGAAGGGTGTCCGTATCCACGCCATAGTTCGCGAGTTGAATAATGAAAATATAGATGTCATTAACTATTCCGAGGATTCGGTAGTTTTCATTCAGAGATGTCTGGCTCCTGCTAAATTAAAACAGATCGAAATAGATGAAGATGCTAAAAAGTGTGTTGTTACCGCTGATAGCGATCAGGTTTCATTGATCGTTGGACGAAACGGCGTCAATATCCGCCTGGCCATCAAACTGAGCGGTTATGAGATTGAAGTAATCAGACTCGAGAAACCTTTTGAAGAATATGATGAAGATATTGAGTTGATTGAACTCCGCGAGGAATTGGGTACTGAGGTTGTGGACCTTCTCATCAATAACAGATTGGACACTGCTCTGGAAGTTCTTGCCGCTGGCATTGACAAACTGAAAGAGCTCGAAGGCTTTGATGAAGAAAAAGCCAAGGCTATTATAGAGATTCTTGAAAATCAATTTGAAGAAGAAGAATAAACGGAACACTTAAACGGATAAGAACAAAATGCCGGAAACTGCAAAAGAAAAAAAATTACGTCTTTACAAATTTGCAACGGAGTATAATCTTTCTACGGAATCGCTCGTCGAATTTCTTCAGAAGAAAGGCTTCGAAGTAAAATCTCACATGTCAATATTGAATGATGAAATGGTCGCTGAGATTAAATCTTTCTTCAAAAAAGATATTGAAAAGGCTGAGAAACACTATAAGAAAATTTCCGATTTTCAGAAAAAGAGAGCTGAGCACGATGAACCGGAAGTGCATATTGAAGTTGCCCCAAAGGCAGCTGAGGAAAAACCGGCTGAAAAAGTCGTTGATGAAATCGTCCCCGATGCCGTCAGTTTGAACGGCGATGCTGCAGTCCAGGTAGAAGAGCCGGCTCCGGTTCCGGAACGGGAAATTCATGAACAACCTGCCGATAAAATCGATCTGCCGGTAGAAGAGAAAAAACCATTCAGGACTGAAACTGAAATTGCTCTCGAAGGAAGAAAAAAAGGTTTGACAATAGTTGGCAAGGTTGATCTCAGGCAGAAGCGTGAAAAAACTGAATCCAGAGGTGCCGATACAACTCAAACACCAGGCAAACCGGCTGCAGATACTTCTGAAGATGCGGGTAAGAAGAAAAAGAAAATTCTGAAATCGAAGAAAAAAGCCGTTACTCCCGGCCAGGCTCCGGAAGAAGTAACAGTAGCCAAAAAGAAAAGAAAAATTAAACGTCTTGAAATCGATAAACGTGAAGTTGAAGATGCAATAAAAAGAACTCTTTTGAGCATTGACGAATCATCGGTCGGCGGACGAGCTTCGGCAAGAAAGAGAAAGAGAAAAGAAAAAGAGGAAATTCAAAGCCAGATTCAGCATCAAAAGGATTTGGATAAAACAAAAATTAAAGTAAGTGAATTTATTGCGGTTAATGAACTTGCCCACCTTATGGGTGTATCAGTCAGTGAGGTTATTCAGAAATGTATCGGTTTAGGTCTGATGGTTTCAATAAATCAGCGTCTGGATGTTGAAACAATTACGCTCATTGCAGACGATTTTGGGTTTGAAATTGAACTTGAAGAGGAATATCAGTCAGATTTAGATGCAGATACTCCTGATCCGGAGGAAACTCTTAAGTTGCGTCCCCCCGTTGTTACTATAATGGGTCACGTTGATCACGGAAAAACTTCTCTGCTGGATTATATAAGAAGAGCTAATGTAGTTGCGGGAGAATCCGGCGGTATTACACAGCATATCGGAGCTTATAAAGTTATACTTGATGATCAGCGGCAGGTTACATTTTTAGATACACCGGGCCACGAGGCTTTTACAGCCATGCGTGCCCGCGGCGCAAGGGTTACAGATATTGTTGTATTGATTGTTGCCGCTGATGATGCGGTGATGCCGCAAACCATTGAAGCTATTAATCATGCTCTTGCTGCCAATGTTCCTATAATTATCGCCATCAATAAGATTGACAAGCCAAACAGCAATATTGAAAGAATTAAACAGCAGCTTGGTGACAGAAATATCCTGGTAGAAGAGTGGGGCGGAAAATACCAGTGTGTTGAAATCTCCGCTAAACTTGGAAAGAATGTAGACCTACTCCTTGAAAAATTAGTTCTCGAAGCCGAACTCCTGGATCTGAAGGCAAATCCGGACCGGTTAGCAAGAGGAACGATCATAGAAAGTCAGCTGGATAAGGGCAAAGGCGTTACGGCTACTGTTCTTGTTCAAAAAGGAACTTTGAAAGTCGGAGATCCATTTATTGCAGGAGTAGTACACGGACGCGTTAGAGCTATGTTCGATGAACGCAGTAAAAAAGTTTTTGAGGCCGGCCCTTCAACTCCTGTTTTGGTTCTAGGATTTGAATCTGCACCTCAGGCGGGAGACACTTTCCATGTTGCAGATTCTGAACGTGATGCCCGTGAGATAAGTTTGAAGCGTATGCAGATTAAGCGCGAACAGGATCATCGTCAGGTTCATCATATTACACTCGATGAAATTGCAAACCAAATCAGTCATGGCGGATTTAAAGAGTTGCCTATAATTGTTAAAGGCGACGTTGACGGATCTATTGAAGCTTTATCTGATTCTTTAATGAAATTATCCAATCAGGAGGTTTCTGTGCGGGTAATCCATAAAGCCGTCGGCGCAATTTCTGAAGGAGATGTGCTTCTGGCCGCGGCGTCAGGCGCAATCATTGTCGGATTTCATGTAAGGCCTAATACAAATGCGCGCAAACTTGCTGAATCGGAAAAAGTTGATATCCGTCTTTATAACATTATTTATGATGCTATCAATGAAATAAAATCTGCGCTTGAAGGAATGCTCTCTCCGGTAGTTTCTGAAGAAGTTGTGGCAACCCTTCTTGTAAAAGATGTATTCAAGGTACCAAAAGCCGGTACTATAGCAGGCTGTTCTGTTCAGGATGGAAAAATAATGAAGAGCAATAAAGTCCGTCTGTTCAGAGAAGGTATTTCTGTTTATGAAGGCGAGATCAGCTCATTACGCAGATTTAAAGATGATGTTCGTGAAGTTGAAAAGGGTTTTGAATGCGGCTTAAGCATAGCGAACTTTAACGATATCAAAGCCGGCGACATTATTGAAGCTTATAAAATGATCGAAACCAAGAAGAAATTAGAGTAGAAATGTCTCATAGATTAGATAAAGTTTCGAGTCTCATTAAAGAGGAGCTCAGTTTAATTTTCCTGCATAAGATTCAGGATCCAAAACTGAGTCTTATAACTGTTACAAAAGCTAAAGTGAGTCCGGACCTCAAGCATGCGAATATTTATCTCTCGGTTTTTGATAAAGAAAAACGGGAAAAAGTTATGGAAAGTGTTAATGAGCTTAAAGGATTGATCAGAAGCCAGCTTGCCGGAAGAATTCAGCTTCGTTTTGTTCCGGAACTGCATTTCTTTATTGATGACACAAGCGATTATGTAGAGAAGATGGAAGTATTATTTAAGAAAATTCATGAAAGCGATAACAAAAAAAACGATAGCGAAAATTGATCCGGATTTTGTTTCCGGTGAAATTGTGTTAATTGATAAGGCCTTTAGGAAGAGTTCGTTTGATTGTGTTTATAAAGTCCGGAAAGCTGTAGATGTAAAAAAAGTTGGTCATGCCGGAACACTCGATCCAAATGCCACGGGCTTGGTTGTAGTCTGTACCGGAAGAATGACTAAGGAAATTTCGAAAATTCAGGATCTTGAAAAGTCTTATACCGGAATCATTACACTTGGCAAAACAACACCTTCATATGACGGTGAAAGCAAGTTTGATTCCGAGAATGGAATTGAAAAAGTGAATGAGAAGGAGATATTTAAGATTCGCGAACTGTTCCTTGGAAATATTTCTCAGATACCGCCTATGTTTTCTGCGATAAAACAAAACGGGCAGCCCCTTTATAAGATGGCGCGTAAAGGCAAAGTGGTTAAACGTGAGGAACGATCCGTCTCTGTATCAAAATTTGAAATTACAAAAATTGATCTTCCGGATATTTATTTTGAAATTGATTGTTCGAAGGGTACATACATAAGAGTGATAGCCAACGATTTTGGAAGACATCTTGGATGCGGCGCATATCTGAAGCAATTAAGACGCACAAGAATTGGCGACTTCTGTGTTGAAGACGCATTGACGCTCGATGAGTTTAAAGAGTTTGCTAAAAATTATGTCCTGGCTCCGCAGCTGAATTAAAATGAAAATATATACAGATAGTTCTCTAAAAATAGATGCTCAAAATGCTGTTGTGACGGTTGGGTCATTCGACGGACTCCATTCCGGACATTTCAAAATTCTCAATGAGATCAAAAATGCGGCAGCAGAAGAAAACGGATCGAGTTTTGTCGTTACATTTGAACCGCATCCGCGTATTGTTCTTTCAAATGATTTTAATCTTAAAATTCTAACTTCACTTAGAGAGAAAAAAGAAATTCTGGAAAATGCCGGTATAGAGAATTTGATGGTGATTAATTTTACACGGGATTTTTCCCGGCTGTCTTCTGATGAATTTATTAAAAAATTCATTGTGGATAAGATCCGGGCGCGGAAGATGGTTATAGGCCACGATCATAAGTTCGGCCACGACAGATTGGGCGATGTGGATAAACTTAGTAATGTCGGCAAAGCATATAATTTTAATGTGAAGGCTGTCTCCGCCGAAAGTGTGAATGGAGAGATTATCAGCAGTACAAAAATCAGAATGGCTCTTTCCGATGGCGATCTGGAACGGGCAACTCTCTTTCTCGGAAGAAATTATACGCTCGCGGGAGAAGTGGTTCTTGGATCTCAAAGGGGTAGAACTCTTGGATTTCCAACTGCTAACATAAGTTTAGATGAAACTTTTAAAGCTATCCCGAAGAACGGTGTCTATGCAGTAAAATGTTCTCTTGATGGTGAGAGATTTATTGGAATAATGAATATCGGCTACAGACCGACTTTTGAAAATAAACACGAACTGGTTCTTGAAGTTCATCTTTTAAATTTTGATCGTGATATTTACGGGAAATATCTGAAAGTAGAATTTCTTAATCGGCTGCGTGATGAAAAAAGATTTGAATCCAAAGAGGCTTTGATCAGTCAGATTGAGATTGATAAAGCTGAAGTTCAAAAAGAAAAATTATTAAATTAATAAACTCCGGTTTACCTGCACGGCGCGGGATTAATTCTGGGGTTGTATCGAACAAATAAACAAAGGAGTAGTAAAATGTCTTTATCGAAAGAAGAAAAACTTGAGATAGTTAAAAAATACGGTAAGAATGAAAAAGATAGCGGAACTGCAGAGGTGCAGATCGCGCTGTTAACCGGTGAAATTAACCGCCTCACAAGCCATTTCGAGGCTCATAAGAAGGATCATGCCTCGAGACGTGGATTGATGCAAATGGTTGGAAAAAGAAGAAGATTGCTTGATTATCTGGCAAGCATCGAGATTGAAAGATACCGCAGAATAATTAAAGAATTGAACATAAGAAAGTAACGGAGTTTCTAAATGGTTTATACCAAAGAAGTACAAATAGGAAAACAAAAATTAATTTTTGAAACTGGCAAACTTGCAAAGCAGGCAAACGGATCTGTAATCGTTCGCTACGGCGATACTATGGTTCTTGTAACTGCTGTCGCGGGTGATTTACGCCCAGATATCGATTTCTTTCCGCTCAGTGTTGAGTATAGAGAAAAAGCATTTGCTGCAGGAAAAATTCCCGGCGGTTTTTTCAAACGGGAAGGAAAACCGACAGACAAAGAAGTTCTAAGTGCGCGGCTGATCGACCGACCCATCAGACCATTATTTTCTGATAATTACAGAAATGATACTCAGGTTGCGGCGTTTGTTTACTCATACGATAGCGAAAATGATTCAGATGTAATTGCCGCTTGCGGCGCTTCGGCAGCGCTTGCAATTTCTGATATTCCATTTCTCGAGCCCATTGGCGAGGTCAGGGTTGGAAGAATCAACGGAGAATTCATAATCAATCCAACCCTCAAGGAAACCGAAGCGAGTGATCTTGAATTGGTTATCGCTGGTACAGAAAGTTCAATTATGATGGTTGAGGGCGAAGCTAAAGAATTAAGCGAACAGGTTATGCTTGATGCGCTTAAATTTGCACACGCCGAAATCAAAAAAATCATAAAGGTACAGTTAGAACTCCGCGAACTTTGCGGTAAGCCTAAAATGGTTGTCGCAGAAAAAGTTATCGATCAGAATTTGTTTAACGATATTTCTGCACTTGCCCATGATAAGTTCAAATCGATAGTATCAGCTGTCCTTGCTAAAGAAGAAAGATCGGCTCAAAACCATGCATTAACGGATGAAGTTTTGGCTGCTCTGGCGGAAAAATACCCCGAGAAGGAAAATGCCATCAAGGAAATTCTTCATGATATGGAGAAAGATTTGATGCGCAAAAGAATTCTTGAAGAAGGATTGCGTCTTGACGGGAGAAATACAACTCAGGTCAGACCGATTTCGATCGAACTCGGAATTCTTCCCCGCCCGCATGCCACGGCTCTCTTTACCCGCGGCGAAACCCAGAGCTTAACAACTCTTACTTTGGGCGCTAAAGGTGACGAACAGATCATTGACGGTTTGCAGCCGGAATACAAAAAACGCTTTCTACTTCATTATAATTTCCCTCCGTTCAGTGTCGGTGAAACTGGAAGATTCTCCGGAGTGGGAAGAAGAGAAGTCGGACATGGAAATCTTGCAGAGCGTTCTCTTAAAAACATTATTCCGTCGGAAGATAAATTCCCATACATCGTCCGTCTGAACTCTGACATTCTTGAATCAAATGGCTCTTCATCCATGGCAACCGTTTGTGCCGGTTCACTTGCATTAATGGAAGGCGGCGTTCCCATTAAAGCTGCTATTGCGGGCATTGCAATGGGTCTTGTTAAAGAAGATGATAAGTTTGCGGTCTTAACCGACATTCTTGGAAATGAAGATCATTTAGGCGACATGGATTTCAAAGTTGCCGGTTCGGAAAATGGGATTACCGGATTGCAGATGGATATCAAGATTCAGGGCATATCCTATGAAATCATGGAAAAAGCCCTTGCACAGGCAAAAGAGGGACGTCTTCATATTCTGAAAATAATGAATGAAGCGATTGCCACCGCAAAACCGAACATCTCTAATTATGCACCAAGAATCTTTACAACGAAGATTCCTACCGATAAAATCGGAACTGTAATTGGACCTGGCGGAAAAGTAATTCAAAAGATGCAGAAGGATTTCAGTGTTGATATCAACATCGAAGAGGATGGCACTGTGAGCATCGCCGGTCAGGATGCGGCTCTTGCTAATGCGGCAAAAGAGTATATCAAGCTTCTGGTTTCCGAACCGGAAGTTGGTAAAAATTATACCGGTAAGATTATGAAGATAACTGATTTCGGCGCTTTCGTTGAAATTTTCCCGGGTACACAGGGACTTCTTCATATCTCTCAGATTGATGCAAAACGGATCAACAAAGTTACTGACGTTCTTAAAGAAGGCGAAGTTGTTAAAGTTAAATTGATTGCAATCGAAGGAGGAAAATTATCTCTTTCAAGAAAAGCTCTGTTAAACGATGCAGCTGGTTCTGAAGAATCGTCAGATAAAGAATAGATAGTAAACAGGTGTGGAAGGGTCATTCGGCCCTTCCTTTTTTTCAAGGACAGTAACAGTATTGTTCCGAAAGTTTTTATGGAATAACAACTTGTTTTTTGGGAAGATTGGCAGAAATTTTAAATGAAAATTGGAAACCTTGATATAGGCAATAAACTATTTTTAGCCCCTATGGCGGAGGTTACTGATTCCTCTTTCCGGAAAATATGCAAATCTTATGGCGCCGGTATTACATTTACTCAAATGGTAAGCGCTGAAGGAGTTATCAAGAATAATTTTGAAACGCTCCGTCATTTCTCATTTAACCGCTCTGAAAAACCTATCGGAGTTCAGGTTCTCGGAAACGATCCTGAAATTCTTTTTGAGGCTTCAAAGGAAATTTCTAAACACAATCCCGATTTGATCGATCTGAACTGCGGTTGTCCTGTTGAAAAAGTCTGCTCTAAAAATATGGGTTCGGCTCTCCTCGATGATCCAAAAATGATAGGAAAACTTGTCAGAAAAATGGTTGACGGGTCTAACGGGGTTCCAATATCGGTTAAAATCCGGCTTGGAAGAGATCGGTCCCGAATCAATGTGTTTGATAATGCGAGGGCCATCCAGGATAATGGCGCATCGTTGATTTTTATCCATGCCAGAACCAGAGCTGATAAGTATGATACACTCGCTGACTGGAGCTGGTTAAAAAAAGTTAAAGAAACAATTACACTTCCCATCGTTGGGAACGGCTCACTGTTCTCTCCGCATGACGTAAAAGACATGCTCGATTTTACCGGATGCGATTCGGCAATGATTGCCCGCGGCGCATTGGGAAATCCGTTCCTTTTTTCCAGGTTCAATGAACTTTTGGAAACCGGAACTGATCCAGGTGAACCTCATTCTTCCATAGTGCTTCAGACGGTTCTCCAGCATATTAATAATTTGGAACAGGAATTTGGAGAGATAGTTGCCCTCAATAAAGCAAAAAAACATTCTCTCTGGTATTTTAAATATCACAGCGGAGTAAAGTATTTACTCGACAGAGTTTTTTCAATTAAAAATCTGAATGACCTTCGTCAACTGATTGAAGAACATGCAGATCAGATTCTGCATACGCCGGTTAACGTTGATGAGAATAAAATCATTCATAAAAAATTTCAAAGAAAAGTTCTTTACTGGCTTGCGGAAGAAAATATTACCGTTTCCTGTAAAGACTAAAAAGGTTTTAATATGAATAAAGAAATAATTATTAATTCAACGGCATCGCAGAATCATGTAGCGATTACCGAAGATGGAAATCTTGTTGATTTTTTTGTAGATCATCCGGAAAAAAGAAGAATGGTGGGCGATGTTTTCCTGGGCAAGGTGGCCAGAGTTATGCCCGGCATCAGGGCGGTTTTTATAGATATCGGCTTAAAGCACGATGCTTTTCTTCATTTTTCGGATATCGGCGCCAGAACTGAAGCATTGCAAAGCATGCTCGATGAGGATAATGATGCCGATGATATAGATGATGACGATGATGATAATGATAGCGAAGAATCTGCGGCTTCAGGCAAACCGGTCACCGAATCCCCGCCTAAACCGAATCAGCAGAGAAATGACAGGAGAGAGCAGAGACAGATCCCCAAACTCCATAAGGGCGAAGAAATTCTGATTCAAATCATAAAAGAACCAGTAAAAGATAAAGGGGTTAGATGCACCTCCTCGATATCGATTCCCGGGAGATTTTGCGTCCTTCTTCCGCTTGATGATAAAATCGGAGTCTCAAAAAAGATTTATGATTTCAAGGAAAGAAAAAGACTGCGCCGTATTGCGCGGGGAATTCTTCCTTCAAATTGCGGTTTGATAATCCGGACCGCTGCCAGAGATCAGAGCGAAGAATCTCTGTCAGGTGATTTAAAATATCTTGTAAAGATTTGGGAGGATATGCAGGAGGATGCCAAGAAACAGGATCCGCCGTTTCTGCTTTACAAAGATCTGAGTACTACAATCAGTGTAATACGCGATCTTTTTACGCCCGATGTTTCCAAAGTATTTGTCGATTCTAAAAAACTTTACAAGGAAATCCGGAACTATGTGCAGTTTATTCAACCGGCATTGATGGAGAGGATTGAATTATTTAAAGAAGATCAGTCCATTTTCGAAGCATTCAAAATTGATGAACAGATCAAAGGATTGATGGGAAGAAAAGTTGCTCTTCCGAGCGGCGGACATATAGTGATTGAGCATACAGAGGCTATGGTAGTCATCGATGTCAACAGCGGAAGATATGCCGCCAAAAAAGAGCAGGAACTTAATTCTCTTAAAACTGATCTTGAAGCTTCAAGAGAAATTGTACGCCAGTTAAGATTGCGTGACATTGGCGGATTGATCGTTGTAGACTTCATCGATCTTGAGGATGAAAAAAACCGGAAGAAAATTTATGATGAATTAAAAAAAGAATTCAAAAAGGATCGCGCCAAAATTGCAATGCTTCCTATGACAGAATTCGGACTTATGCAGATTACCAGAGAACGAATCCGCGAAAATATTATGCAGTCGATGCATGATGCATGCCCTTACTGTGCAGGTACCGGCCTTTTAACTAAGAAATCGAATCTGATGCATGAAATATACAGATGGATAAAACGGTTCAAATCTGAGGGAAAAGGTTTGTCTCTGATATTGAAAGTTCATCCGTCTCTTGGGTCTAAATTGAAAGAGGGATTTATATCCCCTCTAACAAAGGTTCAGCTGAGATATTTCATCCGCGTTAAATTGATTGAAGATGAAAAAATAAGTTTGCAGAATTTTCATTTTATCTCGTCAAAAACCGGGGAAGATATTACTGCTGACTTTATCTGACCGCTCGTGTCCCTGAACTTTACATGAATGGTTCGGATTTTTATTATTTTTCAACATGAAAATTTGAAAAAAAGAGAAAAGGCACACATATGAAATTTTTTATAGATACCGCAAATATTAAGGAAATCAAGGAAGCAGCATCATATGGCTTACTTGATGGCGTTACAACAAATCCCTCACTCGTTGCAAAAGAGGGTAAGAATTTTCGCGAATTGCTCGACGAGATAATCAAAATCGTTGATGGTCCGATAAGCGCTGAGGTTGTTTCAGTCGACTACGATGGTATAATGAAGGAAGCGCATGAACTTGCCAAAATTCATAAAAATATAGTTGTTAAGGTCCCGTTAATCAAAGAGGGAATTAAAGCCGTAAAATCTTTGAGCGACGAAGGAATTAATACAAATGTTACTTTATGCTTTTCCGCGTCACAGGCATTGCTTGCCGCTAAAGCCGGCGCGACTTATATCAGTCCCTTCGTAGGACGATTGGATGACATCAGCCATGACGGTATGGCACTCGTTCAGCAGATTGTTCAGATTTATGAAAATTTTAATTACAGGACACAAGTTCTTGTAGCAAGCATTCGCCATCCTCTTCATTTGGTGGACGCGGCTTTGATGGGTGCTCATGTGGCCACAATGCCATTTGATGTCATCGAAAAATTATTCAGGCATCCCCTAACTGATATAGGATTAGAAAAATTTCTGAGTGACTGGAAAAAATCCAATCAAAAATAATTATGAAAAAAACAAAATTTTATCAGATTCATGAAAAACTTGGCGCTAAGATTGTGGATTTTGCCGGCTACCAGATGCCTGTGCAGTATTCTTCTATTATAGCCGAGCATAAAGTTGTACGCTCTTCAGTCGGCGTTTTTGATGTGTCGCATATGGGCGAAGTGTTCATTCGCGGAGATCGGGCATTGGAATTCGTTCAGCATATTACTGTTAATGACGCTGAAGCCCTTACAATCGGAAGAGTTCAATATTCGGCAATGTGTTATCCCGATGGCGGAATAGTTGACGACCTTCTTGTTTACAAAATCGGCGACACAGAATTTATGCTGGTTGTGAATGCGTCAAACAAGGATAAAGATTTTGCGTGGATGAATGAGAATAACAAATTCTCTGTTGATATTGTTGACGAGAGTGATGAGTATTCTCTTCTGGCCGTTCAGGGTCCGAATTCTAAAAAAGCCCTGCAGAAGATTTGCGACAGGCAACTTGATTTGGAGTATTATCATTTCTTCTTTGCTAAAATTGCAGGAGTTGAGATGATTGTATCGCGCACAGGCTATACAGGCGAACTGGGTTATGAATTGTATTTCAAAGGTGACGAATCGGTTGCGGCAAAAATATGGAGTTCCTTATTTGATGCGGGACAGGAATTCGGAATCCAGCCGGTAGGTCTCGGAGCGAGAGATTCGCTGCGTCTTGAGATGGGATTTTGCCTGTATGGAAATGATATAGACCGGAATACAAACACGCTCGAGGCAGGCCTCGGATGGATTACCAAATTGAAGAAATCCGATTTTATTGCCAGAGACGTATTGCTGAAAGTGAAAGAAGAAGGTTTAAAAAGAAAATTAGTTCCAATGATATCAGAAGAAAAAGCATTCCCGCGTCATGGTTATGAACTTAGTATTGATGGCAAAATTGTGGGTCATATTACAAGCGGTACTGTCAGTCCCGTTCTTGATAAAGCTATTGCCATGGGATATGTCGACTCCCGGTATTGTAAAGAGGGAAATTCTATAAATTTTATTATCCGTGGAAAGGAAATTCCCGCGGTAATCACTAAACTTCCATTTGTCAAAAGTTAAATATGAAAATCAACGTATACTTTTCCAGTCTGCATCTTGACGATCTTTATTTCAGCGGTAAAACCTCCGTAGTAATTGACGTTCTCAGAGCGTCTACTGTTATTGTAACTGCACTTGCTAACGGAGCGCGGGAAATTATTCCCGTCAGCACTGTGGATTTCGCAATGAAAGTCTCGGGTAATGCGTTCGGCGGACAAACAATACTAAGTGGTGAGCGAAATACAAAAAAGGTTGAAGGATTCAATCTGGGGAATTCTCCTTCCGAGTACGGTGCTGAAACAGTTTCCGGTAAATCAATAATTCTCTACACTACTAATGGTTCCAAAGCGATAGTGAAAGCGAAATTTTCCGAGAATTTATTTATTTGCTGCTTTAACAATCTTCCCGCAATTGCCGAACATCTTCTCGCTCTCGGCAATGATGTGGAGATTATCTGCGCCGGAACCAACGGAAGTTTCAATCTCGAAGATTCCGTCTGCGCAGGCAGGCTTATCGGCGAAATGCAAAAAGAAAACCCCGATCTTGAAATAAGCGATTCGGGAAAGGCAAGTCTTATCCTGAATAAATCTTTTGGAAGAAGTATTAATAAACTTCTAAAAAATACCGAACATGGCCAGTTGTTAATTGATAACGGATTTACTGCGGATATTAAATATTGTTCTCAGTTTGGAACTACCGATTTGATTCCGTATTATATTTCGGGTGCAATTAAGAAGTTAGAGACAGGAAATGCACTTAAAAATTCCATAAACGAATCTAAAGTTTCTTAATAATGCGGAAGAAAATTAAATCAAAAGAAAATTCTTCTTCCATGGGAGAAAATTTTTTTGTTGTTTCTCCGGAAAAGAAAAAAAAAGTTCTCGGAATTTTATTAGTCGTTTTGTCTCTTCTGATTATTCTTAGCATACTTTCCTACTCCCGCGATGACGCTTCTTATTTCTCTTACAAAGTATTGGACCAGTTTAATGTTCTAAACGGTAATCCTGAATTCATGGACAAGGCCGCCAGTACTCATAACTGGCTTGGCATTTTCGGGGCGTATGTCTCTTACTTTTTTATCCTCTCCACACTGGGTTACTTCTCCATAATATTCCCTGTGATAATGTTTATATCGGGTTATACAGTTTTGAGTAAAGAAAAGAATTATAAACTTGCACTTTACTTCTCTAATTTTCTTCTCGTAATGGGAATTCTGATCTCGACTTTTTTCGGTATGCTTCAATTCACTACGGAAATTTCACTCTTTGTTGATTATCCGGAACTTTCAGGAAAGATTGGTTTCTTTTTCGGAACAAAGATAAGCATGCTGCTCGGTGGATTAGGCAGTGTGATCTTTTTAAGTGCCTCAATTTTAGTCACCCTTATTATTGCTTTCGATTTTAAATTCAGCGCATTTATGGAAATAATTAAAAATCTTTTTAGAAGTAAAGATGAAGAGATAAAAATTCAGTCTCCTTCCGAAGATGCCGAGGCAGATAATATTGATAAGATCAAAAGTCTCCGGGGAGAGAGTAAACTTAAATCACTCTTTAAAGCCAAAGATCTTGAAGCGGAAGAAGTTACGGAACCTGAAACCAAAATCACAATCGTTAAAAAAGATCAGCAGGATAAAGTTTCTGCTCCGATTGAAAAGACAGTCGAGACCAAATCAAAAAAAGCAGTCCCTCTAAAAGAAGATGAGGATATTTTTCCTGCCGTTGATAAAGATGCCGAATCTCAAATGCCGGATCAGTGGGAGGAAAAAATTGAATACAAATCGCCGACCTATGAGCTGCTGATTCCCCCGGATAGTGAGGAAATAAAAGTTAATGAAACCGAACTTAAAAGAAATGCCGCCCTTCTAAAAGACAAACTTGCGCTTTTCGATATTCAGATTGATGATATAACTGTAACTCCCGGACCGGTTGTAACACTGTATGAAATAGTTCCTGCGCCGGGTGTAAAGATCAGCAGGATTGTTAGTCTTGAACACGATATAGCACTCGCTCTCGCAGCGAGGGGAATTAGAATTATTGCCCCTATTCCCGGTAAAAGTGCCATAGGTGTTGAAATTCCTAATGCTCAGTCAACAATTGTGCGGGCAAGTTCGGTTCTTAAAAGAATCAAAGATTCTAAAGATGAATTACCTCTGGCACTCGGCAAAACGATTTCGGGTGAAGTCTATATTACGGACCTGGCTAAAATGCCTCACATGCTGATAGCCGGTTCTACCGGTTCCGGAAAAAGTGTTGGCATCAATATGATTCTTAACAGTCTGATTTATGCAAAGCATCCGTCAGATATTAAATTTGTTATTATCGATCCCAAGAAAATAGAACTCTCGTTTTATAAAAAACTTTCGAAGCATTTTCTGGCCGTGTCGCCCGATCTTGAAGAGGAAATTATTACAAATCCGTCAAATGCCCTTCTCGCTCTTAAATCGGTTGAGTACGAAATGGAAAAGAGATATGATAAGCTTGCCAAGATAGGTGTACGAAATATTATCGATTACAATAAAAAAGTTACGAATCCAAAGACGCGTCCAAAAGACACCGATGAGATGAAGCATCATAAAATGCCTTACATCGTAGTGATTATTGATGAGCTTGCTGATCTTATGATAACGTCAGGAAAAGATGTTGAAGAGCCTATTGCCCGTCTGGCGCAGCTGGCACGCGCTGTGGGCATTCATCTCATACTTGCTACTCAAAGACCCTCGGTTAATGTTATAACCGGAGTTATAAAGGCAAATTTCAGCGCGAGAATGGCTTATCAGGTAGCTACTAAAATTGATTCGAGGACGATTCTTGATATGAATGGCGCCGAACAATTACTTGGAATGGGAGATATGCTTTTCCTTCCCGGCGGCATGCCGAAACCGATCCGCATACAGAATGCGTTTATCTCAACGGATGAGGTTGAAAAAATTACAAATTTCATTTACGTTCAAAAAGGTTTTTCCAAGAGGTATTTTCTCCCTTCACTTTATGATAAAAGAAAAGAAGCTGCAGGGGATTTTATGAGCGATCTGGATCCTATGTTCGAAGAGGCGGCACGTGTCATTGTGCGGCATCAGCAGGGTTCCGTATCTTTGCTTCAGAGAAGATTAAAATTAGGATACTCGCGTGCTGCCAGAATTGTTGATCAGCTTGAACAAGCCGGAATTGTAGGACCTTCTGAAGGTAGCAAAGCAAGAGAAGTAATTGTTGAAAGCGAAGAACAACTTGAAACAATTTTAAGATCACTATAATATGAAAACTAAATATTTCTTATTTCTTCTTTTAGCCGGCTCGATCGTCTATCCGCAATCGGCCAATCAGTCAATTAATAAACTTCAAAGTAAGTTTAAATCCATTACTAATTTCACGGCCAATTTTTCTCAAAATTATTACAATGCTCAGGGGCACGAACAGGAAAAAGGCTCAGGTACATTAACCTATCAGAGAAAAAATAAATTTGTTGTTGTGCTTAAATATCAGCTGATTGTTTCTGACGGCGAGACTGTCTGGAATAATGACAAAAGATTTAATAGAGTTGTAATAAGCAACCTATCCGATGACCCCACGACTTTTTCGCTGGAGCGTTTCATATTTGATTATCCGCCTCTTTGCAAGATTAAACTTGTAAAAGATGATCCCGCTTACAAAGGGGAGGAATATGTAGAGCTGACTCCTAAAGATCAGGATATGGAATTCAAATATGTGAGGATTTGGATGGCCCCGGATGGTATGATATCGAAATTGGAGGTACTTGATCTGGGTGATATCCGCTACTCGTTCCAATTTTCAGATATTAAAACTAATCAGGACTTACCGGATTCCCGTTTCATATTCTATCCTCCAAAAGGAATAAAGATTATTGACCTCAGGTAAAACAAATAATCAGTTAGCGAAGGTAGCAGGTTATTTATTCCCCGTCATCCTAACCGTTCTATTTTTATATTTTGCATTCAAAGGGATCGATCTTGCTAAGTCTTTCTCATTAATTGCCCGATCATCTTTGCTGGCTACATCCCTGTACATTGTAGTTTTTTTTACTTCGCATCTCGCGCGTGCCCTTCGATGGCGCTACATGTTAAATTCCGTGAAAAAAGATGTATCTACATTCCATTTGTTCGGATCTGTTATGGTTGGATACGGTGTAAATTGCGTTATTCCAAGATTGGGAGAACTTTATAGAGGTCTGTTTTTCGGAAGGTGGGAGAAAATTTCCAGAACGACCGTAATCGGAACAATTGTCATTGAGAGAATCATTGATATTGCCACATTTATCATTGCCGCACTGATAAGCGTGTTTCTGTATTCGGGAAATTTAATAGACGAAGTAAGCTGGCTTCAGCCGTCATTAATTACCGGATATATCTTACTGTTTTCCGCAGCCCTTTTTCTATATTTTATTGTCCGCTACAGCGAGAAATTTAAAAAACTGTTTTTAAGAATTGCAGGAAAGATCAGTCCAAAATTTGAAACACGGCTCGAAGGGATATTCGATACACTTATAAGCGGCTTGTCCAGCATTAAGGGAACCAAAAATATTATAATGATCATTCTGTGGTCTGCGATAATAATATTATTGTATGCCCTTAATTCATATGTCGGATTTTATATTTTCGGAATGGAAGCTTCCGGTAAAGTTACCTTTATGATGGCCTGGATTGTAATGACAATAAGTTCTTTCAGTGCTATGATCCCAACTCCGGGAGGGACTGGGCCGTATCATCTTATCTCGATTTTTGTTCTTACTCATCTCTTCCACTTCGGCTACGAAGTAAGTGCGGCATACGCGCTGCTAACTCACTTCATTTCATATTCTCTTTTTGTTCTCTCAACACTGGTTATCATTTATTTTGCCAACAAAAAGCTTCTTAAAAAAGGGCTTAATAAGGAATCGTTTCTCTCCGTTTTCAAAATAACGGGTGACGAAAAGTGAAAACAATTTACTCGATCATACTTCTTTTTATAGGAGTGTCTTCCGCATCCGCGCAATGGGATCTGAGCCTCTCAATGGGATTAGATCTTAAATACGGCCCCTCGTTCAGAGATTATGTTAATTCAAGTTTTGCATCCGGGAATAATCAGATCCCGTCTTTTAAAAGTGCGATAAGTTTTTCCGGTGAGGTCGACTATAAACTATCCCGGTCTTTTGCTCTTGGGCTGGAATACGATTTACAGATAGATTCTTATAGCATCACCTACAGTACCGGAGGTGCGTACGAGATTTCATACAATATGCAAAGGCCCTCATTGATGGCATATTATGTCTATCCGGGGACAGGCTATCAATTTAAGTTCGGCGGCGGTGTTGGGCCCAGATTTATAACGTTGACCGAAAAAATCAATACCTCGGCCGATTATTCATCCGCCGGATACGGTTTTGTTCTTAAAGCCGAAGGTAATACAATGTTGAGTAAAAATTTCTACGCTCTCATAGGAACAAATTTCCGTTACGATATTTCCGGGGATGTAAGCAATAGTCAAAATTCTATAATTAATAGAGCCACAGGAGAAAACCTGAATCTAAGTACAATCTCTTTTGGAATTTATCTTGGCGTAACTTTTATTCTTTAAAAAAATGAACATTTTAGAATCTATAATTCTTGGAATTATACAGGGATTAACGGAATTTCTCCCCGTCAGCAGTACAGGTCATTTAACTTTATCCGGCCGTCTGATGAACCTGATCTCAACAGAAAATCCGGAACATTGGACCGCATATATAGCAGTTATTCAGCTCGGAACTCTTCTCGCGGTACTTTTCTATTTCCGCAAAGATTTAATTCTTATTGCAAAAGATTTCATCGGCGATAATCTGGTACACCGTAAAAAATTTAAAGAACAGTCCGGTAATTCAAAAATGGGATGGTACCTTGTGTTTGCTACCGTACCTGTTGCGGTTATTGGCCTGTCCTTTAAGCAAGTTATTGAAGGTGCATTTACTAAGAACTTATATGTAATTGCCTTAAGTCTGATCATACTTGCGGTTATCCTGGCCATTGCAGAAAAGACGGGTAAATTCTCGCGTAAAACAGCAGACATCAAATGGTATGACGCTTTAATTATAGGCTTTGCACAGTCACTTGCTCTGATTCCCGGTTCCTCACGCTCCGGTACAACAATAACTGCCGGATTATTCCTCGGATTCAACAGAGAGACTGCAGCACGGTTCTCGTTTTTAATGAGCATTCCCGCCGTAGCTGCCAGCGGTTTGCTGGAATTCTATCAGTCATTAAAGTATATAGATCAAAGCGGATTAATCAATATGCTGGCAGGGACAATAGCTTCTGCTCTGCTCGGTTACATCTCTATAGAATTTCTTCTGAGGTACTTGAAAAAAAATACAACTTTCGTTTTTATTGTTTACAGAATTATGGTGGGTGCTGTAATATTAATTCTTATTGGAAGAGGATTAATTTTACCTTAGGGAGGAATGTATGAAACATAAAAAAAATATTTTACTGATTGTATCTGTTGTCGTCTTGTCTATTTCCACGGCATGTAAGCCAAAAGTAATAGCATCCTCCGATGAAGGCGCTTCTGCGGATAATTTGTTAAATGTAGGTGAGAGAGAAGTTCTGGCTGCGGTGGTTGAAACTAATAAGGGAACAATTGAGCTGGAATTGTTTGCCGGGCAGACTCCCAAAACAGTTGAAAATTTTGTTAGGCTGTCCATGAACGGATATTATTCCGGAATTATATTCCATCGGGTGATAAAAGATTTTATGATTCAAAGCGGGGATCCGGCAGGAACCGGAGAGGGAGGGGAAAGTATCTTCGGAAAATTCTTTGCGGATGAAATTGTTCCCAATATTCACTTCGACGATCCCGGGATGCTGGCAATGGCTAATAAGGGCCCAAATACAAACGGAAGTCAATTTTTTATTACCACCGTAACAACGCCGTGGCTGGATAGAAGACACACAATTTTTGGAAAAGTTCTTTCGGGAATGGATGTAGTTATGGAGATTAGTAAGGTAAAAGTTGATCAGAATGAAAAGCCGATTGTAAATATTACAATTAATAAAATCGTTATTCAAAAAAGAGCGCGCTAAGTAAAAGGCAGTAAGAGCATCATGGCTAAAATAAAGATCCCGGCTGCAACTGAAATATCAAAATACCTCTCCAAGGATAAATTCTTACCGATTTATTTCCTGTGCGGCAAGGACCAGTACACGATGGATCTTGCGGTCGATGCCATTGAAAGGGCCGCAGCTCCATTAGTTCTTTCTGATTTTGACAGGGAAATTATTAGCGCTGATAAGAGTCAGGGTTTATTACAGGTTCTCGATCTGGCGTATTCGTTTCCGTTCGGCGGTGGCAAAAAACTGATTTTTGTTAAAAATTTTGAAAAATTTAATGAGAAGAAAGAGTTATCGGGCTATATAAAAAATCCGCCCGAATTTACAATCCTCGTGATAACACAAACCGGAAAAATCCCGGATCCCTCGAAAGAACCTTATTCTTTGCTTCTTGAAAAGCGGTCATTATTCGAAGCCCGTATTGCCACTGGCGACGAGCTGATTGACTGGATTGTAAAAAAAGCTAAACAATTGGGAATGAACTTTCCCCGCGATATTGCTCAGCTGCTCGTTGATATTGTAGGTGAAGAAAAAACTTTACTAGAAATGCAGCTCCAGAAAGCGGTAAACTATCTTACGGATAAAAATAATATAACAAGCGACGACATAATCAAAATTGCCTCTCCTACTAAAGAGCACTCTATTTTTAATCTCCAGGATGTTCTGGGTAAAGGAGATATATCTAAATCTATCGAGATTGCATTTAATCTGCTCAATTCTGGGATGGAAGTTATTGCGATAATAAATATGTTATCAAAATTTGTATTAACCCTTTCTCAGATTATGGAGCTATCAAGAACAAGGATTAATGATAATGAGGCCGCCAGTCTGGCAGGAGTAAGCTGGGGTTATTATTTTAATTGTAAAAAAGCAGGCTATTTGTTGAATGATGAACGGCTTCTGAATGCTTCCAGGGCTCTCTTAAGTGCCGATACAGCTACAAAAACTACATCCGCGGATCCGAAAACCGTTCTTCTGATCCTGATTTCTGAAATGCTGGGAGAGGAAGTTACTTCAATTTCGGCGAATTAATCGAGGTTGCATTTATTTTCATATATGGCTAAAATTCAGCCCAAAATATTGAAACATTTTTTATTAAACAGGGTATAATCGGCATTGAATAAGACGCTAACCGAGTTAAAAGATGAAGAGCTTATTAAAGAATTTCAGGATAACAATACGATTCAAGCCTATGAAATTTTGGTTAAGCGTTATAAAGATCCCCTGATGAATTTTGTCTACAGATTTGTGGGAGATCGCGATGCCTGTACGGATATTGTGCAGGAAACGATGATTAAGTTCTTTCTTAATAAAGATTCTTACAGATCTTTCGCAAAGTTTTCTACCTGGATTTACACAATCGCAGGAAACCTTGCAAAAAATGAATTGAAGCGAAGACGAAGAAGAACCATTTTCTCAATAAGCGGCAATGACGACGATAAAACTCCGCAAATTGAAGACAAAATGTTTCATTCTCCGGAAAAAATCGCTGACGGTACAATCAGAAATGAAATAATTGAAAGAGCATTATTGAAAGTAAAACCGGTTTACAGAGAGGTAGTGATTCTTAGAGATATACAGGATCTATCCTATGAAGAGATTGCTGAAATAACCGGACTCGCAACCGGGACTGTAAAATCAAGGATAAACAGAGGCCGGGCCCAATTACAAAAACTATTAAAACATATTTATAAAGACTAGCCTATGAAAAATATTTACAAAGAAGATGATGGGAAATATGCCGGAATGATCGAGGATCTTAAAAATCTTCCGAAAGTAGAAACTCCGGAAAATTTTGAATATAATCTTATGACACGTATTCAAAATAAAAATTTTGGAGATTCCAAAATCAAAGATCCCGCGTTTAACTGGATTAAATTTTTAACTCCATCGGCTGTTGTGGTTACGGCAGTTATCCTTTTATTTATTTTTATTCCCTCAAATCAGCAGACGGATAACCAGTTCTCGAAATTCGACAATAAAATTGTTAACAATTCAATCGCTGATAATAAAAATGATGCCTCCGGAGATATCATAAATCAGGGGAAACCTCCCATCAGTAATGGCGCAAAATCTTTGGCTGAAACCTCCAAAAGCTCCGCCAACACAGATAATTCGGTAAAAAATGTGAATCCGCGGATTCCATTCGGATATTCCAGGTCAGTCTCGCTTGATGATTATATCACGGGCAGCAATCACCAGAATAACCTGCAGCGTGGAAATGTAGTGAATAGCGGAAATTCAGAGACCCCGTTTGACGGTTTTTTCTTAGTAGAAAAGCCGGATCCTAATCTGTTGATGAAAGAACGCGCAAGGATCGATTCTGTAAAAAATGCAAAAGCAAAGGCCGATTCACTAAAAAAAGTCCAAAAATAGCCATAAACGAAACAAATTGAGGTTGTTTTTTAGCTCCTTCATAGCTAAATTTGTGCCTGAAATAATCAAGGAAGTTGTCTTAAAATGAAACCAGGAATTCACCCAAGTTATAAGAGATGTGAAGTGACATGTGTTTGTGGAAATACATTCGTAACTCGTTCAACTGTCAGCAGCATCAAAATTGAGCTTTGTTCAAACTGCCATCCATTCTTCACCGGAAAACAGAAACTTGTAGACTCTACAGGTCGTGTTGAAAGATTTAAAAAGAAATACGGTACGAAAGAAGCGAAGAACGCTTAATTTTCTTATTGGAAATTTAGATCGGGCTGTTTTATCAGCCCTTTCTCTTTTTAAATCCTACCTCTTTTTCATGCATTATTTTGTAAATTAAACAGCACCTAATACTCATTGTTTGATATGGAAGAAGAAAATAATAATCAGAATTTAGGAATGAACCTCTACGAGGGCGTTCGCGGTCATGCAGTTAAAATTCTTAACCGTATTGACAGAACGGACGCATATCTGGATAAACTCCTCGATATCGAGATCAAAAATTCAACTCTTTCCGGTATAGATAAATCTCTGTTATTTGAAATTGTTCACGGTGTAACGCGCTGGCTGGGCAGGATTGACTGGATCCTTAACGGATTTTATAAAGGTCAATTTTCAAAATGTATTCCAAATGTAAAAAATGCCATGCGAGTGGCCCTTTATCAGATATTATTTCTGGATAAAGTCCCGGATTATGCGGCTGTCAATGAATCTGTAGATTTCGTTAAGAAATTGCAGGGGCAAAAATCTGCAGACCTTACGAATGCCGTTCTTCGCAATATTATCAGGAGTAAAGAATCCATCCGTTATCCTAATCCGGATGAGGATATCGTTGCCTATTTGAGTGCCTATTATTCTCATCCCACTTGGATGGTTAAGAGATGGGTTAACCGTTACGGAAAAGATGAGACCGAAAAATTTCTGATCGCGAATAATAATAAACCCTCTCTCATACTTCGCGTAAACAATTTGGTTACAAATGCTGATGAACTTAAAAGATTGCTTACTTCAGTAGACCTGAAATTCACAGACGGGAAATATTTACCCGATTTTATTCATCTGGCAAATCTTTCAAATATCACGGATTGGGAATACTTCCGTAAAGGATATTTTTCCGTTCAGGATGAAAGTACAGGTCTGCCGATAAAGCTTCTTGATGTTAAACCTGAAATGCGAGTACTCGATTTATGTGCTGCGCCTGGAGGAAAAACAGCATTTCTTGCCGATCTGATGCAAAACAAAGGCGAAATTGTTGCGCTTGACCGTTTTGAGAGCAGATTAAAAATCCTGAAAAAAAATCTTGAACGGCTCAAAGTCACCAATGTGAAAACAATAACGATTGATGCCAATGACTATTCTGATGAAAAGGGATTTGACCGTGTATTGATAGATGCGCCATGTTCAGGTCTGGGAACACTTACAAAAAAACCTGACCTTAAATGGAAAAGGGATTTGGGAGATATCAGAAATATTGTTAATATTCAATACGAGTTACTAAAGAAGGGAGCCGCACTTTTGAAACAAGGCGGCAGTCTAGTTTACAGTACTTGCACAATTGAACCGGAAGAAAATTTTGAAATAATTCAAAAATTCTTGGCCGAAAATTCAAATTTTAAACTTATTAATGCGGCTGATTTTCTTTCCCGTGAGTTAATAGCAGAAAATGGAACTGTTCAGATTTTTCCTCACGTACACGGTCTTGACGGTTCCTTTGCGGCAAAATTGGAAAAAAATTAAAACTAATTTTTAAGTTCTATGGCATCAGAAGCTCAACAGAAATTTGCCGATGAATTAAGATTTCAGCGAGAATCCAAAAATATCACTCTTCAGCAAATTGCCGGCAAAACTAGAATTGATCTTAAATTCCTGCAGGCTATCGAAGATGCGAACTTTGATATTCTACCCGAGATTTATATCCGCGCTTTTATTAAAGAATACTCCCAGACAATCGATTTAAATCCGAAAGAAGTTATTAAGAAATATGATGAGGCAAAATCCGGAAAAGTCGATGAAAAACCCGTCATTGGGGAGGAAATTGTAAACTCCCAAACCGGTAATGAAGAAGAACCAAAGTTAACCGTCTTTCCGGAATCAGTCACTGCAACTGAGTCAACGAAAAAATTCGGTACCAATGAAATTGAAACCGGTAATTCGATTTTTCCAAATTTATTATTAAACAAAGGAATAAAAATTAACTATTTAATCGGGGCAGGTATTTTAATCGTTGCCCTCGTTATTTTATACTTTGTATTTTTATACGGATCTCCCGGAATTGTTCAGGAAAAAAGTCCTCAGAATAAACCGGATAATACAAGTGAACGGTTTGAAATCACCGGGCAAATTAATACCTCAGATCAGTCCGTTTCGATTCCACCGGGTAAGCAAACCGTAATTTCAGCTGACAGTCTGTACATCACGTTGCAGACAACCGAACGAGTATGGATTAAGGTTACATCCGATGGTAAAGTATTACGCCAGCAGATCGAAGATGCGGATTCTAAATTGCGCTATTCTGCCGGTAAAAATTTGACGCTTACTGTGGGGAATGCAGGGAGGGTTAAAGTCTTTGTCAATAACAAAGCGGTGGAAAATATCGGCCAGCCGGGCGAAATAAGAACTCTAATTGTAACTCCTGAAGGTATTAAATTGTACACAATCCAGCCCCCAAAAAATGAAAAAAAACCCGCAACACAGAATTGAAGAACTCCGGGAAATTATTAGGGAGCATGATTATAAGTATTATGTTTTAGCTCAACCCAGTTTAACTGATTATGAGTTCGATCAACTCCTTGCTGAATTGACCGAACTTGAAAATCAATATCCTGAATTTATTACACCCGATTCACCTACGCAGCGCGTAGGTTCGGACCTTACCAAAGAATTCAAGTCTGTGCCCCATAAAATTCCCATGCTCAGTTTGTCAAATACTTATAGCGAGGGGGAGCTGGCAGATTTCGATAGACGTATAAGGGAGGGGCTGCCTTCAAGTGAAATAGTTGAATATATCTGTGAATTAAAAATAGATGGACTTTCTGTAAGTCTAAGATATATTAATGGAAAATTATCGGTAGCGGCAACACGGGGAGACGGATCAACAGGTGAAGAAGTCACAAATAATGTTAAAACAATCAGAAGCATCCCGTTGAGCCTGAATAAAACTTCTTCCACCGTGTTCAAAGATGATGAATTTGAGGTGCGCGGGGAAATTTTCCTGGAATTGGAAGCCTTCAGAAAATTAAATGAAGAGCGGGAACTTAACGGAGAAAAAACATTCGCCAATCCCCGCAACTCGGCGGCAGGGACTCTCAAATTACAGGATCCCAAAATTGTTGCCGGGAGATCGCTGCAAATATTTCTTTACTATCTCTATTCTGAAACAGCTCAAATCAATTCGCAATCGGAGAATCTGGAAATATTGAACGATCTTGGATTCCGGATAAATAAGAATTTCAGAATATGTAATAATATCGGGGAAGTATTAAAGTATTGCGAAGAATGGGAGGCTAAGAGAAATACTCTTCCCTACGAGATTGACGGCGTTGTTGTAAAGGTTAATTCTCTCAGACAGCAGAAAATACTTGGTAGTATTGCCAAATCGCCAAGATGGGCGGTTGCCTATAAGTTCAAAGCCAAACAGGCGGAAACCAGGCTGAAGAAAATTACCTGGCAGGTTGGACGCACAGGAACTCTTACTCCGGTTGCGGAACTGGAACCGGTATTTCTTGCTGGATCGACGATCAGCCGAGCTACTCTTCATAATATTGATGAGATTGTGCGCAAGGATATACGTGAGGATGATTGGGTTTTAATTGAAAAAGGGGGAGATGTAATTCCAAAGGTTGTTTCGGTAAATTTGCCCAAAAGGAGCAAAAATTCTTCCAAAGTAAAAATACCTTCCGTTTGCCCCGTATGCGGATCCAAATTGTTTAAACCGGCAAATGAGGTAGCCATCTATTGTGAAAATAGTCTATGTCCGGAGCAGGTCAAGGGTCGGATTTCGCATTTTGCGGCGAGAGGGGCTATGGATATTGACGGACTGGGAGATGCTCTAATAAATCTTTTTGTTGATCTGGGTTATCTGAAGGACTATTCGGATATTTTTCATCTAAAAGAAAAACGTGATGAATTGATTAAAATAGACAGACTCGGTGAAAAAAGTATTGATAATCTTTTAAGTGCCATAGAAGCAAGTAAACAAAGACCGTTTAATAAAGTGCTGTTCGGTTTGGGAATAAGATTTGTCGGTTCCGGTGCGGCTAAAAAATTGGCCGATCATTTTCTTAACATAGATAAATTGGCAGATGCTTCTTCCGAAGAGATAGAATCAATTCATGAGATTGGTTCAAGTATTAGTCAAAGCGTACTCCGGTTTTTTAGCAGTGCAAAAAACAGACAGTTAATCAGCAGACTTAAAAAGTCTGGTTTAAATTTTACCGAAGAAGAAAAATCGGCTGTATCTGATTTGCTGAGGGGTAAATCTTTTGTTTTGACCGGCACACTTTCTTCAATGTCAAGAGATGAAGCTAAAGATATTATTTTAATGCACGGCGGGGCGGTTGTTTCATCCGTCAGTAAAAAAACCAACTTCGTTATCGCGGGGGAAAATGCAGGATCAAAACTAACAAAAGCCGAATCACTCAAAATTCCGGTTCTCACAGAAGAACAATTCTTGAAACTAGTTCAATTGGATAAAAATGTTTGAAGGGATAAAAAAGAAAATTGCTCATTATATTTTACGCAAAAAATATTTGCGTAAAGATATAAAACCTACAGCGTTTAACGGCATCATTAGCAGCGCCCATAATTTTTTTATCTTAATGCCTAAGGATGAAAAGGATTTTTATCATTCACTGGACATTCTGAAATATTACCTCATTCATAAAAAAAATATCACATTGTTTCTGCCGGAACACAGGCGTGCCCTTATTCCGGAAAATGATAAATACAAGACCGTTGTCTTCCAGTCGGAACTTAAGAGAAGGTTTAATCTTCCTGAAAAAAAACTGGTTGATACACTGCTCGGCAGGGAATTTGAAGTGGTCATTGATCTTAACCGTGGTGAAGAAGTGTTTTTCAGTACCGTCGCCAATATCGTCAAATCCAAAATAAGGATTGGTTTTGCCAAGGAGCTCTCGGATCGTTACTATAACATTGAAATAGCCGAAAAACAGAGCAATCCTGAGGTGGCCTATCGAAATTATTTGAATTATCTGAAGATGTTTTAATTAAAAATGTTTGGTATATTTCGTCGAATTTGTAGATTACAGGTGGAAAATTTCACTTTTTTGAAGCAGGAAAATGAGCGATAACTTTAATTACGAATTGAAAAGAATTGGCGACATCGCCACCTTTAAACTCAGCGAAAAACGATTTGATGCATCCATTGCAGGTTTTGTAAAGGGTGAATTTACTATTCTGCTTCATACAGAAGACGTTAAAAAACTTATCATCGATCTTTCCGAGGTTGAATATTGCGATTCCTCCGGATTGAGCGCAATTTTACTTGCTTTCAGGATTCTTCAATCCAGTGACGGGCATATACGAATAGCATCCCCTACTAAAAATGTAAAAACTCTCATTGAGATTTCACAGCTAGATAGAGTACTTCATATCTGCAATACGGTAAATGAAGCTATTAAAGAATTGGAAGCTGTTTAAAGAGAGTATTCAACTTTCTCACTTCACGTTAATTACTCACGAATTTTTTTTATAATTGGCTCTGATAATGGAGTAATAATCCTGTATTCCGGAGATACGAATCTTAATTATTACTGCTTTGCGGGCATTTTTATTATCTTTCATATAATAATGTTCAAATTGAAAAAGCCACCTAAACATGCTCAATAAAGAGATTCTGCGCAGGATAAAATTGGTTGTATTTGATCTTGACGGAACATTGCTGGATGACGATGGAAATATCAGTGACGAAACCGTAGATCTGATCCATCAACTCTCCGCACTGGGAGTTCAGTTCTCTATTGCCACAGGCAGACTGCTGAGCGCCGTAACGGATATTGCAGACCGGCTTAAGATTGAGATTCCGTTGATAACCTTGGACGGAACATTGATTCAAAGGTCCCCCGGCGGGGATAATATTTTTGAATCTTATTTGCCGGCAAAATATGTCTCCCGCGCCCTCCGGCTTGCGGATCAATATTTGCTGAAAATAGTATTGTGTCATGATTCTGCCGTGTATTACACGGAGGGAAATGATCACTCCCCGATTTTCAGGAGCAAAGCCGGGGCTAAATTTAAACAGGTTGCTTCTTATGATAATTATCTGAAGGGGACTCTTGAAATTGTCCTTGCCGGTGAATATCAGGATAGTATGAGATATGTTGCTAAGAAGATGACCTTCCCTTATACCTTCGGGATACGAAGTTCATACTATAAATCCCAGAGTGAAGGCGGAACATATTTCCTCGAGATCAGGAAACTTGGCTGCAGCAAAGGAGAAGGATTAAAAAAACTGATACGTCATTTGAAAATCAAGATACAGCATACTGCCGTTATAGGCGACTGGTATAATGATAAATCGCTTTTTGAAACGGAGGCTTTGAAAGTTGCGGTTTCCAACGCTGTTCCTGAAATAAGAAAAATGGCAGATATGGTAACTAATAAGAATAATAATGAGGGCGGAGTGGCTGAATTTCTGAAAATGCTGCTCCAGACAAAAAAATAATATGTTAAAAGAAAATACAAAAATAAAATTACGGTCAAGTTTACGCATAAAAATATTAATTGTTTTTGTTACAGTAATGCTTGTCGTAATGATGTTTCCCCGCGGAGAATCCATTGATTCTGAGGTTACGGTCGGATCTGTCTGGATACGCGATGATCTTATAGCTTCGATGACTTTTGAGATATTAAAAGATCCTAAAGTGTATGAGGCGGAAAAGCTTAACGCCGCTAAAGGTATTCTTCCGATTTTCTTGCGCGATAACAGTATTGTGGCTATCTCCCTCGATTCTCTTGCAAGGTATAATGAATATCTATCTAAATTATTTTTGAAAGAACCCGCACTTCCGGCCAATACGACGATATTAAGCGATAAAGCATTTTCGTACTTATATAAATTAGCTCGTCAGCAAAGATCTCTTAAATTACAGCGTCCTCTGCCGGTTTCCCGTGTTTTTGATATTTCCAAAACCATTCTAAAAAGTATTTTCCAGAGAGGATTACTTAATTCCACTTATAATGAAATAGCCAGGGACAGCATCTCGATTCGTGATGGTAAGTATGAAAACCGCTTCGCCAAATCAGTCTATTTAGATCGAAACAGTGTAAATGAGTTTATTAAATTCTCTCTTGGGAGCCAGATTGGTAATAACCAGGAAATTAGCGAGACGATTGAGGAATATGTATCCAATTTCATCAAACCGAATCTTATCTACAGCAAACAGCTGACCGAATTAGCTGTTAAAAACGCAATGGACAGAGTGCCTAGAAATGTAGGAATTGTAAATGAGAATGAAAGAATAGTAGCTAAGCATGACCGGATAAAACTGGAAACAAAACAGAAAATTGATTCATACCGAATCGCGAAAGGGGAAGAGATTGGTTTTATAGGACGTTCCCTGCAAAGTATCGGGAATTTTTTACATATACTAATCATTCTTCTTCCATTAATAATTTATATCAAACTTTTCAGGGGAAGAATATACAGAGACAATCTTAAAATTATTTTAATAGCCTGTATAATTCTTTTTATAAGTTTGCTCTCTTTCCTCGTTTACCAGCTTAACGCATCAACATCAATCGAATTTCTTATACTCGTTCCGGTTGCATCAATGCTGCTTACAATCATATTTGATTCGAGGATCGGATTCTATGGAACAGTTGTTACCTCACTAATTGTCGGGGGCCTGCAGAGCAATGATTACGCATTCGCACTGATGAACATTATAGCCGGTAGTCTTGCGGCTTATACGGTGCGGGATATAAAGAACAGAACCCAAATATTCCGCTCTTTCTTGTATATCTTTATCGGATATGCAATCAGTATTCTGGCTTTCGGATTTGAAAGGTTTGACTCATTTAATCAAATGATTTCAAGTTTTGCATTTGCCGGAACAAACGCGCTGATTAGTCCGGTAATTACATACGGTTTGATAATATTTGTTGAAAGGATATTCAGTATAACCACCGATCTTACTCTCCTGGAACTCACGGATTTTAATAAACCGGTTCTGAAGGAACTTGCCAAGAACGCTCCGGGTACGTTCAATCATTCGATCACTATCGGAACGCTTGCCGAGGCAACTGCCGAAGCAATCGGCGCGAATCCGATGCTTGCGCGTGTAGGCGCATATTATCATGATATAGGCAAATTGCTTGATCCGGAGAGCTTTGTTGAGAATCAGACAAGTTCAAAAAATGTACACGAAAAACTTTCACCGGAACAGAGTGCTAAATTAATTATGTCTCATGTCAAAAGAGGTGTAGAACTTGCTCAATCGAACGGACTTCCCAAAGAAGTAACAGATTTTATTCCTATGCACCACGGTACGATGGTTATATCTTATTTTTATGCGAAAGCAAAGGAATTATATGGCGAAGAGAATGTTGATGTGGATGATTATCGGTATCAGGGACCTAAACCAAAGACAAAGGAAACTGCAATAGTAATGCTTGCTGACGCATGCGAATCAACGGTTCGTTCATTGACTGATTCTGATTCACAAAAAATTGAAAATATAATTACCAACCTGATTAACAGCAGGATAGACGACGGCCAACTCGATGAGTCACCATTGACCTTTTCCGACATCAAAAAAATAAAAGAATCTTTCCTCGGCATTTTATTAGGGCAACATCACAAACGGATAAGGTACCCTGAACAGGAAGAATTAGAAACTTCTAAGCCTGAAGAATAGACTATGGAGGAGTTCGTCAAAGAATACCTTGCCATTCTGCAGTACGAGAAGAACTTAGCAGGAAATACTACCGATTCTTATAAAAATGATCTGACTAAATTCATTAAATATATCAAGGAAGCGGGAATAACAGATCTTGATAATGTTGATGCGAATAATTTGTTCGATTATTTGAAATTACAGAGGGAATTGGGAGTTGATAGTTCCACATCCGCCAGATATGTTTCCTCCCTTAGAGGATTTTTCCGTTATTTAGAAACCAATCGATACATTCAAAAAAATCCAACGGATAAATTAACACCTGTTAAGATCGGAAGGAAACTTCCGGCTGTATTATCTTTTGCGGAAATTGAAAAAATGCTTAACGCGCCTGACGTTAATGATGTTGGAGGATTACGCGATAAAGCTATTCTTGAAACATTATACTCATCAGGACTGCGTGTTTCTGAACTAGTGAATCTGAAACTGAATGATCTTTATTTTGAGGATGAAGTAGTACGGGTGCTTGGTAAAGGCTCCAAAGAAAGAATTGTACCTCTGGGAAGCAGTGCTATTGAATGGCTAAAAAAATATTTACTCAATTCCCGGCCGCATCTTGAAAAGAAATCAACAACTCAAAATTTTGTTTTTTTAAATCAGAAACGGGGCACAAAGCTCAGCCGTATGGCAATATGGAATATCGTAAAGCAATATGCGTCTAAGGCCGGGATAACCCGCGAAATCCATCCTCACACTTTTCGCCATTCATTTGCTACTCATCTTTTGGAAGGTGGGGCCGATCTGAGGGCGGTTCAGGAGATGCTGGGACATGCTGATATCTCAACAACTCAAATATATACGCATATAGACCGTAATTATATTAAACAGGTCCATCGGGATCATCATCCCCGAGGTTAATTTTGCAGATCTTATTCTTATTTTAACAATATGAAATTACCCTGGAAAAATATATCGGCTTTTGGGATGATTGTTGTAATACTTGCCTTGGTTTTCTGCGCCGAAAAAGAAAATACTGGATTTAAGGACAAACAAAAACCATATTCCATTCTGTTAGGCGAATTTGAAAGGAGAAATCAAATTGAAAATTTTCGTTCCGCTTTAAATACAGTACTCTACAATGATTTAAGAATTGAAAAAATATATGACAGGAATTACAAACTTTATTACGGCAGGTTCTCATCTTCTTTTCAGGCAGGGCAAACAGCTTTTGATCTCTTTACACAAAAGATTATAAAAAAAAATTATAAAATAACACGGGACGGCAAACCAGTCTTTGATTCCTATGCAAATGTCATGTTCGTCTCAAAATACCTTGAGAGACCATCTGTCTTCAGTTATAACCTGCTTAATAATCAGACAGAAATCGAATGGAGTAATTATGGAACCAAAGTTATTTCTCTGAATCATTCCAGCGATCATTCGACAGCTTTCATAACAACTGCAAGGAGCTATGGAAATCAGAGGGGAATGCATTTTGTGAATGGAGTAAAAGTGTTTTTATTTAGACCGGAAGAAGAGCTCAACCTGGAGATAGAATCCCTGGGAAATGGTGTGCAATTATACACTTACTGGGAAAACAGGGACACGTTTAAAGTCAATCTTTCCAGGATTGATACAATTAATTCCAGGACAGTTATTCAAAAAATCCATTCGTATGATTTAAAAGGTAAGACCGGCAAAACACTTGAAAGAAAGTATGATCTGCTAAGCGGCGGTTTTCCGGCTCCGCCTTCAAGAACCCCTATTTTTATTTCTCCGAACAGCCGATTCCGTTTTCGTGAAGTATATTCGCAGGGAGAATCTTACATTTACTTAAGGGATTTTGATGAGAAATCGGAACAACTTACACTAACTTTGCGCGGAAAGATATTGGATGCACGCTGGTCAGATGACGGGGATTATCTT
This sequence comes from Ignavibacteriae bacterium HGW-Ignavibacteriae-3, assembly GCA_002839795.1. Classification (GTDB taxonomy): domain Bacteria; phylum Bacteroidota; class Ignavibacteria; order Ignavibacteriales; family Melioribacteraceae; genus Fen-1258. The sequence goes on along the minus strand of PGYS01000004.1, from coordinate 22,273 downwards.
TTCATTATTACTGAATATAAAAATGAAAAAGAACGGAATTTAAAATTCACTTCGTCTTCTGAACTTTTTGTTATTGATGCGGTTACGAAGAAACTTGTCCGGACATTTTCCGGTTTCGATTATGAAAATATATTGGTTCATGGAAAGTTGTTATTTTTTGATGAACGCTCGGATAATACTTCTAGAATCGCCATCTACAATTACAACAGGGATAAAATCATTCATACTATTACAATGTACAGCGGATGCGGATTAAATAATCTTTCACTATGAGAATCTGATGACAACATACCGAAGGGTTTTACAATATATCAGACCGTACCGGAAACATCTTTCCGCTTCCGTGCTTTTTTCCATTCTGTATGCTTTTTTAAATACGGTTTCTGTATACATGCTTATCCCGCTTCTGAACACATTATTCCAGGAGAAAGGAGCGCTTCAGAAACAGCCGGAAGTTATTTCAAGATCAATTGATACTCCTTCTGTAACCAGCTGGTTCTCAAATGCGGGAAACGAAATAGCGGCGTATGTTAAAGCTTATCTATTCAGCGGAAGCGAAAGGGAAATTCTATTAAAAATATGTATTCTGATTATTTTGGCTTTTTTCCTTAAAAACGTATTTGGTTATCTCCAGGCCTATTTTCTTGCCTATGTAGAGCAGGGAATGATTCGCGACCTCAGGAATGAATCCTATGTTCATCTTCATAAACTGCCCATGAGTTATTTCAAGAATGAAAAAACCGGGAATTTAATTTCAAGAATTACAAATGATGTTAATGTTGTGCAGTCAAGTGTTTCCGCTGTTTTTCTAAATTTGATTAGAGAACCATTAACTATACTGTTTTTCATCGGACTGGCTCTTTCTATCAGCTGGAGGCTGACACTTTTTTCTCTTTTTGTCCTTCCATTTACAATCGGAATAATAAGCTGGATCGGATTAATACTCCGGAAGCAAAGCGGCCGGCTCCAGGAAAAGATGTCCGATATAACAACTACTCTTCACGAAACAATTACCGGCGTAAAGATTGTCAAAGCATTCGGAATGGAAGATTACGAAAACAAAAAATTTAAGACTCAGACGCAAAGCTTCTTTAAACTGGTTCTTAAAATGGCCCGGGTTAGGAACATAGCCTCTCCCCTCACTGAATTTCTGAGCGTTATTGTGGGCGGTGCAATGATCTATTACGGAGGCCAGCTCGTATTGGAAGATAAAACACTGAATGCCAGCGAATTCATTGTTTTTCTTCTGGCAATCTTTCAGATGATGCCGCCTATAAAGGAACTAAGTTCAGTAAATAACAGAATTCAGGAATCCAGCGCCGCCGCAGAGAGAGTATTTGAAATATTAGATACGGAACCGGCAATCAAGAATATCGAATCTCCGGTCTCAGTGGATGATTTCAAAAACAGAATTGAATTTCAAAACGTATCTTTTCATTACGAAGACAGCCCCGAACTTGTTCTTGATAATATAAATCTGAATGTAAATAAAGGTGATGTTATTGCATTTGTCGGCAGCAGCGGCGCCGGTAAAACAACCTGTGTTGATTTGCTACCGCGTTTTTATGATCCTACATCTGGCAAAATAACTCTTGATGGAACCGACATTAAAGAGATCCGTCTTGAAGATTTAAGAAAATTGATGGGAATTGTAACGCAGGAAACAGTTCTATTTAATGAATCGGTTAGAAGCAATATTGCTTACGGAATAAGTGAATGTTCCGATGAAAAAATTATCGCCGCATCCAAGGCAGCCAATGCTCATAATTTTATTCTTGAGCTCCCTAATGGTTACGAAACCATTGTTGGAGAAAAGGGTACAAAACTTAGCGGCGGGCAGAGGCAGCGCCTTTCTATTGCGCGTGCACTGCTTAAAAATCCTCCTATCATGATTTTTGATGAGGCTACATCGGCCCTTGATAATGAATCCGAAGTGCTGGTCCAGCAGGCTATTGAAAGACTTATGGCGGAAAGAACAACATTTGTTATTGCGCACCGCCTGAGTACAATCAGAAATGCGGATAGAATTCTTGTTCTTGAGCAGGGTCAAATTGTTCAGGACGGAAAACATGAAGAACTACTGAAGCAGGAAAACGGAATCTATAAAAAATTATATGCTCTGCAATTTAGAGATTAAACAATGCCCGTAAAGAAAAAAACAATCGACACGATTGACAAATTTATATTTGGATTGATAATTCTCTTTATTATCAGTCTTACAAATTCGATTTTCGCAAATCAGATCGGATATTTTTTTGCTTTATTTTTATTGATAGCACGATATTCACTAAATCGTGAAAATAAATTTGAAAAAAACGGACTTGAGATTTCATTCGCTCTTTTCTTAACTGCCGAATTTATCTCTGCACTCTTCTCTATTAACCATACGCAGGCATTCCAGAATTTTTTCAAAAGGCTGGTACTTATTCCAATAGTTTATACTGTTGCCGCCTCAGTTAATGATTCCGAGAGGGCCAAACTTTATTTTAAGATTTATCTTGGCGCCGCATTGATTACGATGGTCGTTTACATCATAATTGCTTACGAGCATTTTGTTGCTCAATTATACAGTATAGAGGCAAAGGGGCCATCTCCGTTTCAATATGTGATGACGGCCGGCGGATTGATGAGTATAACTACAATATTTCTGTTCGCTCTGATGCTAAATGAGAGAGCTAAACTCAAAATTCGCGTGTTTTATATTGCGGCCTTTGTGGTCTCTGCCACCGGGCTTTTTTCCAGCTATACCCGTGCCGCATGGCTTGGCGCCGCTGCAGGTATTATTGTTATTATCTTATTGAAAAGGAAGTGGATTCTTCTCGTTCCGATATTCGCTCTTGCAGTTCTTGCACTATTTTATTTTAAAAATGAGAGCAAAATTTACAGATATGATTATGAAGACGATAAATTAGTAGAGAATAATTCATATGCTACCGGCGGAAGGGCAAGCAGAGTTATGGCAGATGGCATTTCCATTCTTGTCGCCGATCATCAAAATGGAATTGCCGTATATCAGAACGACAGACTTGTTCAGACCATCGAAACACCGTCACCCGCGATCATTGTCAATAAGTGGAGAGATGATTTACTTTATTCATATCTGATTGATTCACGCATAATACTGCTTAAAAAAGGTGCTGATGGTCAGTATCAAAAGGAGAAATCATTTTATACCACCGGGATTACTTACGATATAAAAACCAGAAGTAACAATCTCTATGTCGCGGATCTGGACAGCGGATTGACGATCTTTAAACATCCGGATAAAATTGCCGTTAAAGCCCATTATTCAAGTATGAAGGGAATTACTAATTTTGATTGCGACTCTTCATGGTTTGTTTCCTTCACTCCGGAAAAAAACATACTAAGACTATATAAAGTGAGGGACGGTTTTCCCGTCGAGGCTGTAGATTCGGTTGTTAATAAATCTCCAAATGGCTATCTATACCTCAGCAACAAGATGGTTTATTTTCAGAGCGATGATGAATTTCTTCAATACAAGATAGCTGAGGGTAAACTGCGAAAAGTAGCATCCCAGAAATTGAAGGGAATTTTCCGGATGGAAATTTATCGGGAACAAATATTCGCGTGCACTATGAACGGGATTATTTATTCCGCTGATAATAATGCGAAACAGCCTCTGCATTTTAGGGAAATCGCTCAACTGAATTATTCACCAACAGATTTTAAAATTGCCGGAGAACAATTCTATTTCTCATACTATAAGAGAAACCGGCTGACGTCAATTTTCGATCCATATCACGATACTAATATCGAACGCTTTGATCAGTGGCGCACCGGACTTAAAATCTTTGCGTCCCATCCCATTTTTGGGGTTGGGGATATAGATCTTAATAAAGTCTATTCGGAATACAAGGACCCTTATCTAAAACAAAACTTTGGCCATCTCCATAATAATTATATGCATTTCCTTGTTATTCTTGGGTTATTCGGATTTTCTGCTGTAATATTTATGTTTGTCAAAATACATCTCCTTAATATTAAAATATTCCGGGCGGTTAAAAATATTCCCTTTGTTTCATCCTATTCGCTTGGAACCGCGGGTGTATTTATCGGTTTTCTATTCTCCGGTCTAGGCGAGTGGAATTTCGGCGATCAGGAAATAATTACCATGATATGGTTTACACTTGGCTTAAATATTGCTTTCTACAAATCTCATTTGAAATCTCAAGATAGCGGGAGCCGAACGGGTGAGTGATCGGATTAAAATATCATCTATAATTATCGCCCGTGATGAAGAATCAAATATCCGGAGATGCATCGACAGTCAGCTTTCAATCGCAGACGAAATTATCGTGCTGGTTGATTCTCGAACTCAGGACGGGACCTTTCAGATTGCCTCGTCATATTCCATTGTTAAATGTGAAAAAGTGGATTGGATGGGCTACGCCAAGACAAAGAACTATGCCATCGGCAAAACCACAAATGACTGGGTTCTATGGATCGACGCGGATGAGGAACTGACTCCCGAGCTGGTTGAAGAATTGAAACGATTCAAAGCTGTCAAACCCGATCTGAGGGCCTACGATGTCGCCAGACGGGCCTTCTTCCTTGGAAAGTGGATAAAGCATAGCGGCTGGTATCCGGCCCGTGTAACGCGCCTATTCGATAAAAAGTTTGCTGCCTTCAAAGATAAGGAAGTGCATGAGCACCTTACATTTGAGGGCGGGTTAGGTCATCTTAAAAATGATATGAATCATTTCACCGACCCCTCAATTGAGCACTATTTCAAGAAATTTAATCTTTACACTACGCTTGCTGCTAAAGAGCTAAATGAAAAGGGAAAGAGAGCAGGATTAAACGATATCCTTTTGCGGCCGCTTTTTCTTTTCTTCAAAATGTATATTTTACGTTTAGGTTTTCTTGATGGAATGCACGGAATTATTCTTGCGGCATTTTCATCATTATATGTATTTACCAAGTATGTAAAACTTTGGGAACTCAATAGAGAAAAATCGAAATGACTATCGGTATCATCCCCAATATTTCCAAGAGTGAAATCCTAGATATAGTAATAAAGATTATCGGGCAGATTCATCAGAATGGATTCGACTGTATCCTGAGTGACTCTTTACTTCAATATGAAAAGAAACTCAAAGATGACTCAATATTCCTGTCGCATGACGACTTGGGCAAAAGATGCGATATGGTTGTCTCTATCGGAGGCGATGGTACAATGCTGAATACCGCATATGAAATGCGTCATTCGAGCACTCCTATAATTGGTGTGAATTTCGGCAAATTAGGTTTCCTCGCTGAGTTTGATCTTGCCGGTTTTACAGAATTTCTCCACGATTTAAAGACCAAAAATTATGTGATCGAAGAGAGAATGACTCTGTTAGGCGAATGCTGCGGAGAAGAACTGTACGCAATCAATGATCTTGTAATTGATAAGGGTCCCTGGCCCAAAATGATAGAACTGACAGTTAAAGTAGACGATGATTATGTTGCTACTTTTTCGGCAGACGGGCTTATTGTTGCTACACCTACGGGATCAACGGGGTACTCTCTTTCAACCGGCGGTCCAATAGTAAATCCGAAAGCAGACGTCATCACTATAAGTCCGATAGCCCCCCATACATTAACAATGCGCCCGCTTGTAATATCGAGCAACCAGAAAGTATCTGTCATTGTAAACTCTCCTTCAGAGAAGATTCAGGTCAGCTGCGATGGCCAGCGTGTAGTATTTTTTGATTCGCCTGCCGTTATTAATATTCAAAGGAGCGGGCAATCTGTCCGTCTGGTTCATTCCAACAGGACCAATTATTTTGAAATTCTCAGGAATAAATTATACTGGGGGCTTGATGTTCGTAAATCGAACAATTCAAATTAAGAGGCGAGTATGAAAAAGTTTTTGCATTCCTTCTTTCTTCCTTCTTTTGTTTTTTTCTTTCTTTTTACTTCTGTCCTTTCCGCAAAGGAGAAAAACAAAATATCCGTTGATGATAAATCGGGCAAGCCGATACTTCTCGGTTTATGCGACAGAACCGCTTTTGCCGATTCAAATTTTTCCTGGTGGTTTGATTCCGAAATGGATATGTATTCGGTCGATTCAGCCTCACTGAAAGATATTTCAGTTAAGATGAAAATTGTGAAGATTACGCTTGTTATGGGAACATGGTGCAGTGACAGCAAAAGGGAAGTACCCCGTTTTTACAAAATTCTGGATCTGCTTGGATATGATCAGAAAAACCTTACTTTAATTTGTGTTGACAGAAACAAGAAAGATCCCGCCGGAGAAGCAGAAAAACTGGATATCAAGCTTGTACCAACATTTATCTTTTATCGTGATAGTAATGAAATTGGCAGAATAATTGAAACGCCAAAGGAAAGTTTAGAAAAGGATCTGACAGAAATATTATTAAAATAAACTGATAGTAGTTAATCGAATGACACATGAAAAAAATCCCGGCTTAACCGGGATTTTTGATTTTATATTAGATCCCGACATTCGTCGGGATGACCACAAAAAACGTTGTCAATTATTGCTTGTGGCAATCTCCGTTACTTCAACTTTTTCTTTATAGTTCTTCGGCTTCTTGGATGAACCGTTCCCGTTAGACCCATTACCATTCGATCCATTTCCGTTTGATCCGTTTCCATTGGATCCATTACTTTTGGCTACGATTTCAACCGGAATGTTCACTTGAGGTTTGGCCTCGCCGTTATGAGCTTCACGATAAACAAAAATCTCGCCCTTGTAATTTTTCATTACGACTCTGTCTTCGTCGCGATGCAGAACATACTGTGGTAAAATCGGAATCTTGCCTCCGCCTCCGGGTGCGTCAATTACAAAGTGGGGAATCGCGAGTCCGCTTGTATAGCCGCGAAGCTTCTGCATTATCTCCAAACCTTTGTCGAGCGAGGTTCGGAAGTGATTAGCGCCGCGGGTTTCATCAGCCATATACAGATAATACGGTCTTACTCTGATCTTGAGCAATTTCTGGAATAATTCTTTCATAACATCGGCGTCGTCATTAACGCCTTTCATGAGCACTGCCTGATTGCTTACCGGAATACCTGCGTTCGCGAGCATCTCGCATGCTTTGGTACTTTCAGGCGTTATCTCCCATGGATGATTAAAATGTGTATTCACGTATATAGGGTGATACTTCTTTATCATCTCAACCAGCTTTGGGGTGATACGCTGCGGAAGTACGCAAGGCATTTTGGTCCCCAGACGAATTATCTCGAGGTGGGGAATCTGACGCAATCTTTTTAAGATTTTTTCGAGCATCACATCTGTAAGCATTAACGGATCGCCGCCGGACATAATTACATCTCTGATCTCGGTATGTTTTTCGAGATACTTGAAAGCAGATTCAAGTTCTTTCATCGAAATTTTATCTGAGTTACCTACTTTTCTTTTTCTTGTGCAGAATCTGCAGTACATCCCGCATTGGCTTGTAGTAAGGAATAGTGCTCTGTCGGGATACCGGTGAGTGATATTCGGAACCGGGCTCATTCTGTCTTCCTGGAGCGGATCTTCAAATCCATCAAGATCATCAAGCTCGGCTTTATCCGGCACGCACTGCTTCCAGATAGGGTCGCCCGGCTCACGAATCAGACCAAGATAGTATGGATTAATACGTGCCTGGAAAAATTCATCCAAGCCCTCTGCTACTGTTCTGTCGATCCCGAACTTTTCCACAAGCTGATCAACAGAGTGAACGCTGTCTCTAACCATTTGCTGCCAGAGTTCCATGATAGTTCCCTTTATATATTGCCGTTTATGTTTTTAAATATTTGCCAAAGACAATCAAGCTGTCTTTTACCGCGTAAAAATCTTCAATCTGGGATACTATCGAATAATTATTTCTCAAGTAAAACTTTCTTGTGGCATTGTAACTCTCTTTGGAAGAGGTTTCGGCAAGTATCCATCTCCCTTTATTTTCCTTTACAAATAGTTCAGAATGCTCCAGAAGCTGTTTCCCGATTCCTTTATTTTGAGTAGAGTCATCTACTACTATCCAGAATAGATCAAACACGCCGTCCGTTAAAGCTCTTTTTCCGGTACAGTGGTACCCGTCAATTTTGTTGTCATTTTCAGAGACAAATACATTGTAATATTCATGATCCGGATCTGCTGCAGCTTCATCGATCAGTTCAATAGCGACTTTTTTTTCGTCGTCACTGAAATTATCCGTCTTCTCAATTATAGAGACGAGTTGTGTTCTATCTTCAGCTCGCAGCTTGCGTATCATATGTAATTCTCTTTAGTGCAAAAGTTGATATTTTAAATAGAAGTTCATCGTAACCGATTCCCGCGGCGGCGGCCGATCTGACAAAGCCGGTATCCGGGGAGATATCTGGGTTCGGATTTACTTCTATCACATAAGGAACATTTCTTTGATTTAATCTGATATCTACTCTGACGTAGTCTCTGCACTCCAAAGCCTCAAATGCTTCAAGAGCCATCTTTTCAATTTTTTGTCTGAGCTGATCATCAAGCGGTGCCGGACATCTTGGAACAGTATTCTTGAAATAAACACTTTCAGGAGACCACTTTGCCTCGTAAGTAACAATTTTCGGAAATTCGTCCGGTAATCCATCAAATCTTATTTCAGATATCGGTAAAACTTTTTCCCCCAGAATCGCTACGTTTAATTCGCGCCCGTCAATATATTCTTCAATTATCACTTCCTGGTTGAATGACTTGAAGAGATAGTCCAATCTTTCATTCATCGCAGTAAAATTCTGTACTACAGAGAATTCTGAGATTCCGATACTCGCGTCCTCGCGCGCAAGTTTAAGAATGACAGGAAACTTAAGATGAAAATTTTCAAATTCGGGAAATGCATTTATCTCGGCAATCAAATGTTTAGGTGTTCTGATGCCGTGAGCCTGAAGAATCTGCTTTGTTCTGGACTTGACCAGGCAGTTGCCAAGTGTTATAGCTCCGTTCCCGGTAAACGGGATTTCGAGAAGGTCAAACATACCGGCTATAAAGCTCTCAAAATTCGAATTACCTTCAACAGTTTCGACGAAATTGAAAATTATATCCGGAGAAAAATGACTAATTTTTTTCATAGCGCTTTTGATATCGCTGTTAACAGCAAGCGCTTCAACGCTCATATATTTCTTAGAAAGAGATTTTTTTATCATTTCAATCTGTTTGAGGAACTCCCTTTCGGAAAGATCCACATTACTATCGGAATCGGAGACGCCTTTCCCAAGGTAGTTATCGTAATAACGGGTTGGTTCGTTATAACATATCAATATTTTCTGTTCAAGGTTCATAATAAATTATATCTCTTTGCCGCTATGAATAATACTCTGTTAATCATTTCCTCGTATGAAAGACCGTGTACCCTGGCAGCTTTGGGAAAACAGGAATTGTCCATCGGATCGGGAAGAATTCCGGGCAGGGGATTAACCTCAATAACATTCGGCTCACCATCGGCATCCAGACGGATATCAATACGGCTCCAGTCCCTGCATCTTAGTACTCTGTAAGTTTTGAGGGCCACGTCCCGGATTTTTGCTGCGAGATTTTCATCTACTTCAGCCGGGCAGCTAAAAATGTTTAAAGGATTCTCACGCGTGTCTGCAATCCATTTGGCTTCGTATGAATATATGGGTGCAAGCTCTTTTGGAAGCTCATTAAGATTTATTTCCACTATCGGCAATATTTCAGTGTCGGAATTATTTCCAAGCATTGCAACTGTAAATTCTCTTCCGGGAAGAAATTCCTCTATTAGAACGGGCTGCTTATACAGGGTAAGATTGGGAAGAACACGATCAGCCAATTCAGCGGGATTGTAAATGAGTGAAGAATTAAAAATACCCTTGCTGGAGCCTTCAGCCACGGGTTTAATCATTACCGGGAAATTCAGATTGAAGTGAGCGAGATCATCAGGAGACTCAACCAGTAAAAATCTTGATGTTGGAATTTTATGGTACGATAATATTTCCTTTGTGCGGGCCTTGTCAAGACAGGTTGTGAGCGTCAACGGATCAGATCCGGTGTATGGAATCTGAAGCATGTCCAGCATTGCGGGAATTTGAGCTTCTCGGCTAGTACTGTTGGCGCATTCAGAAACGTTAAAAACAATCTGAGGCCTGTGGGATTTAAATTTTTCGAAAGCGCTTTCATCAGCCTCGATCATTGTAACGTCATGATTTAATGCAAGAGCATCTCTCAGTGCGTTAATTGTCTCAATAGTATCCCACTCAGCGTAAGTATCATTCAAAGTTTCTGCTTGTTTTTCTGGAAGAGTGAGAGGTGTTGTGTCGGAAAATCTTATTTCCGGTTTTATGTTATATGTGAGAACAACTTTTAATCTTTTATTTGGCAGATGCGAACTAATATTGATTCCTTCCGAAATTTTCTATCAGAAATATAATGAATTATATTTTCTTTGCAATCAATTGCGGAAAATATTTTTTAGGAAAATATTTTTTGGCATGATGAGTGATAAGAAAAAAATAAGGCGAGGGTCGACTCCTTTGAGAAAAATTTTTCAGGCAATCCGGGAAAGCTGAAGATGCTGATAGTAATTTTCTCTAAGAATATTTTTGATCAATGAGTTCTCAGCGAGGTTAAGCGTGGGGTCCTTCTCTATGATTTCAAATGCAACGGCTCTTGCCGAGATCAATAATTCCGTATCTTCAATTATATTGGCGTACTTTAATTCAGGCAGCCCGCTTTGCTGAGTCCCGAAAATATTTCCCGGTCCGCGCAGCTTCATATCAATCTCAGCAAGTTCAAATCCGCTAGTGTGCTTGACCATTGCGTTAAGACGAATTAAAGATTTATTCCTTTCAATCTGCTCAGGTGAGAGGTAATCGAAATTAAAATTAAACTGATTAGATTTGACTGCATGCGCATCGGATGAAACCAGAATGCAGTACGCCTGCTTCTGACTCCTGCCGACTCTTCCGCGCAATTGGTGAAGCTGAGAAAGTCCAAACCGGAAAGCATCGTTGATTACAATTATGTTAGCATCCGGAATATCTATTCCAACCTCAATTACCGTGGTCGAAACGAGTACATCATATTTCTTGTCGGCAAAATCGAACATGATCTTTTCTTTTTCCTGCCATTTCATTCTGCCGTGGATCAGACAGAGCCGTAGGTCGCTTAATTGGTCCCGGCATAATTCCTCAAAATATGACTGCGCCGCCTTGAGTTCTATCTTTTCAGATTCCTCTACTAATGGATAGACGAGAAATGTCTGGTATCCGTCTTTGGATTTAGAGCGTATGAACTCATATATGTCCGGAAGTTTTTTCTCACCCCGTAAAATTGTTTTGATTGGTTTTCTGTTCTTAGGCATCTGATCGATCACCGAAATGTCGAGATCGCCATATATTGTCATGGTCAGTGTCCGGGGAATAGGTGTGGCTGTCATTATCAGAACGTCGGACTGTAATCCCTTTTCCACAAGATTGGACCGCTGCATAACACCAAAGCGGTGCTGCTCATCAATTACTGTTAGTCCAAGTTTATGGAAATTTACATTATCCTGTATAAGAGCATGAGTACCGATGACAATATCTGTTTTACCTTCAGCGATCCGTTTTAAAATTATGTCCCGCTCAGATTTTTTCTGCCCCCCGATCAATTCATCTACTTTTAATCCGAGAGGAGCAACAAGTTCAGAAATTCTTTTAAAATGCTGATCGGCCAATATTTCAGTCGGAGCCATTAGTACCGCCTGAAAGTTATTTTCAACGACAATGAGCATGCTTATAAGAGCGACGATAGTCTTTCCACTTCCAACATCTCCCTGAAGCAGGCGGTTCATAGGTCTTTCACTTTCAAGATCTTTTCTGATTTCGCTGAGCACTTTTAACTGTGCTTCGGTGAGTTCGAACGGCAGAGTTTTCAGGAATTTTCTCAGAGGCTCAGGTTTTGTTACAAATGAAAATCCTTTCTTCTTTTCTTTGAAAATCTGTTTACGCATTGCTACAAGACTTTCAAAATAGAAAAGTTCCTCAAACTTGAGTCTCGTTCTAGCAATTTCGAGCGATATATAATCTTTGGGAGAATGAAGTGTCTGAACAGTTTCTATAATTCCCATTAGATTATTCTTTTTTATAATAGAGTCAGGGAGCGATTCAGCCAGTTTTGATGAATAAGTCTCTGCGGCCTGATTTATAATTCTTCTAAGGCTTAAGTCTCCTAAATTTGATTCCCTCAATTCCTTTTGAACTCTGTAAAACGGAATAATTCTCCCGGTATTCAGGAAATCTTTTGATTCGCTTTCGGCTAACCTGTCGAAATCGGGATGAACGAACTGAATATGACCATATTTAGTTAAAACAGGTTTGGCGGAGACAGCAAAATGATTCCCGGGATTAAATACATCCTTAAAATATTTCGCACCGTGGAACCAGACCAAGTCGAAAAACCCAGATTGATCTTTCATGCGTACCTTGAAAACCTGCTTTCTATTATAATAGTGAATTTCAGAATCAATCACTTCGCCAACGATTGTAACTTCTCCGATGTAGCCGTTTACTACATGCTGTACCACTTTTACACAATTCAATATTGTTGACCGGTCTAAATAGCGGGATGGGAAGTAGAAAAGGAGATCTTTAATCGTGTTGATTCCAATCTTGGAAAATGATTCCGCTCGTTTCGGACCGACGGATTTTAAATATTGAACCGACATAGAAAGATTATCTGGCATGAATCAATTGAATTTGTTTTGTCCTGGGAGAAATATAATTAAAAATTTGGAAGGTAAGTAGGCAATGATTTCCGGTAACCGGAATTATTCATCCTCAGCTTTCATATCGCGGGTCATTAATTCATATGTAGCTTTGGTGGGATCTTTCTCTTCAAATAATATTTTGTAAACTGCTTTTGCGATTGGTGTTTCGATTTTATGCTTTTCAGAGAGCTGATGTACCGAGCGGCAGGTTTCAACACCTTCTGCTACCATCTGCATCTTTTTAAGAATGTCTTTTAATTTATATCCCCGTCCGAGCTGCTCACCCACGAAACGGTTACGAGAGTGCTTACTCATGCAGGTTACTATTAAATCGCCCATTCCCGATAATCCTGAAAATGTTTCCGGTCTGGCGCCGAGTGCGATTCCAAGACGAGAAATTTCCGCGATACCGCGGGTCATAATAGCGGCTTTAGTATTATCTCCGAATTTAGCACCGTCAATAATTCCTGCGCCGATCGCGATAACATTTTTTAGTGCGCCTCCGTATTCAACCCCGAGAGTATCGGTTGTGGAATAAACCCGGAAGTAGGAGGTTATAAATGCCGATTGGATCTGCCTCGCCGTAAAAGGATCATCCGATGCGGCAACAACTGCTGTAGGAATTTTTTTAGCCACTTCTTCAGCATGACTTGGACCGGAAAGAACGCCGATATTTTCTAAGCGTAAGTTTTTTAGCTCGTCTTTGATAAGCTGTGATACTGTAAGCAAAGTACCTTTCTCGATTCCCTTAGCAACACTCACAAAAATTGTATCATGGAAATCATAACGTTTCATTTCTTTCAATACTCCCCGAATAAATTGAGACGGTACTGCAAGAACGATCATATGCTTGTTCTCACAGCTCTCTGAAAGGGAGTGAGTAATGTAAATCTCTTTTGGAATTTTAATGCCGGGAAGGTAATCTTTATTTTCTCTCGAACGGCCTAGAGTCTTGGCGTAAGCGCGTTTGTATTCCCAGAGAGTTACTTCATGTCCGTTGAAATGAAGTAAAATGGCCAGGGTAGTTCCCCAGCCGCCAGCTCCGAGAACCGAAATTTTCATTTAGACCGATTTCTTTTTTGCAAATGAAATTTTGCTTTCGCTGCCATGTATAATTCGGTTTATATTTTTGCGGTGTGTATAGATCACCAGCAATGCAAGAGCAATTGTAAATGGTAAAACTGTGTGATATCCCTGAATGTCAATTCCGAAGATATTTTCTCGAATTACAAGAATTACCGGAACAGCAATTGCAGCCGCAATTGAGCCCAGCGAAATGTACCTGGATAATGAAACTACAAGAAAAAATACACCGAGAGCAAGTGCCATATCAATAGTTACAATCATTATAAGAACACCAAGCCCGGTTGCTATTCCTTTTCCGCCTCTAAATCCGGCGAAGACGGTCCATATGTGTCCCATTACCGCGACGACTCCGCATATAATCTGAACAAGCGTGAAGTCATCGAAAGGTGTAATATTTGTAAACGGGAAACTGTCCAAATATAATCTGGCGATTAGGATAACAGCAAGAGCTCCTTTTAATGCGTCCAGCAGAATTACAAGAATTCCATATTTCCAGCCGAGAATTCTGAACACATTGGATCCGCCGGCATTACCGCTGCCGTGTTCTCGAATATCTATTCCACGCACAAGTTTGCTGATAATTATACTTGTAGGTATTGAGCCCGCTAAATAAGAGAGTATAATAACGAAAATGAGGTTTAACATCTGCTTTCCAACTTAAATGTTACTAAACTTAGAAAAAAAGTACTTTAGACACAAGGGAATCAAACCCCTCCTTTATTTTCGGCAATTAAGCGAAATAGTTTAATGTCATCCTGGCACGTAATCTTAAAGTTAACAAAGGAGCCATCAACAATTTTAACGCTATGGCCCATTCTGTGAACCAGCATTGATTCATCAGTACCCATGAAATTATCCGACATGCTCTTTCTCATCGCTTCAAGAAGTATTTTGTACCGGAACACCTGGGGAGTTTGAACATAGTAGAATTCCTCTCTTTCGGCATAACTTATGACCGAACCGCTGCCCCTGACGAGAGTATCTCTGGCTTTAATAGCAACAACAGCACTGCCGAACTCCTTCGCGGTTTCAATTGATTTTATCAGAATGGCGGCGGGAAGAAGAGGCCTGACCGCGTCATGAACAATGATCAAATCATCCTCACTCGCATTCAGAGAAGTTAGTGCATTAAAAACCGAATGCTGCCTGTCGATTCCTCCCTCCACAATATTTTTGATCTTTGTGAAAGAGAATTTCTCTTTTATATCTTTTAAGAGATCCAAAAATTCTGTCTGAGCAGAGATGGTAATCTCATCTATCAAGCCGCATTGCTGGAACACATCAATTGTATAAGCAATCAGCTCCTTTCCGCCGAACTGCATATACTGTTTAGGCAAAGTCGATCCGGCGCGTATTCCGCTTCCCCCCGAAGGTATGATTACGAATATTTTCATCGGAAAGATCCAAATTTTCTTCTAATTAAATAATAAGCATCGCATCGCCGTAACTCAGGAACCGATACCCGTCTTTCAAGGCTTTCTTGTAAGATTTCATTATAAGATCGTAACCGCCGAATGCAGCCGCAAGCATCATCAGTGTAGATTCCGGCTGATGAAAATTAGTAATAAGTTTTTTTGTAACTCTGAATTCGTAAGGAGGGAAAATAAATTTATCCGTCCAGCCAGAATTCGGTTTTGCAAAACCATCCGCCGTTACGCTGCTTTCAAGAGCTCTGCATGTGCTTGTTCCAACAACAAAAACATTTTTCTTGTCATCCAGGGCTTTGTTGATAACTTTAGCTGTTTCATCCGGAATCTCAAAATATTCGGAATCCATTCTATGTTTTGTAAGATCTTCTACCTCTACAGGGCGGAATGTACCAAGGCCGATATGAAGAATAACAGGGACGAACTTAACACCGAGTTTCTCCGCTTTTTTAACTAATGAAGGAGTGAAATGCAACCCGGCTGTAGGTGCGGCAACTGATCCATCAACTTCTGCAAATATTGTCTGATAATTATCTTTATCGGAGGCTACTGCATCCCTTTTAATGTACGGAGGAAGTGGTGTATGCCCGATTTTTTCGATTGCCTTAAAGATATCACCGGCATCTTCGTTGAAACGGACAGTTCTTCCTCTTGAAGTAGTATTATCAATAACTTCGCACCAGAGTTTATCATTAAAATAAATCCGATTTCCGATTCTTACTTTTCTGGCGGGATCGACAATAACATCCCAGATGTTTTCTTCCTTGTTCAATTCACGAAGAACGAAGACTTCGATCTTTGCGTTTGTACGTTCTTTCTTGCCGAATAAACGTGCCTGCATTACTTTGGTCTGGTTAATTACAACAACATCGCCCTTCTGCATAAATCCGACAATATCAGAAAATTTCTTCTGTTCAATATCACCAGTAGTGCGATTTAACACCATTAATTTTGCTTTATCTCGCGGAGAAACAGGATTTTTTGCGATTGCCGTCTTCGGCAGATTGTATTGAAACTCTGATAACTTCATCTATTCTCCTCTTTTAAAATTCTAAACAAAGCGAGTACCTGAGGAATACTCTTCAGAATTCCTCAGGCAGGATCTATTAACTAAATTTATTTAAAGATTTTTCATCGCTTCCCAGAACTATATTACTTCTTTTTAGATACTTTCTTAATTGGTTTCCTTGCCGCTTTTTTAGCAGAGGATTTTTTTGCTGACGGTTTAACAGATTTCGTCTCCTTAATTACCGCGTGGGCAGCAGCAAGACGTGCAATAGGAACACGGAAAGGAGAACAACTGACATAGTTCAATCCGATCTTGTGACAGAACTCCACAGATTTCGGTTCGCCGCCATGTTCTCCGCAAATTCCAATTTTCAAATCCGGCCTTGTACCTCTTCCGCCTTCAACCGCAATCTTCATCAATTTTCCTATCGCATCCTGATCTATTGTCTGGAACGGGTCGACGGGAAGAATTTTCTGTTCGAGATATTCCGGAAGGAATCCGCCTATATCATCACGTGAGAAACCGAATCCCATCTGCGTCAAATCGTTTGTTCCGAATGAGAAGAACTGTGCGACTTCGGCAATCTTATCGGCAGTTAAACATGCACGCGGAATTTCAATCATTGTCCCGGTTAAATGAGGAATTTTTTTCCGTCCGAATTTAGCGCATACTTCGTCATGAATTTTGTTTACAATCTTATACTGATGACTGATTTCATTTACATGGCATGTTACCGGAATCATGATCTCTGGGAAAGGTTTTTTCCCTTCGGCCAGTAATTCAGCAGTAGCGTCGAAAATTGCACGTACCTGCATTTCTGTAATTTCCGGATAAGTTATACCGAGACGTACGCCGCGGTGACCCATCATTGGATTATTTTCATGCAGAGAATCTGCCCGTTTATTTAATTCATCAAGAGAAATTCCCAGGCTCTGTGCAAGTTTTTCTCTTTCTTCCATTCTGGTTGGTACAAATTCATGAAGCGGGGGATCGAGGGTTCTGAATGTAACCGGATATCCGTCCATTGCTTCAAGAGTTCCCTTTACATCGTTTTTAACATGTGGAAATAGTTCATCCAGCGCGCTTCTTCTTTCGGCTTCTGTGTTTGAATGAATCATCTTGCGCAATTTGAACAATGGTTCTTCCGAATGTTTTCCGTAGAACATATGTTCTGTTCTGAACAATCCGATTCCTTCCGCACCGAATGCGCGCGCACGGGCAGCATCTTCAGGGGTATCGGCATTTGTTCTAACCTTTAATTTTCTAATTGAGTCGCAAATTTTCATAAAAGCCTGGAAATCAGGATTTTCCTCGGCAGCTTTAATCATAGGCAATTCACCGAGATAGACAGTTCCTTTGGAACCGTTTAATGTAAGCCAATCGCCTTCACGAACAGTTACATCACCAACAGTAAAATATTTTTCGTTATAATTTATTTTAACAGACCCTGCACCAACAATACAGCATTTTCCCCATCCTCTTGCTACCAAAGCTGCGTGGGAAGTCATTCCGCCGCGGCCTGTTAGAATTGCCTGTGCGGCCCGCATTCCTTCAATGTCCTCAGGATTGGTTTCTTCTCTAACAAGAATTACTCTTTTGCCCTGTTTAGCCCAAGCGACAGCATCGTTGGCGGAAAATACAACCTGACCAGACGCACCACCGGGACCTGCGGGCAATCCTTTGACTATTATAGATGAAATAACTTCAACTTTCGGGTCAATGATAGGGTGGAGGAGTTCATCAAGCTGTGAAGGCTGAACGCGCATCACTGCCTCATCTTTTGTAATTACTTTTTCCTTAAACATATCGACTGCCATCTTAACGGCAGCGGGTCCGTTTCTTTTTCCAATGCGGCACTGCAGCATGTACAGACGACCTTCCTGAATCGTGAATTCGATATCGAGCATGTCGCGGTAATGTTTCTCCAGTGAGCGCTGTATTGCGTGCAGCTGTTTATAAGCAGGCACCATTGCTATCTCGAGTGAGGGCAGATGAGCTGTATGCTCGCTCTTTCCCACTTCATTAATCGGATTAGGAGTTCTTATACCTGCAACAACGTCCTCACCCTGTGCATTTGCCAGCCATTCACCGTAAAAATAATTTTCACCTGTCGCAGGATTACGTGTGAAAGCAACACCCGTTGCAGAGGTTTCTCCCATATTACCAAATACCATGGATTGAACGTTTACGGCAGTACCCCATTCATCCGGAATATTTTCAATTCTTCTGTAGGAGATTGCCCGTTTTCCCATCCAGCTTTGAAATACCGCAGAAACTGCGCCCCAGAGTTGATCCATCGGGTCTTCCGGAAATGGTTTTCCCAAAACTTCCTGGACTTTTGCTTTATAGATCTCGATTAATTCTTTCAGATCGTCGGCACTTAGATCCGTGTCATTTACTGCACCGCGCGCTTCTTTCATATTATGAAGTTCTTTTTCGAGCTGCTGACGCACTCCTTTACCTTCCGCCGGTTCAATGCCGGCAGCTTTTTCCATTACAACATCAGAATACATCTGAATCAGACGGCGGTGTGAATCATAAACAAAGCGCGGATTTCCGGTTTTGGCGATTAACGCCTCACGGGTTTTGTTGTTCAATCCAACATTGAGAATTGTTTCCATCATACCCGGCATAGAAGCACGAGCGCCGGAACGAACTGAGACTAAAAGAGGGTTTACATCATCCCCGAACTTTGCACCCATCTCTTTTTCAGTTTTTACAAGTGCATCCTTTACCTGTTTTTCAAGCTCTTTGGGATACTTTCTTTTATTCTTGTAATATGCCGTGCAGACTTCGGTAGTAATTGTGAACCCGGCCGGCACCGGCAATCCGATATTGACCATCTCTGCCAGGTTAGCTCCTTTGCCTCCAAGCAGTTCTTTCATCGTGGCTTTTCCTTCAGCACGTTTTCCGCCAAAATAGTACACATACTTATTTGTTACTTTAGCCATTTAACTTATCCTCCGATAATTGTTATTTATTAATTGAATTAAATATAATATCATTAAAATTTTTCTGATCATCGAGACGGAGCTCAATTTTCAGATAGTAAATGTCTATGTCGTCCAGTTCTTTTGAATACTGAATGAATTTTACCGCATCTTTTTGAGTAGTTAAGACGGAATATGCATTTGTATCATAAAATTTCTTTCTTATAAGCTGTACTTCATTAAGGGAATAATTTTTATGATCATCAAAGATCATCTTATTCGTAAAATCTATTTTGTTTTTCTCGAGTACATTTAGAAAAGAGAAAGGCCGCGCAACACCGCAAACAACGAGACTCTTCTGTCCCTGAAATTCGCTCATTTCAAAAAAATGGTGAGTCTTAACATCAAAAATTCCTACGGCCTCATAATAACCGGTAAAAATAATTTTCCCTTCAAAATATTTCTTGAGCTTTTCAGGAATTTCAATTTTATCCGAAAATTTTCTGTTAATGATAATAACATCAGCCCTGTCAAGGGACTTAAAACTTTCTCTCATAGAACCAATCGGAAGTATCCGTTGTTCCAATTTCTGGGACATGTCTAAAAATCTCTGATCAAAAATGACAACATCAAGATCCCTATATATCCATCGATGCTGAAACGCATCGTCGAGCACAATAGTTTCTATATTCGAATCTTTAATGAAATTCCGGGCCCCCGACACTCGGCGCTCAGCTACTGCTGCCGGCAATTTAAGTTCATCCGCCATGAAATACATTTCATCACCGCACTGGTCAACTGTAACTTTCATTGATTTTCCATCGCTTGCGAATACATATCCCAATGAGTTTCTGCCGTAACCGCGACTTAAAAGCCCAACTTTTATTCCTTTCGTTTTAAGCATCTCCGCAATCATCATTACTGCCGGTGTCTTTCCGGAGCCGCCGACAGTTAAATTGCCTACTGAAACAACTCTGGCTTTAACTTTTGTAGAAGGAAAAATGTTTTTGTCAAAGAGCCAATTCCGGATTTTAGTGATAACGGAATATACAACTGCCACAGGTGATAATAATATTTTAACAAATTCTAACAAAGTTTTTCGGCATCCTTCTGCAGTTTGTTCAACAACGTTTCGCAGTTAATTATTTTCTGGTTTGTTTCCTCATAACTTAGATTTTCATCCATCAGTATCGGATCGGAATAGATAACAAGAACACGGCTGAAAGGAAACGGTATTTCAAAATGGTCCCAGCTTTTCAGTTTGATTTTTTTCTTAATGCCAATTCCGACAAGATAAAGGGGCACATTAGATCTCTTTGCCGATATAATGGCGCCGGCCTTCATTTTGTAAATCGGCCCTCGAGGACCATCAGGAGTAATTGCAAGTGTATAACCTTCTCTCAGCAGTAGCACCATACCTGTCAGGGCGTCATTTCCGCCGGTGGAACTAGATCCTCTCAGCACATTGTACTTCCATTTCTCAAGAATGGCTGCGAGAACATCTCCGTCCCTGCTCATACTTACCAATGCCGCGGCATTGTTCTGACGATGTATATACCAGCCAATCATCATGGACCCGTGCCAGAATGCGCAGACGAAATTATTATTATCTTTTGCCGCCTGAGTTATGTTCTCACCGTTTACGACGCTGATGCGCAATGTTTTTATGAGCAATCTGATCGCAAAACTTGCGAAACGAATTCCGATAAATCGTAAAATATTTCTTTGTTTTTCAGTTAGTTTCATTCAACCGCGCAAATATTAAACCGGCGGCTTTCGCTGAAGCTCCGGGTCCGCCCAGTTTTTCGTTTATCAAACCAAGCTTTCGTCTAATTGAATTATACTTTTCTTCGTCTCCCAAGATCGCGCTGCTTTTCAAAAAGATATTTTCATCGTTTACATCATATTGTATAAGCTCATCAATTACGTTTTCTTCAAGAATTATGTTAGCCATAGCAATATTTTTTATCTGTACAAGTATTCTACCCAATACATATGTAATAAAATTGGTTTTATAAACAACGATAAACGGAAGCCGGAACAAAGCAGCTTCAAGCGTGGAAGTGCCCGATTTAATAATCCCAAAATGTGAATGTTTTAATAGGTCGTATGTAAATCCCTTTGCCAATTTATAATTAGTTATACCGGTAAGATCCTGAAAAATATGTTCATCAATATTTTCGGAACATGCTATAACAGTCTGCAAATTAAATTCCGCGCAAAGTTTCTCAGCGGCTGATATGCAGGCCGGAAAAATTTTGTCAATCTCATGTTTCCTGCTTCCCGGCAAGAGCAATAAAATTTCTTTTTCTTTCTCAAGGCCGAGTTTTTCGTACAACTCTTCTTTTGACAGAAATGAATAATTAGCAGCGTGTTCAATTAAAGGATGTCCGGAATAGGCAACATTGACGCCGTACTTCCGGTACATTTTTTCCTCGAACGGGAAAACAACTATCATAAGATCGACTAACTCTCTTATCCGGTCGATTCTTCCTTTTCCCCAGGCCCATACTTGGGGAGATATAAAGTATATAACCTTTACTCCCCGTTCTTTAAGTTTTTTGGCCAGGTTCAGGTTAAACCCGGGGTAATCAATAAGTACCACAGTTTCAATATTCTCCAAGGCAATTTTCTGAAGCAATTCTTTTCTTACCCTGCTTATAAACGGTAAATGTCTCAAAACTTCAATGAACCCTAAGAACGCCATCTGTCTTATGTTAAACTGAGCGTTCATCCCTGCGGAGATCATTTTATCGCCGCCAATTCCAAATATTTCCATCGACGGTTCTAACCGTTTCAATTCTGTTATTAAACTTGAGCCGTGAAGATCACCGGATGCTTCTCCGGCAATTATCATTAATTTCTTTTTCAATTTGAACTCAACAAATAACGTACAACTATTATTAAAACTATTATTCCGAAGGCCTGAAAAGTTCTCCTCTCTGAACGAATACCTTTCTTCAATTGATACAAGGGCTGTTCAAGGCCTGGATTTTTATATTTACTGAAACTCGGAATTAATTTAGGAACGGATGCACAATAATCTTCGTAACTTTTGCCGTATTTTGACCTGAGAAATCCCTCTTCCTCTTTAATGATCACGTTATATTGCCAGAAAAAGAAAACAAGAGCGAT
>PGYS01000220.1 GCA_002839795.1 Ignavibacteriae bacterium HGW-Ignavibacteriae-3 | reverse complement strand
CGCCATTTTTTTGGAATATCCATTGATAAAAACAGTGCTCTAACACTCGCATGCCCGGTATGCAGTATTTCATTAATAGATAAGGCTGAAAAGTGTCCGGAATGCAGCGGCCCGGTTTATAAGATTCAGATTCCTGAAATGGGGATTTTAGAGGGATGCGCGACCTTTCAGGATCAGTGGCAAAAGTGGGATATCGTAGATAGAGCCGGCGATAGAAAATTTGTTCAGATCGATATCAGCGATACAGGAAGCGGTATTCCTCAGGAAAATATCTCAAAAATTTTCGAACCTTTCTTTTCAACTAAAGGACAGCGCGGTACAGGACTCGGTCTTTCTGTTATTTGGGGAATTATAGACAATCATAACGGCGCAATAACCGTTCAAAGCGAATTAGGTAAGGGAACAACATTTTCAGTTAGACTCCCGCAGGGAGAAATAATAAACGATCTCCGATGAGCGAGCAAAAAAACATATTAATAATCGATGATGAGCAGGTGGTGATCGATTCCATTTCCAAAATTGCAATGATGGGAGATTATACCTACGATTCAGTAACCGATGCTAATGCCGCCCTTGCAAAAATTTCCGGAAATGATTTTGACCTGATTATCTGCGATATAATGCTTCCGGGTCTGGACGGTTTTCAGTTTTTGGCCGAGATCGAATCCAGAGGCATTGATACACCTGTGATAATGACTACCGGCTTTTCAACAATCGAAAACGCCGTAAAATCGCTTTACTCAGGAGCAATTGAATTCATACCCAAACCATTCACGGTTGATGAAATGACGAGCGTGATTCATAGAGGAATAAAGTATAATAAGCTTGTCCATATGAAGAAATTTAAAAGGGATGCCGTATTGATAGTACCATGCCCCGCAAAATATTTGCGGCTGGGTTATTCTGCCTGGATGAATCAGGATACAGACGGAACCGTGCTCGTGGGCGCAACGGATTTTTTTCTTAAGACACTTGAACAAATAAAAAATATTGAGATGTATCAGGTAAATGAAGTTTTAACGCAGGCAACAACCGCTGTAAAAATTGAAACCGAAGACGGATTGATCCACCAGCTCTATTCCGTTATAAGCGGAACAATTATTGAAATAAATGAACGGTTAAAGGATGAACCGGAACTGCTGGAAAAAGACCCATATTTTGAGGGATGGATTTACAGAATAATTCCTACGGAGCCGGCATATGAAATGAAATTATTAATTCCATGCAGTTCAGACAGGACGTAAACCAAGTTTCTTAATTCAAGGAGATATAATTATGCCACTTTTTATTTTAGCTGTTGTTGTATTCATAATAGCTGACATCATTATCAGATTCGCTATAAAAACAATCAACGAAAAAAAGCTTCGTAAAGAAAGAGAATTAATTTTATTCGAAAGTGTAAATGTAGATCTTAGCCAGGAAGCTGTTTCCCTTAAACGCGCCGAAGTTTCAAACCCCAAGGCAAAAATTTTATGCGTGGACGATGAAGACGTCATTCTTGACAGTTTTAGAAAAATACTTGTGCTGGACGGCTATTCGGTTGATACTGTTACTTCCGGCTATCATGCACTGAATCTGATAAAATCACATCATTATGATTTTGTCTTTACGGATTTGAAAATGCCCGAGATGGATGGAGTGGAAGTCACCAAGCAGGTAAGGCATTTACGTCCGGATATTGACGTTGTGATTATAACGGGATACGCAACCGTTGAGACCGCAGTCGATTGTATGAAACTGGGAGCGATGGACTATGTACAAAAACCATTCACCGAAGATGAACTGCTGGACTTTGTCAAAAAATCATTAATAAAGAGGCAGGATAGAATCCACAGACAGCTCAAACCGCGTGTTCACATTACACATTTGACTGAGGGTGACGAAAAAGTTCATGTCGGCGAATTTGCAATCCCCGGAGGAGTATTTATTTCAGAGGGACACTGCTGGGCAGCGATAGCACAGGACGGCACTGTACGGACAGGCCTCGATGATTTTGCAAAAAAATTGATCGGAAAAATTGATGATATAGAATTTCCGAATCTCGGGATGCAGATTACACAGGGACAGCCGCTTTTCAGCGTTAAGCAGGGGAAAAAATCAACTCAATTTAACTCTCCTGTCAGCGGCCTGGTCGCTAAAATAA
>PGYS01000087.1 GCA_002839795.1 Ignavibacteriae bacterium HGW-Ignavibacteriae-3 | reverse complement strand
CGCGACTTTTTTGCCGTACTCAAAATAATTCTGAGAAACAGGAATAACAGCCACCTGTACCGGCGCCAGCCATGTAGGAAAAGAACCGCCGTAGTGTTCTATCAGAATTCCCATGAATCTTTCAATTGAGCCGAGCAATGCACGATGTACCATATAGGGCTGATGCTCCTTGCCGTCTTCGCCTATATAGTGCATTTTAAATCGTTCCGGCAGATTAAAATCGAACTGAATTGTACTTAGCTGCCATTCACGGTTCAACGCGTCTTTTATTTTTATATCGATCTTGGGACCGTAAAAGGCTCCGCCTCCTTCATCCATTTCATAGGGAAGGTTTTCTCTCTGCATTGCCTGCTTTAACGAAGCAATGGCCTTATCCCAATCTTTATCCTCACCGACCGCTTTTTCAGGTTTGGTAGCAACATAAAATTTCAGATCCTCAAACCCGAAAGATTTAAGAATAGAAATAGAAAACCTTACTACTTCTATAATCTCATCCTCAATTTGTTCCTGAGTACAGAAAATATGAGCGTCATCCTGCGTAAAACCGCGGACTCTTAAAAGACCGTGCAGCACACCGCTTTTTTCATATCTGTAAACTGTCCCGAGTTCGGCCCATCTTAAAGGCAGATCCCTGTAAGAATGCAGTTTGGTCTTATAGATCATTATATGAAAAGGGCAATTCATCGGTTTGATGAAATATTCCTGATCATCAACTTTCATCGGAGCATACATATTTTCTTTATAAGTTACCAAATGCCCGCTTGTTTCCCACAACCAGCTTTTTCCCATATGAGGCGAATAAAGAAGATCATACCCGTTCTGCATATGTTCGGAGCGCCAGAAAGTTTCAATAGTATTTCTGATCTTGGCGCCTTTTGGATGCCAGTAGATCAGACCCGCGCCCGCTTCCTCATGAATGCTGAAGAGATCGAGCTGTTTTCCCAGCTTTCGATGATCGCGCTTCTTAGCTTCTTCAAGAAAGACCAGATAATCTTCGAGCATTTTCTTTTTAGGGAATGAAATGCCGTAGATTCTCTGCATCTGTTTATTCTTCTCATCGCCGCGCCAGTAAGAGCCGGAAACGGTGAGTAGTTTTATAAATTTTATTTTTCCTGCATCAGGAAGATGAGGACCGGTGCAAAGATCGGTGAATTCGCCCTCGTCATAAATGCTTATCACTTCATCCGCATCGAGTTCGCTTAGAATTTCCAGCTTATAATTATCGCCTTTCTTTTCGAAGAACTTTACTGCTTCCTCTTTAGGAAGTTCGGTTCTTCTGAATGGATTTTTCTGAGCAGAAATTTCAATCATCTTCTTTTCGATCTTTGCAAGGTCTTCCTCGCTCAATACCGAATTGATATCTATATCATAATAGAAACCCGCATCAATGGCAGGCCCCACGCCGAATTTGGCTTCAGGATATATAGACTGAACCGCGTGCGCCATAAGATGGGAAGTTGAATGCCAGTAAGTTTCTTTTCCTTCATCATTATCGAAGGTGAATATCTGAAGCTCGGCATCTTTTTCAATTTTTGTAGAAAGTTCATGCACCGCTCCATCGATTTTAGCTACAAGCGCTTCATCAGCCAGTCGGTTTGATATAGATTTCGCGACTTCAAAGGGAGTAATTCCTTTATCGAATTCTCTTTCCGAACCGTCGGGAAATTTTATTTTTATTTTGTCCATAATTCTTTTAAAAAAAATCGGAGTAAACTCCGAGTTGGTGTGGGTTCTATAGGATTCGAACCTATGACCTTCTGCACGTCAAGCAGACGCTCTAACCAACTGAGCTAAGAACCCGTGCAAATTATTTAGTCATTGCCTTTAAACCCAAATCTAAAAATTTATAGTACCGAGGGCCGGAGTCGAACCGGCACGGGTGTGACCACCCACAGGATTTTAAGTCCTGTGCGTCTACCAATTCCGCCACCCCGGCAGATTTTCATTTGAACCTTTTACTATCTTCAACTTCGTTCACCAATCCCGCAGAGCGGGACAAGTTCCGCCACCCCGGCTTGAATCGCGGTGCAAATATAAACTTTTTTTTTGATTTCTTGCAATTTTTTGACGTTAAAACAGTCAATTAAATGCAATCCTTAGACAATCACGCTAAGTTGAATGAAAATACAATAAATGGAGAATTGGAGCACGCGTTATGCCGCTTTTAATTAAAGTCAGGATCAGGTAGAACGGATTGTTCATTCTGCCGGGAAGCGTTATTAATAAATGTTCTTAGCTTTATTATCCCTGCTTTTAGAATTGCTAACTCTGAAATCCTAATCAATGCCTTTCAGTTAAAGAATTATTACCTAGGTTTATATGTCCGAATGGTTCATACGTGAAGAATTCTAAGGATGATGTAATACTTTCCCGTAGTGTCTCTTTATTTTTTCTTATAAGTAAATATAAACTGGACAGCTTTAAGTGATTACTTTTTTCAGTTAAATAATTCCTCTAAGTGAAGTAGAATTTATAAAACGATTCCAACGATTATAATTCAGAATAATTCATGACCAAATGATATATTGAACAAGAATACCGTCAGTTAAAAAGAACAGGATTTAAAGGAGAGTCAATAATTTCTCCCGCCTTAGCTCCGGGGCACCATGTTTCCAAATCAAGTATTTGCTCCTTATTCTCCGGTTCTTTGAGGGTCATCTCTTTATCCATATAGATAACGGTCATAACTTTTCTAATCGTCTCAGTAATATTGGCGCCTGCCCTGTGAAAGATCCATCCCGAATGGAAACTTATCTCGCCTATATCATACGGTTCGACTACATACTCAAAATCATTAACTCTTAATTTATCTTTTATTCTAATTTCACTTTCATCGCTTATAGATAATTCGCGTCCCGATATAAGTTTATGGCTACCCGCGCTGAATTCGAGAGGTCCCATATTCAGCGGCACTGCCTGGAGGGGAATCCATGCTGTAATTGTTTTATCAGTTGAAAGCGGCCAGTAATACTGATCGGCATGCCATGGTGTAATACCGCCGCCCGCTTCTTTGAATAATGCCTGATCATGATACATCCTCACTCCGGCTGTTTCCATCAGATCGGATGCAATTTTTGCAAGTTTCCTGCTGAAGACAAACTGCTTTATTTCTTCATCCACACGCCAGAGATTTGCCAGCTGAAGAAAAGCTTTTCCATAGGTGTTTCTGTCTTCGAGAGCGACATTTACCCTTTTCAATTCTTTTACTTTATCCGAAATCAGAGAGCCATAATATTCTAAGATCTCCGGAGGAAGGACATACTTCAGTTTAATAAATGCATTCTTTTTATAAAAAGATATCTGCGCTTCGGTAAGCGGATAATCTTCAGTAAGTATATTCTGATACATCGGTGAATTCTTTCTGATTTTTTCAAGAATGATTGCAAAGTAAATCTATTAAGGGAAAAAGCATAAAATCTTAATTGAGCCGGATTAATTCATACGGAAAAGCGAAGTGTATCTCTTCCTGGATTTTTTATTTCCCACTGCCATAGCCAATGCCTGTTTTGAACCGACTAGAATCATCATCTTACTTGCGCGGGTTACGGCTGTATATATTAAATTCCTCTGAAGCATTATATAATGGGCGGTGGTTATAGGCATAATTACACATGGATATTCGGAGCCCTGCGATTTGTGAACCGTTATAGCGTATGCAAGTGTAATGTCATCCAATTCCAGAAATTCATATGAAACAATTTTACCGCTATAATTTATTTCCAGCTTCTGATCATCCATATCGATGGCCTGAATTAATCCGATATCGCCGTTGTAAACATCCTTATCGTAATTATTTCTGAGCTGCATAACTTTATCCCCGATCTTAAAATTCTTTTCTCCCCTTGCGAGTATAATTTTCTTCCTGTTCAAAACATCCTGAAGTCTGCTGTTCAGATTAATGGCTCCCGTATCCCCCTTGTACATCGGTGTTAAAATCTGAATATCCTTCATTGGGTCGAAGCCGTATTTTTCAGGCAGTCTGAGCCTGCAAAGTTCCGTAATAACATCCGCTATATTTGAATTATCCGACTCGTGTATAAAGAAAAAATCTGAGGATTCATTATTGATCAACACCGGAAATTCTCCCCTGTTAATTTTATGGGCATTAACAACAATCTGACTTTCCTCAGCCTGCCGGAATATTTTGGTCAGCATCGCTGTGGGAATAATTCCAGATTGGATAAGATCATGTAAAACATTTCCGCTGCCCAGTGAGGGTAGCTGATCCACATCTCCGACCAAAACTAAAGTTGTATGAGGGCTCACAGCGCTCATTAAGCTGTTCATCAGAAGCGTATCAATCATTGAGATTTCATCTACAACAAGAAGATCTGTCTCAAGAGGATTCTCTTCATCGCGCATGAAAAGGCGGTCCATTGGATTATATTCAAGAAGGCGGTGAATTGTTTTTGCCTCCATTCCAATTACTTCGCTCATTCTTTTGGCGGCTCTGCCCGTCGGCGCCGCAAGCATTATATTTTTTTTAAGAGTCCTGTACGTTTCAATTATACCTTTAAGAGCAGTTGTTTTTCCGGTACCGGGTCCGCCGGTTAAGATTAAAATTTTATTGGTCAGCGAATTACGGATTGCCTCAAGCTGTTCATCGGAATAAAGGGAATTAAATCTTATAGATTTTATCTCCTTCTCAGAAATTCCGGATGTACCATCAGAGAGAATTTTTATTTTCTTTTCGATATTTCGTTCTGCTTCATAGTAGTTAGCCAGATAAATATTCTCATCAATAATATTCACTAAGTTTTGAACTTCCATTTCCCTGAAAATCAAATATGAATCTGTAAGATCGATGCCCAAGACATCATAACACTTTTTAAGAATTTCCTGCATTGGTAGATATACATGCCCTTCTCCAGAGGCTTCATTTAATACATAAATAATTCCCGCTTTAATTCTTTTGGGATGATCATGACTGAAACCTGCATTCTTCCCGATGGCATCGGCAATCTTGAAGCCAATTCCCCAGACATCATAGGTCAGCTGATAGGGATTTTCCTGCACTATTCTTACCGAATCCGCACCGTAGGTCCTGTAAATCTTTAGTGCATATGAGGGAGATATATCGAATGACTGGAGGAAGATCATTATTTCTTTGATCGCTTTCTGTTCATCCCAGCTTTTTTTTATTAGATCAAGTTTTTTAAGACCGATGCCTTCCACGTCTAGCAGACGGTTAATATCAGTGTCGAGAATTTCAAAAGTATTCTCTTTGAAGACATTAACGATTTTCTCTGCCGTTGAGGGACCGACTCCCTTGATCAATCCGGAACCGAGATATTTTGATATTCCTGCGGTAGTAGATGGGTAAACTATAGAGTAGGATTCAATCTTAAACTGCTCACCGTACTTGGAATGAGTTTCAAACTCTCCGGTGAGTTTTAGTTTCTCGCCTATTTTAACGTTAGGCAGAATCCCAACGGCTTTCAATCCGTTTGAAAAAGAGGCAATGCAATAGCCGTTCACCTCGTTTTTATAAAGATATCCCTCTAATATCGCTTCTATAGTCTGCATTTGTCAGTCATATTCATATGCGAAATATAATATTTATGGCAGGTTAAACTGAAATTATGATAAAAGTAAAATGAAAATGATTTTTGAATGCTAAATTCTGAATTCTGAATTCTTATTTCTATAATCTCTTTATTGTATCAACACTGAGATCGCAATCAGTGTAAACAAGGAAAGCATAGTGCTTATAATTACAGCCATCGAGATAATTTCCTTATCCAACGGATATATCTCAGCCAGGGCAAATGGTGTAATCGCCAGCGGCATGGCCGATTCCATTATTGAAATTGAAGAGTCAATTTTTGAGAAATTAAAAAACTGAAGAATTAAAATGAAGATGAGAGGAAGTAAAATTAATTTATATGAGCTTATGAATGCCGAATGGATAAAATTCTTATTGAATTGAATTTTACGGGAGATAAATATTCCTAATGATAATAATACAACCGGCGACGCACTCGCAGCAAACATATCTATCGAAGTTTGTAAAACTTTCGGAAGCATAATATCGAATTTCACTAAAGCAATCGCCGCAAGAACGGAGAGGAGTAAAGGATTTTTCAAAAGATTCTTAAGCAGTAATAGTATATCGATTGATTTCTCATTCTGTGAGATCTCTAAAATAATAACACCCACAGTGAAAACTACAATTATGTAGACCGCGATTATGACACTTATTACATTTTTAGAATCCGGGTATAAACCGGAAAGAAGCGGAAAACCCAGGTAGGCAACGTTACCCCAGAAACTGCATATCATATAGGTATTTCTAATCTCTTTACTTAACCGGGCAATTTTAGAGATGAAGAGTATTAAAGCGATTGAGATCAGAAGAATTGAAATGTTAGCGTAGATAATTCTTAAATCGAGAGTTGAATAATCCCTCACTTTTGTGAGGCTAGCCAAGATGATTGCAGGAAAACCAATGAATAGACCATACTTATTGAGAACTTCAATCCATTTTTCTCTTTCGATGAAGGGGGCTATGCCGGCACCGAGACCCATTATAATAAAAAACGGCAGTATGGCTGAAATCATTTCGATCATATTTTCTCCAACAATGGTAAACCCCGATTTCTATCGATTTCGGTTTATTGAGTGGGCCCTTAAAGACTTTCCCGTAGGAACCCTTCGAGAAAAACCTCATACCCGCTTGCCATAAATCTCGGTTTTTGGGGAATGGACAAAAAGTAAAAAGCCCGAATCCTTTTCGAATTCGAGCTTTTAGGGTGGGCCCTGAAGGACTTGAACCTCCGACCCGCTGATTATGAGTCAGCTGCTCTAACCAACTGAGCTAAGAGCCCGTTTCACATTATTTTATTAATGCGAACCAAAAATAGTGCTTTGTAAAAATGAAAGCAAATTATCATAAAAAAAATGAAGATGGACAAAGATTTCTCACCAAGATAAAAAGCATCGGGGATTCGAAATGACAAACTGTCTGACTCAGAATCACCGGATAATCATTTTGACAATTTCATCAGATCCGTTCCTTTATCAAACGGACGGAGCATAAATTTATAAGAATATTCTCCGGGAAAGATCATATACTTATTATGAGGTTTTGCGCCCCAGGAATTATCACCTCCGACTCCCATCTGCTTATAATCCAAATTCAGATTTACATAATTGCTCTCAATCAAATCTGACGGATGCATTGTGCCTCTGCTTTTCTGCGTTAAACTTTCATCTGTGTAATACAAAGCCGATGCGCTCAGAAGCGGTTGTCCCACTGCCATCATTCCTATTCCATGTTTATTGCTTAAAGCTATCCAGCGGATATCGGTCCTTGTTCCATTTTCCTGAGGACTGACATAATTTGTAAACATATCCTTTACAGATGAACTATATCTTCCAACAAAAGCTCCGGTGAATCTGTCTATATAATTTTCCTGCGGACCCCTTCCGAACCATTCAACATTTTCAAATTCCTTCGGCATCTGCATTTTTACTCCAATGCGAGGAATTTCCGGCAGATCTTTTTTTACCGCTGCAAATTTATTTTCGATTTCAATACTGCCGTCGCCATAGACCGTATAATTGGAAATATATTTCCCATCAACATCTCTTAGTGAAAAATCCATTGCAATCTTAACAACATTTATTCTGGAATTTTCCTGAATCATTTTAGCGCTTAGAATTACTTTTTCATCGCCGGCTGTTCTCCAAACAGCACATCTCTTGGGCATTCCGTTGCCGAAATCATTATCGGTCGGTGCACGCCAGAAGTTCGGCTGAGGGCCGTTATGAATAAGCTTTACCCCCTTATAAAAATATGAACTGATCATGCCTTTCAATTTATTAAATACAATTTCAAAGTCTGTCCCTTTAACAATAATGCTTTCGGGCGTATCGATAGTTTTCAGATCAGGTAATTTGCCGGGGTCGATTTTAATTATGTCTTTATTGACCGGGAACTGTAATTGTTCCGCAGCAATTTCATAACCTTTTTCCGCCCAGGATTTATTCTCTTTAATTTTGAATTGGAAATTCAAAAAATATTCGGAACCGTTTACCATCTTAAAATTCTGCAGCGGCAAAGTAAGATTCTTCTCGTTCCTCGGTTCAAGGGTTAATTTATCAGTAACGCCGTTCTGAATTACTTTATCATCCTGAATCAATTGCCAGGTTAATTCAAACTCATTAAGATTCGTAAAGAAATATTTGTTAATGATCTTGACTTCACCTTTCAACAGATCAACCGGTTTAACAGTGATGTTCTGATAAACTTTTTTAACTTCCATCAGTTTAGGCGTGACCGACCTATCAGGCAGAACCAATCCGTTGATACAAAAATTTCCATCTGTCTGGTCCTCGCCGAAATCTCCTCCGTAAGCCCAGAATTTTTTGCCGTCAGCATTCTTCATCGGAAAGCCCTGATCGACCCAGTCCCAGATACTTCCGCCCTGAAGCTGATCGTGGCTCTCAATAACATCCCAATAATCCTGTAAATTTCCAACAGAGTTCCCCATGGCATGAGCGTACTCGCAAAGTATCAGAGGCCGGTCCTGCTTCTCAGCAGCGTACTTTAAGAGATGATCTATTCCGGCGTACATCGGACATACGATATCAGTGTGGGATTTTCTACCCGCCCGCTCATAATGAACCGGCCTTGACGAATCTCTCAGATGAATCCAGTTACTCGCGGCTTCAAAATTTGCTCCATCACCGGCTTCATTTCCCATAGACCAGACTATGACGCTGGGATGATTCTTATCCCTTTCCACCATTCTTTCAATTCTTTCAATATGAGACTGAAGCCATTCAGGTTTATTAGCAAGCGTTTTTGCAGGATCATAGCCGATTCCGTGGGATTCAATATTCGCTTCATCTATCAGATATAATCCGTAAACATCGCACAACTCATACCATCGGGGATCATTTGGATAGTGAGAAGTCCGAACCGTATTGATATTATTCTGCTTCATTAGAATGATATCCTGAATCATTGATTCATCGGTCATATAATGCGCTAAAATTTGATCATGCTCATGACGGTTCACGCCCTTTATCAGGATCGGTTTTCCATTAACAAGAAGCTGTCCGTTTTTAATTTCCGACTTACGAAATCCGAATTTCGCGCTCAGGTATTCAAGAATATTTCCGTCAGAATCTTTTAATGTTAGAATCAGAGTGTAGAGATTCGGATGTTCCGCAGACCATTTTTTAGGATCGGCAATTTTTGTCTTTAGCGGAATCACATTCTCCGCACCTGGAAATAAGAGCTCTCGTTCTGTCTTAAGCAGAACTTTTTCGCCAACCGGATTATTTTCCTCATCGAGGAGGGTGATTTCAAGTTTAGTTTTTGCCGCAGGCTGATCTCCGTAATTTTTGATTTTTGTAATTACAAGAAGATCAGAATCCTTATATGTTTCATCCAGATTAGTTTTTATTTCGAAATCTCTGATGTGTACGGATGGAGACGACATCAGAAACACGTTTCTGAATATTCCGCTTAACCGCCAGAAATCCTGATCCTCCAGATAAGAACCGTCGCACCATCTGAAGACTTCAACGGCGAGGGTATTCCTTCCACCCTTTAACAATTTTGTGATATTAAACTCT
Source organism: Ignavibacteriae bacterium HGW-Ignavibacteriae-3 (assembly GCA_002839795.1). Classification (GTDB taxonomy): domain Bacteria; phylum Bacteroidota; class Ignavibacteria; order Ignavibacteriales; family Melioribacteraceae; genus Fen-1258. The sequence continues at coordinate 5,041 of PGYS01000087.1, read as the reverse complement.
GCCGGAAGTCGGCTATCCTCGCTGTATCCGACGAATTCACCATTGAGCCAGACATTCATGGCGGATTCTACACCGTCAAAATTCAGGAATACCTGTCTCCCCTTCCAGTCGGCAGGAACTTCGAATTCTCTGCGATAGGAACCGACAGGATTAAAATTTTTCTGAATGTAAGGAGGATTAACTTCAAAGGGGTAATCGGAATTTCTGTAAACAGGCACATCAAAACCTTGAAACTGCCAGTTGCCGGGGACAGTAATTTCCTTCCATGTACTAACATTATAATCCGACTTGTAAAAATCTTTTGGCCGGTCATCCGGTTTATTCACAAAATAAAATTTCCAGCGGCCATTAAGGGATGAAAAATATTTTGAGTCATAACGGTTTGCCGCAGCCGCTTTTTCAAAACTTTCATAAGGCATTAGCGTTGAATGCATCGGCTCCCGGTTGATCCCGTTTATCTGCGGATTCTCCCAATTTTTCATTGTATTTGACTGGGCAAAATCCCTTTTATAGTTAAGCGACATCATCAATAATACAATCATGAAGAGATTAATACGCAGTCTCATATCATACCTCTGATTTATAAATTCTCAGTAAGTTTTTTTAGTTCAATGGATTTCGTATAGAATTCATCAAGGTTCATTTCCTTGAGAAAAACCATGCCGTGCGCCGCCCGGACTCTCGGTACATCGTGCATCAGGAAAAAATCTCTTCCGAGGCAAAGCCTGATTGTCTGGTACTGTTCTGTTTGAATAATTTGGGCGAGTTTAAAAAACGGACCGTCATATTCCCAGCTTGGAAAGCTGGCTGTGCTCTGAGAATTATAGCTGTTCATAAAAGTATTCTCAATTAAAGAGAAGCTGTTCAAACTGACCGGAACATAAATATTTGCTTCCGACGGATGAAAGCGGTGCCATACATTTCTGTATCCCCAGATTTTCAGTTTAGAAAGATCTTCCTCCTTTTCATAAAGACGCAGAGCTTCAGTAATAATCTGCAACGCTTTATAATGCGTATCTGGTCCGCTTCCTTCGGGATCCAAAGCTACTGTTAGAATAGTAGGTTTAAATTTTCTAAACAGATTAAGAATGGGCATCACATCCCTTTCAATTTCAGGGTTTTCTGTGAATATTTCTCCCTGATAAAAGCCGAGCCTATGATGCGTGATGGAATTTGGACTAAATCCGAAATGAGCCCACAAAATTTCCTCCTCCCATTCCCTTAACATTCCTTTTAACTTCTGTACGTGAATAATATCTTTTTTACCGGGATACTGAGTTTTGAAATAGATCATAAGTTCATCTGTAATTTCCCTCAACTCATCAAGATCAAATTCATTGTAGCATTCAATTAAATTCCGCAACGATCTTCGCGCCGCAGCTTCCGATGTTAATGCTGTGTTCCTCGCGGCTATTCCATCGAGATATAGATTTACATCACGGATTTTCCCGGTCGGGAAATCCGCGTTAAAGTAATTTGTGCCAAATCTGTTTTTAAAATCATTAGTGACAATATGATTTTTCAAATTATTCATTATTTCATACATGAATGAATTTGTTACAGCCGTAAATCCGCTTGTTAAAATAGAGAAGTGATGTTTGATCGAAGCATCTCTCACTAAATGAACAATGTACGGCATATAACCCAGCATTATATCGTCATGGTGCGGACCGGTGTGCAAAATATTTTCATTTTCGAGATTCCTGATACCTCCGCTAAATCTTTCAAGCACAGAATTACTCACAATGCGGTTTAATTCCTCAGCCCGCTTCGGTATTCTGTTAAGAATCAGTCCGCACAGCCGGTCTGACTTATAATCTTCAGTGGTAAGGTCTGTCATTTCCTTTTGTTTTGAAACCGCAAGATTAATCACAGCCCTCTCAATTGAGGATTGCGAAAGCACTTGGTCGTTCTCCATTTCCGCAAACCGTCTTTCGCTTAATCTCAGTGCGGCCCCATTGGTAATATAGAATCGAGCGGCTTTCAGTTTCTGCAGAACGGTAGCCGGATATAAATTTGTGGATGAATTTTCGATTGAATCCCGTACGATACTTGACTTGCTTTCACCGGCTGCGGTAATTATTGCAGTAGCGTCTTCTTTGTATGTAATAGTATTTAATCCGATCGTTATAACGAGACGGTTCCGGGCAATTTCCATTCCGCCGAGATCAACCGAAGAGGCGGCCTGAGTTTCATAGTTCGTTTCGATGAGACGGGTAGTGGAAAAATGATCACTCCCCTGAATGTTGAATCCAATGTGGCCGTCAGGACCGATTCCTCCCAGGAAAAAACCGATACCTCCCATTGCACGGATTTTTTTTTCATAATCGGTGCAGAATTCGTCTACGATTTCAATTGTTCTTTTCTGCAGCCGTTCCAATTTGGTACCCGGAAAACGTGTTCGTAATGAAAGATCAACTTTTTTATCAGGGAATATCTGATCGAGCGGGAGATCATCGGCGGTACCGATCCCATTAACATTTATCAGAAGTGATTTCCGGTAATCAAGATCAAATTTTAGGAAATAGAATCGCTGAATGTAGTGATAAAAACTATTGTGCTGAAATGAATCGATAGGGTAGAATTCATCTATCTGAACAAACCGCAGTGATGTAAGATCGGGTCTTATTGAATGATCTATACCGATTTTTTTAAATTCATTTATTACTTCATCCTTATCCCAATTTTTGAGGTAGTATACCACTTCCTTGATAAAAGACTCAGGGGTTTTGCCTGTGGGAAGCGAGACCACACCATCGGGATTTTTCTGCACCCATTCCAGGAAGCGCAGCGCGGTAATTTTACCCAGCAGAGTAAAATTGCTTACTTGAATGACAGGGATTTTTTCGACTGGTTCATAAATTAGTTTTTTACCGGAAAGATTTAAGAAATACTGCTCAACATTTGACAGGGAGAAATGGCTCATAAAATTTATGTATCCGGGTTATTTTTTTCCGCAAAATAATTTATTGTTTCTTTCAATCCCTTTATCAGATCGAATTCGGGTTTGAAGTTAAGTTCAGATGTTGTTTTATCTATTGAGGCAAGACTGTGTTTAATATCGCCTTGTCTCTCCTTTTCATAAACTATTTTGCTTCTGCTTCCGGTTTCGGCAATTACAAGTTTTGCGATATCATTAATCGATATAGCTTTGCCAGTTGCCACGTTAAAGACACCATTTACTTTTTCAATTTTCGCTGCTAATATATTGGCATTAACAACATCCTTCACAAATATAAAATCGCGGGTCTGTGTCCCGTCCCCGTAGATTATAATTGGAAGATTGTTCAATGCCTTTTCCACAAAGATAGGAACGGCGGCGGCGTACTGACTTTTGGGATCCTGACGCGGACCGAATACATTAAAATAGCGCAATGATACAGATCCCAATCCATCGGCCTGATTGTAATGAGTAAGAAGTCTTTCTCCTTCCAGTTTAGTCTCGCCGTATGGAGATTTAGGATCCGGCTTAAGTTCAACGGTTTTTGGAGATACGGGATTTTCCCCATATATAGCCGCGGAACTGCTTAAGACAATTTTCTTGATTCCGAATTCCTTTGATGCATCCAGAACGTTGATCAATCCGTTGACATTAATGTCGTAGCACTCTTCGGGCTTATCAACCGATTCAGGGACTGAGACAAGAGCGGCAAGGTGATGGACGTAATCCGCTTCACGAAGAACTTTAAAAACCAGATCACGGTCAGTTATACTTCCTTTGTGAAATATTACCGACGGGAATAATCTGACGTTCGATAAATGTCCGCTTCTCAGGTTATCTATAATATGTACTTCCGCATTTCTAAGAAGCCACTCTTCTACAATATGACTCCCGATAAATCCGGCTCCGCCGGTAACGACAACTTTAGTTTTTTTCATAGTTCAGAGAAAGAGAAATCGGAATAATTATTTTCCAAAAATTTTTTCACAATTAAGATATCATTTTTACTTGTTAAATCCGGCACGCGCTCACAAAGCGGATAGCAGTAAAGGGATTTCGGATTTGCTGCAATCATCATTTTAATAGCCGAAGGTATTTCCTTTTCTTGTCTGACGGGATGGAGGGGGACATTTTCCAAATACGGGTAAATCATATCATAATTGAATTTAAAGATATTCATGCTAACGCGAACAGATCCGTCATCACCTTTTGCACTTTCGATTTCCTCTTTCGAGGGCTTCTCTACTATATCCACAAGAAAACCGCTGTCATCTTTTTTTGTTACGGCGAATTTTTCAATTCTCTCCTTGTCCACTTCAAGACCGTCCCTGTCATAATCTATAAGCGCATTGGCGTGCGAGGGCTCGAGTAATAATTTCAAAGCGGTGTGGGAATATAAATTGTCACTGTTGCATACGGTAAAGAATGAGCCGGTCCATTCCGGTTTAGATTTAAGTGCGCAGTACAGCGCATCGGCTGTACCTAAAGGTTTTACTCTTCCCAACGGAACGGGCTGCACCGCATATGATAAATTCAAATTGCCGGGGGATAATTTTTCATAATATTCCCGTATTGAATTATCCTTTTCGCTTATTACTACTACGAATTCTTTGTACCCGGACTGAAGAGCATTAAGAAGCAGATAGTCAAGGAACGGTCTCCCGTTACTTCCTATTCTTATCATTCCCTTTGATTTTGTTACCGCGTCTTTGAGAATTTTTTCGTCAATCTGCTCGCCGGCAGCAACCGAATTCTTCATTCTTGAAGAAACACCGCCCGCCAGGATTACAAGTTTTCCTTTCGCTTTATTGATCACAAATTATTCCTCGCGTGTTCCATCGTCAGTATAAACAATCCATGCCTCATCGGATATCCTCTTAACGGCTTCTAAAACGATTTCTGGATTTTCCGGCGCGTAAGCAAACATACACCCTCCGCCGCCTGATCCGTTTATCTTTGCTCCGTAGGCGCCGGCATTCAATGCCGCATCAATCATCTTATCAATTTTATTCGTGGATATTTTCAGGATTTTCCGTAATACTTTTTGATGTTCATTCAACAATCTTCCGATTCGCTTCTCATCATAATTTTTGTTGAGCA
>PGYS01000219.1 GCA_002839795.1 Ignavibacteriae bacterium HGW-Ignavibacteriae-3 | reverse complement strand
ATGGACAAGCCGTAAATTCCATTTTGTTAAGAGGACAGAATTCGGTTTCCACTTTCGGAATAGATGAGCAGAAAGAACTTTACTTCGCAATTCATAGCAGCGGTAAAATTTATAAGTTCGTCGGAACTCCGGCAACTACCGTAGCCAAATCTGATTTGCCGGGCGGGTATAGGCTTCATCAGAATTATCCCAACCCATTTAATCCCGAAACTGTGATCAGCTACCGATTGCCGGCTTCAGGTCATGTGTCATTGAAAGTTTTTGATCTTTTGGGAAGAGAAGTAATAACTCTCGTTGATAAATTCCAGCCTGAAGGAACACATAATTCCACATTCACAATTCTACCTTCTCAATTACCCACGGGTGTTTACTTTTATAAAATTCAGGCGGGGAATTTTTCTCAGGTAAAAAAAATGGTAATGATGAAATAAAAGCGCCGAATCCCGAGCCAATAACAGACTGAAGATCAAGAACATGCATAATCATATTCGGCAAGATTATTAAATACCGGAAATTAGTTTAAAGTTCTTCCAATTTTTTCTTTGCAAACTCGGCGTTCTTGCCGTCCTGAACAAACTTTATATACCGAGAATAGTGCTCCTTTGCCTCCTTCTTCATCCCTTTCGCTTCATAAGCTTTTGCAAGTTTGAAAATGGAAGAGGCAAAATTAGAATCAAGTGAAAGAGCCTTCTGGTAGGATTTAATTGCTTCATCCTTCATCTCTTTGCTTAAGTATCCGTCGCCGAGCGTTTCGAATGCGCGTGCTTCTTTCGGCTCAAGCTCCGAATATTTTTTAAAATATTTTAACGCGTCGTCAAACCGTTTCTGCTTGGTACAGAAATTTCCATATGCTATGTACGCTCCAGAACTGTCCGGTTTTTCGGTTATTGCTTTTTTATAATAATTCTCCTCTTCTCCAAATTTTTGTTCACTGCCGGCAATGGTTGCGAAACTCAGCCACCCTTTATACTGATTAAGTTTACTGATTTCCTGCGCCTGACCTTTTGCTTTTTCTACACTTCCGCCCATAATTCCTGGTGCCCGCAGATAATATTGGAGCAAAGCCGCTCTGGCATCAATATGTTTCGGATTTAACTCAATTGCTTTTTCAAATTCATCCTTTGTTTTGTTTGCAAGTGATACCTGCTTAAAAATATTTGCCGTGGCAGCCAGTCTGCCTGAAACTGCTCCCAGCATGTAATGGTAATCGGCATTGTTCTTATCTAACTCTACGGCTTCCTCGAAGAGATCGTTGGCTTTGTCCATATCGCGTTCATACACCATTGCGATCAATCCTAAATAATATTTTGCTTTTCCATTTTTGGATTCATTTTTTGAAACATTTTCGAATATTACTTTAGCTTCCTTAAATTTTTTGTCTTTGTAAAAATTAATTCCCTGATCAATTTTATTCTGTGCAAAAAAACTGAATGAAGTAGCAAGCAAAGTTAAAATGACCAGTGATTTGAAGGAATTCATAAATCTATCTCCGTTTTATAAAATTCGATTACGACTTTTCACTTCCTGTATATTAATTAATCAAATATAATATTTAATAGCTATCACACACATAGATTTTGATTGGGCCGGATATTGATGATAACCCTTATGATCATCCCCGTTTTTTCCCCCGTATCAGATATATCTTGCCTTTTTATTATCTTTCATGTGAAAATGTTCCGTAAAAATAATCTGGTAATACTAATGGCGTTAAAAACACAATTGGCGGTAATAGGCGGAGGACCCGGCGGTTATGCGGCTGCATTTCTCGCGGCGGATCTCGGCATGGAAGTAACTCTAATAGATTTGGAAAAAAATCCCGGCGGAGTTTGTCTTTACCGCGGATGTATTCCATCTAAGGCGCTTCTTCATGTAGCTAAACTTATAAAGGAAGCCGAAGAGGCAAAAAAATGGGGAGTCGATTTCGGCGATCCTAAAATAGATATAGATAAACTGAGAGAATTTAAAAACGGTGTGGTTAATAAACTTACCGGGGGACTGGGGCAGTTAGCCAAACAGCGCAAAGTTAATTATATCAATGGAAAAGCGACTTTCGTCAATTCCAATACTTTATCAGTTGCTAAAATGGATGGCACCACCGAAGAGGTTGTTTATGAAAAGGCAATTCTCGCAACCGGATCTGTCCCAACTAAGGTGCCCGGACTCTCAATCGATTCTCCTCGGGTAATGGATTCAAC
>PGYS01000086.1 GCA_002839795.1 Ignavibacteriae bacterium HGW-Ignavibacteriae-3 | reverse complement strand
TGGAAAATATTTTGTTGATGATGCAAATAAATTACTGGTTCCTAATTTCAGCGTACTCAACGGAACAATAGGCCTTAACAAACCCGTGAAGCTGGCTGGTGACATTTCTTTACGCGGATTTCTTTCGATAAATAATATACTTGATTTGAAATATGCGGCGTCGGCATTCATTAATCCCGATATATTAAACAATGAAGCTGTATTTCTGGAACCGGGAATGCCGAGAAATTTTGTCCTCTCGATTTCATTGGGCTATCAATAGTTCAGCCCGGTAAAGCGGATCATTTTGATCCGCTTTATTACAGAGATTGTAACATTTTTTACATCATTTTTAGATCAGGATACGGGGAGCAGAACATCTTAACTTCCAATACAAATTCGTTAAGCTGATCACAATTGTGCTGCAATTTTCCTCTGTTTTACCCATGCGGGGAAGAACTACCGGGTGTCATTTACACGATTATTCAATTATTCTTTAATCTTAACCGTGAAACAGTTATTTTGAACTCGTAATAAAACAAATTCAACAAAGTGGAACTTTTCATTCAAAGAAAGAGGTTTATATGTCGAAATCATTCGAAGTTATAGAAAGAGTTGGAATTTCAACTGAAAGTATCGCCCAGGCCGTTAAAGAAGTTGTTCTTGAAGCCAATAATGAAAAAAAGATCGGCTGGTTTGAGATCGCTGAACAGAGAGGAAGAGTTAATTCCGAGGGCAAAGTTGAGTTCCAGATCAAAGTTCGAATAGGAAGAAAACTAAAAGATTAATAAAAATTGGAGAATATATGTCATTGAAAATTGGAGATGTCGCACCAAATTTCACATTAAAGAACACTAACAATGAGTCTGTCACCCTGAGTGATTTTAAAGGTAAAAATAATGTTGTTTTATTATTTTTTCCTGCAGTCGGAAGCGGTGTATGCGAAAAAGAATTGTGCTCGACAAGAGACAGCATGAAAGATTATGAAGATCTAAATGCGAAGGTCTTCGGAATTAGTGTTGACGGACCGTTCAGTCAAAAATTGTGGGCTGAAAAACATAAATTTAACTTCTCATTGCTGAGCGATTTTAATAAGGAGGTCGCCCCGGCTTACGGAGCATTCTACGATGTTTGGCTTGCGGGAAAATGGGACCTTAAAGGTGTTGCGAAAAGATCCGCCTTTGTTATCGATAAAAACGGAGTTGTTCAGTACGCCGAAGTGCTGGAAAATGCCGGGACAGAACCGAGCTATACAGCTGTTCAGGAAACGCTTAAAAAATTATCGTAATATTTTAGAATTTAAATTAAAAGGGACGGCCCCGGCTGTCCTTTTTTTCTCTTCTATCGGAACTGCTGTCTTATCCATACTGTTTAGTTCTAAAAAATGGAGTAAAGATAATGCTGGAAATCGGGAAAAAAGCACCATCGTTTACACTACCGGATTCAACCGGAAAAAAAGTTTCATTAAAGGATTTTAAGGGAAAAAAAGTAGTTCTATATTTTTATCCGAAGGATATGACCTCCGGCTGTACGCAGGAGGCCTGCGATTTTCGTGACGCAATGCCCGATTTTAAAAGGATTAAAACCGCTGTTCTCGGGGTCAGTATCGATTCCACCGCATCCCATAAAAAATTTTCAGATAAGTATGAGCTCTCCTTTACATTGCTGAGCGATGAAAAAAAAGAAGCTGTAGAAAAGTACGGCGTATGGAAAGAGAAAAGCATGTACGGCAGAAAATATATGGGCATTGAACGCACTACATTTATAATTAATGAAGCGGGAAAGATTCAGAATATCTATCCGAAAGTGAAGGTCGCCGGGCATGTTGAAGAAGTTATTAAAGCGCTTAAAGGAAAATAGATGATACGGGTCACCCGACGTGAAGTTTTCAGTTCTTCCCACCGTTTATATAATCCCTCCTTATCTGAAGAGGAAAACAATAAAGTATTTGGCAAATGCAATAATCCTAACGGGCACGGGCATAATTACACTCTTGAAGTTGTTGTGGAAGGTGAAGTTGATCCGCGTACCGGCTACGTAATTGATCTCAAATTGCTCAAGAACATTATAAGAGAGAATGTTATAATAAAAGTCGATCACAAAAATCTTAATCTAGATGTTGATTTTCTTTCAGATAAAATTCCAACCGCAGAAAATATCGCAATCGGAATCTGGTATCAACTTGTCGAAAAAATTCCGGCGGGAAATCTATACTCCGTTAAACTGTATGAAACTGAAAATAATTATGTCGAATACAAAGGGAAGAAATAACTGTGGATTATGAATCAATTGAAAAATATGTTAAAACGCTTCTATCGGAGATCGGTGAAGATCCCGACAGGCAGGGTTTACGGGAAACACCCGGCAGGGTAGCCAGAGCATATGAGTTTTTAACTCAGGGCTACAGGCAGGATATTAATGCTGTTCTCAACGATGCCATATTCGACGAAAAATATGATGAGATGGTGATCGTAAAGGACATTGATTTTTACAGTATGTGCGAGCATCATCTTTTGCCATTTTACGGAAAAGTGCATGTGGCTTATATACCTGACGGAAAAATTGTCGGTCTGAGTAAAATTCCCAGAATTGTTGATGTTTTCTCCCAGCGCCTCCAGGTCCAGGAAAGAATGACTCAGGAGATAGCTGACACACTCGACAGTTTTCTCAGCCCGAGAGGTGTCGCGGTGGTCGTGGAAGCTTATCATATGTGCATGATGATGAGGGGAGTGCAAAAGCAGAACTCGATAACTACTACAAGTGCTATGCACGGTATTTTTACGGAGGATGCCCGTACGCGAAGCGAATTTTTAAATCTAATCAACCTGAAAAGAATTTAATGGATAAACAAAAAATTGTATGGATCACAGGGGCCAGCTCGGGAATAGGGAAAGCTCTTGCAGTGAAATTTGCGTTAAACGGTGTGCACGTCGCTGCCGCAGCAAGAAGGAAAAATCTTCTTGATTCTATAAAAGGTGAACTTGGAAATAATTCAACCTTTTTTCATGGATATAAACTTGACATCTCCGATTTCGAAAGTGTTGAAGCTTTTTACAAAGAAATTTCCGGGAATTTTGAAGTTGAGTGTCTTATCAATAATGCCGGAACTACTTCATTCCAAAATGCGATTGATAATTCCTTTGATGAGATTAAAAATATTATTTCCGTAAATCTCCTCGGTTCTATCCGCGCAATAAAATCTGTTCTGCCTGGAATGATCGAAAGAAAATCCGGTACCATTATAAATATCCTTTCGGTCGTTACGCAAAAAATATTTACCGCCAGCAGTGCATACTCGGCTTCGAAATCCGGGCTGCATGCGTATTCCAAAGTACTCCGGGAAGAAATACGCGATAAAAATGTGAGGATTATAAATGTTTCTCCTGGTGCTACCGCCACAGACATCTGGCCCGAGGGCGCTCTCAAAAGATATTCTGAGCGAATGATGAATGCCGATAATATCGCCGATCTGGTCTACAGGGTTTATTCCGAAAAGAGTAATATGGTTTCTGAAGAACTTGTGTTGAGGCCGATAAAAGGGGATCTGTAAATTTTATTGAAAGTCCGATGTAAAAAAGAAAACCCCCGGTACGGGAGTTTTTTATTTTGAAGCATTGTAATCAGCGGGTTGGCTGATTATTCATCATTCCGCCCCGGTTCATCATTCTATTTTGATTCATCATACCGCGACCGTTCCTGTTCATCCTGTTCATCATCCAGGATTTGATTTTACCCTTCATCTTTCCTGCAGCCATTATCTGAGGCAGATGTTTCGTGAAAATCACCCTCTGTTCATCATTCAGAATGTTATATGCAGCAAGCATATTTTTAACGGCGGAGTTTTTCAGATCTCCCTGAAGTTTACTGTTTTCATCTGTGAGCTGAAGGATTTTTTTCTCATCGATTTTTCCATCACTGATCATTTTTTTCATCTCAAGCTGATTTTTCTGAATCTTGGACTTGATGTCTATTGCGGCCTGCTGCTGAGCATATTTTAAATCGGTAAACTTCTTTTCCTGTTCAGGAGTAAGTTTGAGCAAGGCCTTTAGTCTTTCGCCGCGTTGTCCGCCAAACTGTCCTTTGTTCGCCGGTTGTGAAAAAATTGAAATACTTCCCAAAAGAAGCATTGTTAGTATCATTATACCTGGCTTTTTCATAAGTCCTCTGTTTTCATGTGTTAAAATAATTTCTTTTCGTTATTTTGACAGCAAATCCGGTGTCTAGGTTTAATCTGATCTTATTAAACCAAGTATCGGCTTATTGTGTCTATTAAATGAAACCCAGCGGGAAAACGTGCAGGATAACGACTTCGAACTTATAAAGAAATTTTTAGAAGGCGATGAAGTCGCGTTCAATTTAATTGTAAGAAAATATCAGAAAAAAATTTACTGGCATGCGCGCCAGATGCTGGGCAATCATCTCGATGCGGACGAAGTAACCCAGGAAGTTCTGATTGTTCTTTATAAAAAACTGAAAGACTTTAATTTTCAATCGTCCCTTTACACCTGGATCTATAAGATAGTAAGCACAAGAAGTCTTAATCAGATCAGAAAAAAGAAAGTGAAAAACTTCTTTTCTATGGACGATTCCGAGAATCAATTTGAAGCGGAAGATCCGAAAGATATTGTGGCAGACATCGTTAACAGAGAGAAATTGGACCTGGTAAACAAAGCGCTTCAGAAAATTCCTCCCAAACAGAGAGAAATTTTTATTATGAGAAATTATGAACAGCAGTCCTACGAAGAGATATCTAAAATAACCGGAAAAAGTATCGGCGGACTGAAAGCAAATTATTTTCATGCGTTAAAGAAAATATTGGAGTTGACTAATGAAAAAAAATGAGGAAAGAATACTTAAATATCTTTCCGATCTGATGAGCGACAGTGAAAGGAATCAATTTGAAAAAGAATTGGCTTTATCCGAAGACCTGAAGAATGAATTGAATGATGTCAATTCCGGAATAAATTCTCTCAGATTTACGGAACCCCCGGAGGCGGATGAAAGATACTTTGCCGGCATACTGCCCAGGGTGAGAGAGAAATTGGCCAAAGAGAAAAAAAGAGCATTCAGAAAATATGCATTCTATTTTGCTCCCTCTGCTGCCGCAATTCTGATCTTTTCACTGATCCTGTTCGGCCCTGAAAATGAAATAGTGCCTCAGTACAGAGAACTTGCGATGGAGGTGATAAATAATATTTCCGATAAGGAAGTATCCGAAAATTATTTCACACAACTTGAAAGTAATCCTGCCGATATTTATTTTCAAAAAAATTCAGACGAGCTCAATTTAGAGATACCCGACGGACTTGAGATAAAAAATGACTCTTACATACGTTTGCTCGATAGTCCTGCTGCCAATGAATACAGTACACTGAGCAGACTTTCCGATTCGGATCTTGAAATTGTTTATGAAAAATTAAGTTCAGCAACCTCACAAAAGGTATTAAAATGAAAAAAATATTTTTAACATTCCTGATTATCTGTCTATCCGTTACGGTAAATGAGGCGCAAAAGAGACCAAGACAGGGGAACAACGCCAAACCAATGCAGAGAATTGAGCAGCTTGAAAAATTGAAATTGATTGAAATCCTAAATCTTAACGAGGAAACCGCGGTAAGATTTTTTTCTAGAAGGCACGATCATCAGATGAAAATGAGGGACCTTTTGGACAGGAGAGACCAGGCAATTAATGATCTTGAAAATGATGTTAAAAACGACTCCCAACGTAATGACGCATTTTTTAAGGACCAGATAAATAAGATGATGACACTGGAAAATAATATTTCGGCTCAGAGAGAAAATTATATTAAATCCTTAAGCGATCTACTATCACCCCTTCAGATTTCAAAACTCCTTGTATTTGAGAGCAATTTCCGCAGGCAGGTGAGAGAAACTTTGATGGACAGAGGGCGGGGGCAAATGAATAATCAGTGACAATTTATTTTATTCTTCTTAAAATCCTATTGCATTTTGCCAACTTCTCTGATATTTTTGCCTCGTCTTTATTGCGGAAGTGGTGAAATTGGTATACACGCTACTTTGAGGGGGTAGTGCCCGTTAGGGCGTAGGGGTTCAAGTCCCCTCTTCCGCACAATCCCAAATGAAACTGATGTCTAACCCAAAGAATCCCCCTTTCAGCTCAAACCCTGTTTGTATATATTATTTCAGCATTTTATAAAATATTAAGTAAAATATTCTGATTCCGATCATTCATATAGCGATAACAAGCCTATCATTCTTAGTTAATAGATCTGCGGCGGAAATTCCGATTCAGCAGGTTTTTGCGGCCTTATTTTTTGCTGCTTCGGTGGCAGTAATATCCTATTTTATTAAATTTTTGTCCAAAAGCGGAGCCGTTGCAACATTCATTCTCGCTGCACTAATTTTCACTCTGGGAGGAATAAAATGGTCTGTCCCGATCCTGACCTTTTTTATACTTTCAAGTCTGCTCTCTAAATTAAGGAAAAGGAAAAACGCTGATGTGGACACATATTTTGAGAAGAGCGGAGTACGTGATCACATGCAGGTTCTGGCCAACGGAGGACTTGGGGGAGTTCTGGTTGTGATCAATTGGATCTATCCGGATGAGATTTTTTTTCTGCTCTACACTGCGGGTCTGGCGTCTGTATGTGCCGATACATGGGCTACTGAAATTGGAACCTGGAAAAAAACTGCCACGTATAACATTCTGAATCTCAAACCCGTAATCCAGGGTGCCTCCGGAGGCGTCTCATGGCTGGGGACGGGGGGAGCTTTAGCCGGAAGCCTGGCAATCGCATTTTCCGGAATCCTATGGGTAGAGTTTTCTTATATTCTGTATGTGATTTTGATCTTTTTGGCGGGATTGGCTGGATGTTTTGTCGACAGCGTTCTGGGAGCTTCGGTCCAAAGGCAGAATAAATGTTCAATCTGTGCCGGTATCACAGAACGCAGAATTCACTGCGGACTGCCGGCAGAGTATTATAAAGGTATTAAGCTTATAAATAATGATGTTGTAAATTTTTTAGCCGGAATGTCCGGTGCATTCTTAATCCTGATTTTAAATAGCATTATTAAATTCTAAATGATTATGAAAAAAACATTTCTGTTAATTACTCTGTTCACCTTACCTCTGTTCGCGCAGAGTATTTCCGATAAACTTACCTCCGCAATTAATTTTTATGATGATCATAATTACGGAGTTGCGTATAAACTTTTCAGGGAGATTTCTATCAGGCCCGATCTGGAGGAAGAAGATCTTGTTACTGCCAAATATTACGCGGCGGAATGTCTTTTTAATCTGGATCAACTGGACGGAGCCGCAATTGAGATGGAGGATCTTCTCGATAAATTTATGCTCTCCAATTTCAGGGAAGCGGCATTATACAAACTTGGAATAATATACTTTAAAAAAGGGGAGTACAGAAAATCACGCGAACGTCTCGCCACCTTTATAAATATTTATAAATCAAGCTACTATTTCGGATCGGCCTATTACTGGATTGGCGAGGATTATTTTGCGGAGAACAGATTAATTGAGGCCGAAGAAAGTTTTAAGGAAGCATTGGAGCAAAAACCGACAAATCAGTTTATCGTCAACACTATTTATTCACTTGGTCAGGTGCATGAGACAGCCAAAGATTATAAAAATGCAGTTTCGAATTACGATGAACTTCTGGCTTATTATCAGGACAGCAGTTTGGCTCCAAAATCCCAGCTTAGAATCGGAATCTGCTACTTCAATCTAAATGATTATGATAATGCGATTCTCGAATTGACCGACCCCTTAATAAAAAAGCTCGATGAGAAAGAACTGATAAATGCCAAATTTTTTCTTGCTAATTCTTATGTAAGACTTAAAGAATATAAAAATGCGGCCCAGGTTTATTCGGATCTGCTTTCCAATACAGGGGACAAAACTATAATTGACAGAATAAATTTCAGCCTTGCCTGGATCTATTTTCAGCAGAATAATTACGAGGATGCATACAGTAATTTTTTGGAGCTTTCCGGGAATAGTGACGATTCACTTAAAATTGCATCGCTGTTCTGGAGCGGGGAGTGCAAGCGTTATTCGGGGGACATGAAAAGTGCTGAGGAAATATTTAAGGAGTTTCTGGAAAAATATCCCTCTCATCCTCTTGCCGCGAAAGCTCAGCTCGGCATAGGTTCTCTCAGTTTCACACAGAACAATACCGCCGATGCTGAAAAAGCCTTAATTAACGCAACCATGTCGAATGAAAAATCCACGAGGGGACGCGCATACACTCTTCTTGGAGAGATGCGGCTCAATAAAAAACTCTTTGAGGATGCAAAAAAATATTTTTCCGAAGCGAATAAGATTACACAAAGTTCTTCTGAATTGAATGCCAGAGCGGTACTGGGTCTGTCGGTAGCTGAATTTTATCTGAATAATTATGATGCAGCCATTAAAAATCTGGAATCGGTTAAATCATCATTTAAAGACTTCGAGCCAGATAAGACAAATTTCTATCTGGCGGAATCGTATTTCTCCAAGGGGCAATTTTCCGCCGCACTTAAAAATTACAACTCAATTAAATCATCGTCAGAACAGATTTTGAGGCAGACTACACTGGGCAAGGCGTACGCATATTTCAATCTGAAGGATTTTCCTAACGCGATTTACTATTTCAATGAATTCGCCGCAAAGTATAAATCCGATGCCTCCATTAATGATGTAAAACTTCGTCTCGCAGACAGTTATTTCGGAAATAAAAATTTCGACAAGGCGAGCGCCATTTACCGCGAATTGTTCTCCAAAGAAAATTTTACATTGAATAATGATCTTGCTTACTATCAGTACGGGCAGTCGCTTTTCAAATCCGGCAGGGCCGATGAAGCCATTAAGGCTTTTACTAATCTGCAGGAGAAATTTCCGAGATCAAAATATGTGGATGAATCCCAGTATGTAATCGGCTGGATCAATTTCCAAAGGAACGATTTCAGTGCGGCAATTGAAAACTACAACACACTGCTTTTAAAGTCCCCCACTTCATCTTTAAGACCGATGGCTTATTATTCCATCGGCGATTCATATTTCAATATGGGCCAGTATGATTCTTCCATAGTGTTTTATTCCAAGGTCCTGGATGAATTCCCGAATACGCAATACATCTTTGACGCCGTTAACGGCATTCAATATGCTTATGTAGCCAAGGAGCAGCCGGAAAGCGCGATCAGATTTATAGATAATTTTATTACATCAAATCCGAATTCTAACTATAACAACCAGTTATTTTTTAAAAAAGGGGATCTTTATTACAGTATTGAAAAATATAATGAAGCGATAAATATTTATAAGGCGTTTATTGCGAATTATCCCTCAAGTCCGCTTATACCAAACGCCTATTTCTGGATCGGCAAGAGTGCCGCCAACAGCAGGAATGAAACAGAGGCAATAAATAATTTTACGATTGCCAGATCCCGGTCGCCGAAATCAGAAATCGGAATATCCTCATCAATTGAACTTGCAAATATTTATTCCGAGAAGAAACAATACGCTTCAGCGGTTAATGTTCTCCGGGAGACATCGGACGCAGTTCCCGCAAGTAATCGTGTCCCGGAGCTTCTATACATGCAGGGAATAAATTATGTGAAGGATGCAAAACTGCAGGAGGCCTCTTCAGTTTATGAGCAGATAATTACGTACTATGATGGATCTATATTCGCAGCCAAGGCAAAAGTTGAATTGGGTAAAATACTTCTGCTGCAGAATAATTACGAAGGGGCTCAGTCTCTTCTGAAAGAAGTAGGAGAAAAAAGAACCGACGATATAGGAGCTGAAGCTCAATATCATTACGGAGTTTTATTATATAATCAGAACAGGTTCGAGGAATCTATAAGCGCACTGGTTAGAGTGCGTTCAGTATATTCTGCTTATGACGAGTGGTATTCCAAATCATTAATTAAATTAGGCGACTGCTACGTAAAATTAAATGATAAGAAGCAGGCCCGCGAAATGTACCGCGCTGTTCTTACCAGACATACTAAAGGCGATCTTGCAAACGAAGCTAAAAGAAAATTGAATCAACTATGAAAAGAATAATAATTGCTTTTATAGCACTTGCATCCTCAGCTGTTCTTGCGCAATCGGAACAACAGAGCATAGAACTTCCCGATTTTGTCATTACAGGAAGGCAAAGTATAAATGTTCCGATCGCCGCAAAGAAAAAACCGGATTTTATCCCGACTCTTTCTCAGGATTTCTTTACGCCGCAGTTTGCGCCTGAAGATCTTCCGCTGTTTATTTCGTCGGCTCCCGACCCCGTTACTCCAAATCTTAATTTGACAGATAACCGCAACAGCAGTAAACTTAGCATTCAATTGGGAAAATATTCCTTTCCTGTAGGGGAACTTCAGTTCAGCCAGTCATTTGAAAATTTTCTTGCCAATGCTAAAATCTGGGGATCAAACATTAAAGAATATATTCCGAATGCCGGATACAATAATTCAGGCGTATCTCTGATGAACGATTTCTTCATAAGCACACGGTCTGATTTTTTGCCCGGGTCTGTTATTAAACTCGGGGGCGATTACATCAGGGATTCTTATAAATTTTTCGGATCCGCCGTTCCTACAGACTTGCGTGAGACAAACCGCGCCTCGGGCCTTTTTTCAATTTCGAGTTCTTACAGCAGGTGGGTTAGTATCGGAGCCGGGTTCTCGGGAAATATTTTATCTCTGAATGAGAACGGATTTAAAGAGACAAATTTTGCGGTGAGCGGTCTTTTCGAATTTAAACTAAATTCTTTTTCACTTGGAACTAAAGTATACTATACGAGGCAGCTGCTTCAAAAGAATCTGAGCATGGTGGACAATTATAATTATTTCGCAATGAATGGATATGTGAGATTATTCTCAGCGGGTTCGTTTAATTTAATCGGCGGTATTAATGTTGCCTCAGCCGGATCGCAGTCTTTCTTCTCACCATTCGGTTCAATTGAATACCGGCTGGTGCAGGGACTGACCCTGGGAGCGGAATTTAATCCTCACACAAAATTCTTCAAAGTAACGGATTTTTTAAGTCAGAACCTCTATTTTAATCCCGGATTAACGGACAATGTTTTTCTGGAATATAAAACTGATTTCAATGCTATGATCAGGTATGAATATGAGAAGTTATTCTCGGTTTCATTAACCGGCGGGTACGCCAGTATGAATAACAATTATTATTTTGATGATGTCATAACTCCGGGAAAGCTGGATCTGTATATTCTGCCAAAATCGGATAAGTTGAGCGGTACGATCAGCTTTTTCTTCTATCCGACCCGGCTGGGTTATTTAATCGGAGATCTTAACTTAAGCAACGTTAAAGACGAGGCCGGTAATTTCATTCCCTATGAGCCGAAGTCGACCTTGAATCTTACTTACGGGTATAATTTTGATTTCGGTATTGATTTTAAAATCCGTTATAAAATGGCGCAGGATATTTATACAAATATTACAAATACCTACAAACTTGATAATTATAATAATATGTCGGTCTCATTGGGTTATGAAATTTTGTCAGGATTAAAATTAACAGCCGACTTTCAAAATGTTTTTAATCGCACTAATTTTATGTGGAAACTTTATCGGGAAAAACCGTTTGATCTTCTGCTTGGTATTGAATACCATTGGTAGCTATTAATTAAATATTAAAAATGAAACTAGCCGAATTACAGAAGAAAATTGCGGACGTTCTTGGAGTATCCGCCTCTCAAAAAGAGTTGTCTTATGAAATTTTTATTGATAAAATTTCAGAGATACTGCTGGATCAAATTACGCTTAAGGTCCCCCGAATCGGCTTTTTCCAATTAAAGGCAGATGCGGTTGATGACGGGAATCAGCCGTTAGTTTTTTCGCCGCTGTCAGAAGATTTTGTTAGAGATACGCGCCATCTGTATCTGACTCTTAAAGTCTCACCGAAAATTAAAACAGCACCTGAACCGGATTCATCGGTTTTCAGCATAGGGGTTGGAAAACCACTGCTTCCTCTTTCCATCGAGGATCTGCCGGACACAGAAACTTCCTACGCCCTGCTGAAAAAATCGATAGAAGAGAGAGTTAAAGAACTCATAATGGAATCAGATCAGATTCCAAACTTTAATATCTGGGATGATTATTATAATTCGCCGGAGAAATATGAAAACGGATCACAGGACGAATCCAAAACTCAGCTTTCGGATTTAACTTCCGACCTCGCTTTCAGTCAGGAGATTATTCCCGATAAAATTCCGGACAGTATTCTTGAAGTACTCGATTATAATCCGGATCCGGATAATACTCCCCGGATCGATGATGTCCCGGATGCCGGTCCACCTGAAATTAAACAGTCTGGTAATTTAGAATATGATGACGAGTACACAATTGTCGGTCAGGAAAAATTTTCATTTGACGGCGAGGAAAAATATGATTATTCGGGGGATGAGCCGGACTCTGATTCGCCGGAGGACAAAAACTCCGATGATGAGGAAGATTATTCGGAACTGGAAAAAATGGAATATGATGATAGTGCAGACGACAGAATTACTATTTCGGAACTCCTGGATGATACTCTTCTGCCGCTGATCTCTCAGAAAACAGAAGTCAGTTCCGGTAAAGACGCCGACCTTCTTCCAACAAATGAAGTCGTAAATAAAATTTTGAGTGATGAGAAAAATGAAATTCCGGGGAAGAAAAAAGAAGATTTAACAAACATCGTAAATGAAAAACTCAGTTCTGTATTTGAGGAACTTCATAAAATTCACGATGAATCTCAGCATTCCGGTAGCGTAGAAAAGGCCTATGGCGAAAAGGAAGCTGAAAAAACATCTGTCGATAGTGAATTAAATTCTAAAGAGGATGACCTTGAAAGACTAGAGTATCAGGATGAAAATGCGGTAATAGATTCAGACATGTCTTCTGAAGAAAATATACCCGATGAAGAGCCGGATAAAATTGAGTGGAATTGGGGAGACGAACTGCGTGAAGAATTCGGAATTCCGACTGTTGCCGGAGAGGATGTAAAGTTCGAACCGGAGAATAGTAATGATTCTGAAGAAAAGGATAATGTTGAATTCGTGGATGAGTACTTTGAAGATGAGCAGATAAAGAAAGATCTCTTCTCTCAGCTTGAAAAAACTCTTGAAAAAGAATTCCATTATGAGGAACCGCCAAAGGATAGGGCTACAAGAGAACGTGGGAAATCAACACTTACTTTAGAAAAGAATAACTTAAAAAAGGTTGTCCTCGAATTTTCCGGTCCCCCTTCAAAGTATGAATTCATAGAAGATCGCCCCCCGGAAAAAGAAAAAAGAATGGCGATTACGTTAATTGATGATTCCGCACTTAAAACCAGAAGTACCCTGTTTAGCACTGAAGAAGAGATTAACGAAAATGAAAAAAGCAGTTATTCCAGGAAAATGTTCATTATTTTTGCCGGTGCGGTTGTTTTAATTGCTGTAATTGTTGCGTTAATTTTATTTTTTGAGAACAGATCATCTCAGAACAGCGAACAGTTAAATGCGGCCAAACGGTCTGACTCGAATGTTGCTTCAGATTCAACTCCAAATGAATTTGCTGTGCAGTCTCAGCCCGCAGGTAATAACAGCGCCATACCGGGTCTGGATGAGTTTAATGAATTTCCGAGAACATCCGAATCGCCTGTACCGATTAAAGATGCTACAGACAGGCAGATTCTTGAGACAATTAAAAAAGAAGCTGCAAAGCTTGAAACTTCGAAGAAAACGGAAGGTATACAGTCAGGAAATCAAAACAGATCGCAGACGCCTCCCGCTGTTAGGAGCGTGGCTGCCGAAACAAAAATAAGCGATCGTGTTTTTTATGACGGCAAAAGTTACAGTTTACAGATTTCTTCGTGGCCGACCCGTTCAAGGGCGGATGTTGAAATGAACCGGCTGCGCGGACTGGGGTTTAATGCCGTTATAGTTGAGGCCAATCTCCCGCAGAAAGGTGGAACATGGTACCGCGTTCGCGTCGGGCCGTTCAAATCCGAACAAGAGGCAAATGATTTTTTAAGGAAAAATAATTTTTAAAAAACAAAGGTGAATATGAAATTAATCGATATGTTCTTAAAGGGCGGCCTGGTAATGTACCCGATTTTGGCCTGCTCTGTTATTGCACTTGCCATAGCAATCGAAAAGTTTTTAGTTATCCGGAAATCTAAGATAAACGTTCCGGCATTCTCCATTAAAATCCGCGGTATTCTGAAAAAGAAGGATATTGTGGGAGCGATGGGGTATTGCATGGAAGAAAAATCCCCTATTTCCAATATTATCCGCAGGGGATTAAAAAAAGTCAGATTCGGGAGAAAGAGAGTGCTTGAGGCGATTGAAGTCGCAGGAAAACAGGAGATCAGCAAACTTGAAAAAGGTTTGGCAACATTGGCCACAGTTGCAGGAGCCGCCCCTATGCTTGGTTTTCTCGGCACTGTAACCGGAATGATCGCAGCTTTCATGAAAATTCAGGAACTGCAGGGCAGCGCCAGTCCGGCAGATCTTGCGTCCGGAATCTGGGAGGCACTTCTTACAACCGCATTTGGCCTCTTTGTCGGAATTCCGGCACTTGCACTCTATAATTATTTTGTTAGTCTGATAAAGAAAATTGTTCTTGATATGGAAAGGGTGGCAACTGACGTGCTTGATGTACTGGATGACGCAGGCAAGGAATTTTCCGAAGATGAAGAAGATGAGCTTTAGGAGCCGAAATGAAAATTGAATCATCA
>PGYS01000085.1 GCA_002839795.1 Ignavibacteriae bacterium HGW-Ignavibacteriae-3 | reverse complement strand
CTTCCTATTTGATGATCCATTAATTAAGTTACGGCAGAAAGTAAATCCAGCCCGCTAATTATTAGAATAAAATAGATAGAACTTCTGAATAGATACATTCAGAGGGCAGGCGTGTCTTGTGGGGAGGGGAGCCGATGATTAATCTTCCACTTTGCGCGCAAGTTTAATAATCCTTCCATTTAATCTTGAGTTAACATATTTATTTTCTACGCATGAGGGTGCTATGAAAAAATATTTACTTCTTTTATTAAGCTTTGTAATTCTGTTCCCGGTTACGAGTTGGGGACAAATTTTCAGTCAGAATTTTTCCTCAAGTTCCACTTTATCTGACTATATCAACTCTTCTTCACCAAACAGTGGACAATGGAATGCTATAAGTACTTCTGGTGCTGGTACAACAGTCAGTATTACTAGTAATGCTTTAGTATTTGTAAGAGCTGGAGCCAATGTTGGTTCCTTTTCGAGGACAACGGATTTTTCTCCTATCCCTACTGGAATGGTTTATTCATTTACTATTGGAGTATCGGGAAACTCTACAGCCCAAACTACTGCTGCTGTTTTACAAGTTGGAAGCGGTTTTGGAACTACAAATTCAGCTGAAGCGAATGCGAATGTGTATGCTAGAATTGGTATTAATTTCACTTCAACAGACGGAACTTTCGCTTTCAGAGATATCAGCAGTAGTAGTAATAGTTCTAATTTAAGTGGTATTCAATCCATAGTATGGTACTTGAATAATACCGGTAGCAGCGTATCTTACACAGCCCCAAATGGAAGTACCGAAACAGTCGCAAATGACACCTATGATTTATGGGCAGGTACTACTAGACTCTTCAATGATCTTGCCGTTTTAACCACAACTCAATCAATGACAGATCTAAAGTTTGCTTATACAGCTGGAACCGGTGCTATAATTTTAGATAATTTTGAAATCTATGGAGCTAATGATGGTGCTCTTCCTGTCGAACTCATATCATTCACAAATTTTGTTACAGGCAATAAAGTAAACATAAACTGGCGGACGGCGACGGAAGTGAATAATTACGGGTTTGATATAGAGAGGCAGAAGTCAGTAGTAAGTAGTAAGAATTCAGCAGCAAGAGTCGCCCCGAGCGGAGACGAGGGGTGGGAGAAGATTGGATTTGTTCAAGGTAACGGGAACAGCAATTCCCCTAAGAATTATTCATTTACGGATGAGCCGACAGGCGGAAAGGAATTTAAGTACCGTCTGAAACAGATAGACTTTGACGGGCAATTCGAATATTCGGATGTTATTTCAGCGACGTTAGAAAATGTAAACACATTCGCGCTGGAGCAGAATTTTCCAAATCCGTTCAATCCCTCTACAAGGATAAGCTACACTATTCCCGAAAGAGCGGACGTTAAATTAAAAGTGTACGATATGCTCGCGCAGGAGGTTGCGGAACTGGTAAACGGTTCTCATGAGGCGGGGCATTATCAGGTTATTTTCAACGGAAGTAATTTACCGAGCGGCGCGTATTTTTATAAACTGGAAGCCGGTAAATATGTTGAGGTTAAAAAGCTGCTTCTTGTAAAATAAATTTTCCATCCGTAGAGACGAGGCATGCCTCGTCTCTAAAAAAATAAAAAAAACTCCCGATTATTATCTGCCCCTGTTTCGGGGCATTTTTTTGCGCGTCATTTCGGAAAGAAATCTTCACCGCTGTTTTAGATTTCTCACCCGTCGCCCGTCTTCTCCCGCAAAGCGGGATCCGCCGGACAAGTTGGCGGGTTTGAAATAACAACATTAGCATTAAATGTAGAGACGCCCCGCCGGGGCGTCTCAGGAAAAAGCAGGAGACGAATCACCGATTCGTCTCTACATTTAAGAATAAACTTATCTATTCTCTTTAACCTTGCTCATCGCCCTTTCGCTTATCGCCAGAATTGTAAGGGACGGATTCACACCGGGATTGGCTGAAATAGCAGAACCGTCGCATACGTATAAATTCTTATAACCGAAAACGCGGTTGTCTTTATCTATAACACCCTCATTTAAATCTTTTCCCATCGTGGCGCCTCCGAGTATATGCGCGGTAGTGGGAATTCCTAAAATTATTTCGGATAATAACGCGCCCGGAGTTCCTTTTACAATCTCCGCGAATTTCTTCGCAAGCTTGGTGGCTTCAGGCAGAAATGCCGTGGGAAGCGCGCCGTCACCCACCTCAGTTTTCATCCTGAACCTTCCGGGAGTAAATCTAAGCGTTCCGCTTATCGTTCGCATATATAACAGTATCTGCGTTTTCTTTGCCCAGTCCCATACAAAATAAAATCTGAAATAACGGACGGGATGCTTTAGAATTTCCCAAATGACTTTAAGCAACCGGATGAAAACATTATTTCCCATTACAAGAGGCGCAACCTGAAGCCGCCAGAATCCCGATCCCGACGGATATCGCACGGGCTCCAGATGGCTGTGTTCATCTGTATGAAGAATTGAACTGATCGCCACGCCGTCAGAAAAAACTGTCTCCTTCTGCGGCGCTACAATTCCCATCAGACTTTCAGAATTAGACCTTACATTGAAACCGACTTTATCAGATAGATTTGGTAAAGTTGTCTCCTTCAATTTCAGCAGCAGAGGGATAGTCCCCAAAACACCTCCGGCAAACACAATTCCCTTACCCTTAAATTTGCCTTTGGACTTTAAAATTTTTGTAGAACTTTTCCAGTGAACTTCATAACCGTCCGATCCGTCTTTATCGGCCATCGGAACGATGTTGTAAACTTCCGATTCGGATTTAATTTCAGCGCCGTTTTTTTGCGCGAAGTATAGATAATTTTTATCGAGAGTATTTTTCGCGTTATGCCTGCATCCCACCATGCATCCGCCGCAGAATGTGCATCCAGTGCGTTCCGGCCCTTCGCCGTTGAAATACGGATCACTGACATTTTTCCCTTCTTCGCCGAAGAACACCGCGACATCCGTGAGTTCAAACTGATCCTCTTTTCCGATCTCCTTCGCTAAAATTTTCAATGCTTTATCGCCGTTCTCCATTCTGGGATTTACGGCAACGCCCATCATTTTTTTTGCGCTTTCATAGAAAGGGCTAAGTTCCTTTTCCCAATCGGCGAGATGCGACCAGGAAACAGAATTGAAAAATTCTTTTTTGGGAATGGGAAGTGTGTTGGCATATATCAGAGAGCCGCCGCCCACACCAACTCCGGATAAAATTCCGATATGACGGAAGAAAGTAATTTTAAATGTCCCGTAAAATCTTATAAAAGGAATCCAGAGCCAGCGTTTTAAATTCCAGTTAGTTTTTGCAAAATCGTTTGAAGTAAACCATTTTCCTTTTTCGAGTACAAGAACCTTGTACCCTTTTTCAGAAAGACGTAGGGCGGCAACCGATCCGCCGAACCCGCTTCCAACGATTATATAATCGTAATCGAATTCCTTTTCTTTCTTCATTTTGATTTCTGGATGGATTAATTAATAAATTATTATTTATGACTCTCTCATATGCCTGCTTAATATAATGAATAAGAAAGATAAAGCGGAAGATTTTATAGCAGGCACGTCTCGGTGAAATTTTGTTATCTGCCGAGACCGCGGTGAATTAACCGAAGGCGGATTTTCACGATCCTTTATGATTTTTCATGATCTTAATAAATCTAAATCCATGCGCGTTCCATTAGAAGATCATGATGCCATTATTTTCCCGATCCCTTTAATTTCTAAGTTTTTTTTAGTTAAAAATTGTTAAATGGAGCAAACTTTCATTCAATTGCTTACATCTAATAGTTGTCTTTTATAAAATAGCGTGCTCAATTTTTAACAATGTTTTTAATTCAATAAATGGATCATAATAATGAAAATCTATACAATTTCCAGACTAATGTTATTCCTCACACTGATGGTAGCGTCAGTCTCTTCTCTTTCAGCACAAACCAGAACACAGGGCATGCCGAACATGCAGGGAAGAAATTTTGATCCTTCCATGCTGCAGCCGATAGGCAAGATCTCCGGTTCTGTGGTGGATGGACAGACATCCGAAGCCATAGAATACGCAAATATAGTTGTTTATAAATGGAAGGACTCCACAGTAGCTTACGGAAATGTAACAGACTCAGAAGGCAAATTCGAAATAACCAAAATGATGCCCGGAAGATATTTTATGAAAGTTTCCTATATCGGGTATGCGACAAAAAGATTCGACTCGCTGATCGTGATTCCGACAAGGCTGGAACCTAATTTCGGAGTTATTAAGCTCAATCCGAAAAATGTGAATCTGAATGAGGTTGTTGTTCAGGGACAGCGCGACGCTTTGACAGCCAATCTTGATAAAAAAGTTTATACTGTGGACCAGAACATGGCTAACTCAGGCGGAACCGCAGTTGATGTTATGCAGAATGTTCCGTCGGTCTCCGTTGATGCGGACGGAGGTGTTGCGGTAAGAGGAAATTCGAATATCAATGTTTTAGTTGACGGACGGCCCGCGGCATTGGCCGGATTCAGCGGATCGGATGTTCTCGCGCAGATCCCTGCCAGCCAGATCGAATCAATTGAAATTGTTACAAACCCTTCCGCAAAATATGACCCCGAAGGAACCGGCGGCATTATCAATATTATTCTTAAAAAGAAATCCAACCTCGGTGTTAACGGTACGGTGATGGGAAATGCAGGAACAAAAGGAAGATACAGCTCATCATTAAATATGAATCTCCGCGGCGATGATTTTAATGTCTTTTCCAGTTACGACGGAAGATTCTTCAACATGAACGGCGGAGGAACATCGCTGCGTACTTCGACTTTTCCATCACCGGGAGGAAATATGACTTCCATACTGGATCAGAATTCATTCACTAACAATACAATGAACAATCAGAGTATAAATCTGGGCGCCGATTATTATCTGGCCGAGAGGGAATTTGTTACACTCTCCGGACAGTGGAGATTCGGAGACAACGGCAATAAGAGTACGGTCGGTAATCTGAACTACGCAACAATCAATGCCATCCAGAGCCAGTTCGATAGAATTACGGATGGAACACGTGAAAACAGCAGCGGCAACTATACACTCAGTTATAAAAAAACATATGAGAACAGGTCACAGGAATTAACCGCCGATGTAATGTATTCTCAAAGTTCCATGACAAGCGATTCTAAAATTACACAGCAGTATTATATTCCGAACCAGACGTCATCAATTCAAAAGGCGCTGTCGGACAACTCAAATAAATTATGGCTCATCCAGTCAAATTATGTTCAGCCGCTTGGAGGCTGGGGCAGACTTGAAACCGGATTGAGGAGCATGATCAAAAATCTCTCCATGGTTAACGATTACCTCGCCTGGGACCCGGTAACAGAAACATTCGGACTGTCAAGACAGATAAATAATGACTACAATTATAAAGAGCAGGTTCATGCTATCTATGGAATATTTTCAAGTTCGATGGGGAGCTTTACAACTCAGGTTGGTCTTCGTGCCGAACAGGTTTTTGTTAAGGGCGAAAGTTTTGTAACTCATCAGACTTACGAAAGCGATTATTTCAATGTGTATCCAACAGTTCATCTGCGTTATAATTTTGATCAGCTGGATGAAATTCAATTGAGCTACAGCAGAAGAATTGACCGTCCGCAAAACAGACAGCTTAATCCTTACGAGGACCGTTCAGATTCGTTAAATATTTTCAAGGGCAATCCTAGCTTACGTCCTCAGTACCATAACGCTCTGGAATTGGGATATACAAAGACTCTCGGCAAATCATCTATAGTTACAAATGTATTTTACAAGCTCAGCACAAATCTTATAAGCACAATAAGCACATTGATGCCGAACGGAGTATCATATTCAACGTTCCAGAACATCTCCAAGGGAACGTCATACGGAGTGGAGTTGATAGGGAATTCGCCTGTTACAGAATGGATGAGATTGAACGGAAGCTTTTCCTATTTCAACAATAGTGTGGATGATCTTGGAACTCTCGGCGGAACAAATTCGAGCAACAGCTGGATGGCCCGTGTCAGTTCAATGATGACGGTGGGAGACGGATTGACGGTTCAGATGATGTTCATGTACATATCGCCCTCAATACAGCTGAACACCGGAGGCGGCGGCAGAGGCGGCGGTGATATGGGCGGCGGCGGCGGAGGAGGAATGTTCTTCGGAGGTTCTTCTGCGCAGACAAAAATGAAAGAGATGTATTCTCTCGATCTGATGGTAAGAAAAGATCTTATGGATGGAAGATTAGGCGTTACTATGAGAATTTCGGATCTTTTCAATACCCGTAAATTCAATACAGAAACTACCGGGATTAACTATACCATGTTCAACAACAGAACTTTCGATTCCAGAACCATTAACATCGGAATCAGCTACCGTTTGGTAGATACAAAAACCAGAATGATGAATCAGGAAAAACAGAGAAGAATTGAAGAAGGTTATGACGAATTATAATCGCCGATGCATATAGAAGTAAAAGACCCCGGTCCTGTAATACTGATCGGGGTTTTTTTTATATCCCCGCCCGTCAAATTATTCCGGCAAATGATTATATTTAAATGCGGTTAAACTTATTAAAAAGGCCCTTCAATGAGTATATCTTTAAAAGAAGTTCATTCTAAAAGCGACCTTAAAAAATTTATCCGTTTTCCTTTTTTATTATATAAGGGAAACGAGAACTGGGTGCCGCCACTGATATTCGACGAATTGAAAACACTTGGCAAAGATAAGAATCCCGCGTTCGATTTCTGCGAGGCGAAATACTGGCTCGCTTATAAGAATGATGAATTGGCGGGAAGAATCGCCGGAATAATTAATCACAAGTACAATGAAAAATGGAATCAGAAATCCGTCCGTTTCGGATGGATTGATTTTATTGATGATCCCGAAGTTTCAGATGCTCTGATCGGTCAGGTTGTCGCCTGGGCAAAAGAGAAAGGATTGAATAAAATTCACGGCCCGCTGGGATTTACAGATTTTGACGGCGAGGGGATGCTGATCGAAGGTTTTAATGAACTGAGCACTTTCGGCTCAATATATAACTACTCTTACTATCCTGAACATATTGAGAAGATGGGATTCGAAAAAGATGCGGACTGGATTGAGTTCTCGGTTGATTTTGATCCGGATGTCGCCGGTCCGGAAAAAGTTTCCCGTATCGCCGAAGCGGTAGCTCAGAGAAATCAGCTTCACCTCCTGAAAGTTAAAAAGGCAAAAGAAATGCTTCCATATGCAAGGGATATTTTCTATCTCATCAATGAAGCTTATAAGGATTTGTTCGGATTCGTTGAATTAACGGACAGGCAGATAGATATGTATGTAAAAGCATATTTCGGATTTATAAAACCCGGCTACGTGCCGATAATTCTTGATAGGAATAATAAAGTTGTTGCCTTCGGAATTACAATGCCGTCTCTTTCGAAAGCTATCCAAAAAAGTAAGGGAAAATTATTCCCCTTCGGATTTATTCACATTCTGAGAGCGATGAATAATAATCCTGATGTCGATCTCTATCTTACTGCTGTAAAGCCGGAGCTCCAGAATAAAGGCGTTAACGCTATGCTGATTAATGAGGTTAATAATGTCTTTGTGCGGAATAAGATTAAGAAAGTCGAAACCAATAGAGAGCTTGAGGAAAATTCCAAGATTCAGGCGCAATGGAGATTTTTTAAACACAGACTCCATAAGCGAAGACGCTGTTATAAAAAATTAATTTGACGCGTTGAATTATTAAGCGTTAATTATGATGAAAATCATTTTTCTTTGCGTTTTAATATCGTCAGTAGATCTGGCTCAGTCATATAGATCAATTCATCAGGCGGAATGTGTGTACCATACACCGGAGTTACAGTCCGCACAAAAATTTCCTCAATCAGAAAAACCTTTCTCATCACAATATAGTCCCGGCAGATCATTGTTACGGTCCGTTTCCGGAAAGACTGTATTCGGATTTTTACCGTGGTGGGAATATTCAAGAGGTTCCGCCAATAATCTCAGATATGATCTGCTTTCTCATATCGCGGTGGCTTTTTTTGAGGCGGACGGAGAAGGGAATATTAAAAACCCGCCTCTGTGGCCGTGGGCTGATCTCGTAAACAAAGCCAGAATCAATAATGTTAAATTGATAATGTCAGTTGCCAATTTCGATTCAACGCAAATTAATAAGCTATTAAATGTTTCCTCATCCAGACAAAAAATATTTAACGGTATTCTGGATAAAATTAAAATCTACGGTTTCGACGGAGTGAATATCGATTTCGAAAATCTGACTTTAGCGGATCGGGGAACTCCGGTAAATACATTCATGAAAGATTTAAGCGGATTTATCAAATTGAGTTATCCATCCTCAGAAATTTCATTTGCATCCCCGGCAGTTAATTCCGGCGGTTGGAATTTCAGCGAACTCGCAAATTCATGCGATTACCTTTTTATAATGGGCTACGATTTCTACGGAAGCTGGAGCACTGCAACGGGTCCATCCTCCCCATTCACAGGATATTTTTTTAACATTTCGAATTCCATTAACATTGACTACAATTCCGTGCAAGGGGATAAGCTTATTCTGGGTGTTCCTTATTATGGAAACTACTGGCGAACGGATTCGAAGGAGCCGTACGCAGCCGTTGTTCCTTTCGATTCGAACAGGACAGGGAATAACTGGGTAAAACCGGCGCTACCATATAAAGATATAATTTCCGGCTACGCGTCAAAGGAAAAAATGTGGGATGACGTTACTAAATCACGCTGGCTCAGATGGCAGGATACAAAGTGGAACCAGATATGGTATGATGACCAGGTCTCGCTTACATACAAATATGATTTTGCAACAGCTAAAAATCTCAGAGGCATAGGGATTTGGGCCCTGGGTTATGATGACGGCAGGAAAGAACTCTGGGATCTTATCGAAGGAAAATTTCCTACAAATATTGAGGATGCATTTTCAAATATTCCGGTAGACTTTAAATTATATCAAAACTATCCCAACCCGTTCAATCCTGAAACGGTTATTAATTATCAGATCCCGTTCTCAGGTCATGTTACATTAAAAATCTTTGATTTGCTCGGAAGGGAAATTGCCACGCTGGTGGATAAATATCATCAGTCGGGAACTTATTATTCCAAATTCTCAACCCTGCCCGCCGGACAGGCAGGCGGCAGTATGGCTCCCTATTATAAATTGAATTCGGGAGTTTATATCTATACATTGCGGAGCGGTCAGTTCTCATCCTCGAAAAAAATGATTCTGTTGAAGTAATAGTCAGTGGAATCTTTTATTAACTTAATGCATCAAACTATCATTCAAAATAAGGGAGCTGTAATGAAAAAGAACGTTGGAAATTTAGACAAGACGCTTCGTATTGTGGGCGGATTAGTTATTATAGGCTTTGGAGTTCTTTATGAGAGCTGGTGGGGTGCTGTGGGAATAATTCCTCTCTTCACGGCAACAACCGGATGGTGCCCAATGTATCTGCCGTTTGGAATTTCTACATGTAAAACCGAAACCGCAGAAAAATAATCTGTAGAAACTTACGTAATAATCAATGGCGTCGTTCTTATTTTTTTTAGCATCTATTTAAAGTCGTTATTCTAAACCGGAGATTCCGGATCCCTATTGAATGTCTCCGGTAATGACTTACATGAGCAGAATATAATCCTTGGGAATAACAGATTGAAATCCACCTCTTTCTCCTGTCGGCAGCGATGAAATTCTTTTAATACCAAAATAAATTCAATTTTCAGTATCCCGCTTTGCTCTTTAATCCCTCTTTTTTTTTATATTGTATCCAGTAAAGAAAGAAATGGATAAGTGGAAGAACAGGATTTTAAAATAATCAGCGATTACGGAAACGTTTCCAAAGTCATTCAGGAAATAAGAGAATATCTTACAGAGAAAGGGCTGGAAGAGCATTTGTGCAATGCAGTTGAGATATGTCTCACCGAAGCTCTTAACAATGTTATAAAGCACTCCTACCTCGGTGATAATTCAAAAACCATAGATATTAAAATCCATAAAAATGCCAATACTCTGGAAATGAAAATTATTGATACCGGCAGGCCACGGCAGAATTTAACCGTTAAAGAACTTGATTTTGATCCGGAGGATATCGAGAATCTTCCCGAAAGCGGGATGGGGTTATTTATTATTAAACAACTCATGGATGAGATGGATTATTACACGAGCGACGGAAAGAATTATTTTATCCTCAAAAAATGGCTCTTCTAAACCAATCCGATAAAATAAATTTTGTTTTTAAGAAACCCGTACTACTCATCGTTGTATAAAGTCGTTCTTATTAAGCAGATTCCGGATTAAATAAATTATAAACAGGGAAAACATTGCGCTATTTCACAGTATTTTTTCTTTTTGTAACGATATCGATATTTGCCCAGGATAGTACAAGAAGCCAGGCATTTAAAGATAACTTCCCGCGAAAGTACCCTCTAATTAAAGCAAAGTATCCGTCATATTCTCTTATAGCAGGATATCTGCTCGTTACAGAGGCAAACAGAAACGATCCCTACGCCCAGCATGAACTGGGACTTCGTTATTTAATTGCAAACGGCTTTCCTCCCGATACTGCCAAAGCGATCTATTGGATTCGCAAAGCAGTTGATCAAAACTTGCCCGCGGCACGGTTTAATTACGGCATTATGCTATATAATGGCATCGGAGTTCCCTGGAATCCATTCGAAGCTTATCAGAATTTTAGTGCCGCCGCTAATTCGGGACTGGCTGATGCGCAGTTTGCAGTCGGATTGACTTACACAGATAATTTATTACACAACAGGAATCTGAATAAAGCGTATCATTATTTTAAATTGGCCGCCGCGGGTAAATATGAACCGGCAAAGGAGGCAATTAAGCAGTTGCTGAAGAGCGGTTTTGCCCCGCAGTCAGATTCTCTTTCAAGAAAAGAGATTCAGAATATTGTAAAACCTGCCGAAGAAACAGCTCAGCTTATGGAACCGAATTGGGATCTTGAATATTTTGACTTTGATTTGGACGATAAAAAAGATAAGAAAGAGGATCTCATAAATGAAGTATTGAGGAAAAAACCCGAAGAGTTAAAAATTTATCTTGGTCTTGATAATCTTTCAAAGGAGATGACACCTAAAGATTCAAGCGCAATCGGACTGCTCACGTTTGCATCCGGAAGCGGAAGCCCGGAAGCCCTTCTAATAGCAGGCCGCGGACACGAAACAGGCAATATATTTAAAAAAGATCTGGTGGTTGCTGCTTTCACCTATCTACGCGCATACCGGCTGGGTTCTCTCAAGGCCGGAGAATATCTTTTCGGCATGCTGCGCTCGAAAGAATTGTTCACCAAACTTAAGGAAAGAATCTCAGCCGGCGATCCCGATGCAATGTACGCGTGGGCGGGAATTTCGGCGTTGGGATTTGATAATCAGATCTCTAATCAGCAGGCGCTGGATTTTCTAAAAAGTGCCGTGGAGAAAAAACATATCCCATCTATGATTGAGATGGGACTACTTTACTCAACCGGAACGATGGTAACTAAAAATAAACAGAAGGCGTCTGAATTCTGGATTATGGCCAAAAATCTCGGGAGTAAGGAAGCATCGGTACGTCTCGCACTCGGCAACATAATGGATCCGGCCTCAATGGATAATCCGGACGATATTGCGACTCTAATTCAGATATCAAACGAAGGTTCTGTTCTTGCCCAGACAGCGCTCGCGTACTGTTATGAAAAAGGATTGCGGCTAAAGGAGAGCAAGGGAACCGCCATACGACTTTACCGTCAGGCCGCTCAGCGGGGCAACGAGACAGCATTTAATTCTTTGAAACGCATGTATGACGAACTTAGACCGGAGGGTGAAGAATTTAAGATCTACGAGATCAACAATTAATCGGCTTTAATGACAACAAACGTAAGATCGTCGTTCTGAGAGGCTGTACCCCTGAATGATGTAACGGCATTCAATAATGCTGTTCTTATCTGAGAAGCGGTTTTATCGGAATTATTTTTAATCACCCTCTTTATATTATCCTCTCCAAATAAATTGAAATATTGATTCATTGCTTCGGAGATTCCGTCTGTAAACAGAAAAATAATATCATTACTTGAAGGATGAATCGTTGCCTCCTCAAGTGTTTTTTCAAATATTCCCTTATCATTAAGTCCAATACCTATGCCAGTCGGAGAAACTATTTCGAAATCATTCTGAGAATTTTTAAACCAGAAAGCGGGCATGTGTCCCGCGCGGCAGATATTTATTGATCCGTCTTTTTGGATTGAAGCCATCGATAGTGTGAGGAAATATTCCTTCCTAAGATTTTTGGAAAAATATTTTTTAAGATCAATAATTATTTCTTTTACTCCGGACAAACTTTGAAGAAGCATATGAATAATTGACTGGACTCTAACCATATAAAGTGCGGCCGCCATGCCTTTGCCGGATATATCTCCGACGACTATAAATGTTCTTTCAGGCATTTCAATAAAATCAAAATAATCACCCCCTACTTCGCGTGCGGGTTCGTAATAGGATGCTACTTCGTAATTATAAATCTTTGAAGCATGTTTGGGAATCAGGTCTGATTGGATTTTCCTCGCAACCTCAAGCTCACCTTTGGCCGAAAGTTTATCTGCCAGTTCGAAGGCGAGAAGGAGATTCAGAATTATAAAGGCAAGTATAAGGTATGCGTCTTTATTCCCGTAATATCCCGCAAAGAAAAAAAGAATTGAGGCCAGATAAAAAATTCTTCTCGCCGGAGTAAGTTTTAAGATAAAAGCATTGAACAGACTTCTGATGAATATCAATCCCCGTGCGAACCTGCTTTTTGCAGGATCAGGTTTAGGTATTTCCTTGGCAAAAAACTCATAGACCTCACCGGCCTCCCGCTTAATAAGCCGTTCTATCTCCTGGTAGTTAAGATCGCTTGTATAGAGATCGAACAGTCTTTTTATTGGATTAGATCCTGCCACTATATTCCGTATTGATTGTCTGGTTAGACGAATTTGTTATCGATTTGTTCATTATCTCTGCTCAGAACCTGATTTAATATATGTTTTTGAACTTAAAATACATAATAGATCAATAATTTTGTTTTTTTGAATATAAAGACTCAATTGACTATTTTTGGACCTGACTAAATCATCATCTTCCATCTAATAAGAAAGCAGATAAATGATCTGGAAAATAACTCTTTTTGTATTGATGTGTTTTGTTATTATAACCGGAATAGCATTTCCTATAGTGCCCAAGCCGTCATCCTGGATGCAGTTCCCGATTATACCGGGTCTGGAGGAGAAAGCTAAAATTATATTCTTCCATGTCCCTACTGCATGGCTCTCCGTTGTGGCTTTTCTGATGGCTATGGTTTACGGAATAAAATATCTCCGTAATAAAAATCTTGATGACGATTCCCGTTCATCCGCGTCGCTTCAGCTTGGAATGATGTTTTGCATTCTGGCCACGGTTACAGGTTCTATCTGGGCAAAATTTAATTGGGGATCATTCTGGAGTTGGGATCCGCGCGAGACCAGCATTTTTATACTTCTCTTAATTTACGGTTCACTCTTCGCTCTCCGTTCGGCAATAGAGAATGAAGAAAAGCGGGCAAGACTTTCTGCTGTTTATTCGATAATCGCTTTTCTGACAGTTCCGTTTTTTATTTTCATCATGCCGCGTATAATGATGGGGCTTCATCCGGGCTCGCTTGAAATTGATCCGGTAACAAATCAGGTGGTCGCGGGAACAAATCCCGTTGTAGATTTTAAGATGAACGGAAGTATGCGGCTTGTGTTCTTTACGTCTCTGTTCGCGTTCACAATACTTTATTACTGGATGTGGAGCATTAGATCAAGAGCTATAATCATCAAAGAGAATCTTTCTAAAAAATTAAATTGAGGTAGAAATTGGAAAGCGGATTTCTGGGATTTCTGGAAAAAAATTCTATATACATAGTAATGTCAATCGTACTTGTTGTCTGGGCAGGAATATTTATATTTCTGCTGAATACCGATAAACGTCTTAAAGCAATTGAAAAAGAATTAAAGGAGAAATAAATGAAAAATAAATATCTATTCGGCGGAGGAATTATTGTTGTATTCCTCGGTGTGATGATCTATCTGTTCACACAAACAAATGTATCATACGAGCAAAGTTTTACAAATATCATGGATTCCGGCAAGACCGTTAAGGCTACCGGTACATGGGTTAAAGAAAAGAATTACGAAATTGACAGAGCAAATAATGTCTTCATTTTCTACATGAAAGATACTCAGGGCAATCAGATGAAAGTCTATTATCATGGTACTATTCCGAACAACTTTGAATCCTCTACAAGTTTAGTTGTTACGGGCAAATACTCTCAGGGTAATTTTCATGCGTCGGATATCCTCACAAAATGTCCTTCAAAATATCAGGATCAACCAACTCAAAAAGCTAGCTGATTCGGCTGGCAGTTAGGAGAATTTATGATTGGCAATATTTTACTCACCCTGGCATTGCTTGCCGGAGTGTTTACGGTGGTGATGTATTATCTGACGTACAAAGGATACGAGAATACCTTAAAGCTTGCACGCACCGGATTTCATGCAACGGCTGTTCTTATTATAGCATCCTCGGCGCTCCTGCTGCATGCGATCATTACACATCAGTATCAATATAAATATGTTTACAATTACAGCGGAAGCGATCTCTCATTAGGCCTTTTGATGTCTACATTTTATGCCGGCCAGGAGGGGAGTTTTATGTTATGGATCTTCTTCACCGCTATCATTGGTCTTATGCTTCTGGATTATACATCCAAAAGGGGCGATCTTGAACAGCGGGTAATGATGGTCTTTACTCTTGCACTTGCATGTCTCCTGGTTAT
>PGYS01000218.1 GCA_002839795.1 Ignavibacteriae bacterium HGW-Ignavibacteriae-3 | reverse complement strand
ATATCATGGAAACAATAATCAAAAACAATATGAACACAGATGTGTCGTTACAGGAACGAATTCATCTCACGGGATATATCCTGAACAGATGGATATACGGATTTAGATCCAAGGCGTGATGCCCCATGAAACCGAAGATCCGGATTTTAATCGTCGAAGATGAACGCCTGATTGCTGAAGATCTACGTGAGATGTTGAGTGGGATGGGGCATGAGATAATTGGAATCTCCAAAACCGGTGAGAGCGCAATAACTTTTTCTGCAGAGCATGACCCGGATCTCATTCTGATGGATATCCACCTTTCTGAGGAGATGGATGGGATCACTGCTGCTGAACAGATCAAAATCCGAAAAGATATTCCCATAATATTTCTAACTGCATTTGCAAGTGAAGAAATCGTCTCCCGGGCGAAATATATCAAACCGTCCGGGTATATTCTCAAACCATATAGTGAGGAACAGATCCGGACATCTATTGAGATTGCCATATATATTCATAACATAGATCGCCAACTCAAAGAACGCGATGCTATTATCCAGATGATGATTAACACAACTGAAGATGCTATGATGATCTTCGATTCATCAGGCACCATTCAGTTCGTCAATGAAGTAATAGCAATGAAGGCAGGGAAAAAGGCTGATAATGTCATTGGAACGAGGATAGAAGATCTCAAACCAACCGGTATATTTAGTGAGTCGGTATCTGAGCTATTGGCATTAGCCAGAATAGAAAGACCCATAACGGTCGAAGAACAGGTAGGTGACAATTGGTATGAATGTTCATCAATTCCGGTCAGAAATAGTGATGGAAAGGTGACGCATATCGGATATTACTGTCATGATATTACGTTCCACAAACAGATTGAACAAGGTCTGCATGATACCGTAAATCATCTCATACAAGAACGGAGGAAACTTGAGCAGACCAGAGAAGATCTTCACCGGGTGAACGAAGAGCTTCAAACACAAAATAAAACCAGATCTGCAGAACTCGCTTCAATTCAGAAGAGTATGGCAAAGAACCAGCTTCTCCTTAAACTGGTAAATACCGGGGATATCGCTCTTAAAGAAGATCTGGATGAACCGGGGTTCCTTCAAAAAATCTGTACTCAGATCATCTCTGAAAGAAAATATCCAGAGTCATGGATCGTCTCCACCCATCCATCTGGTAAACCGATTCATGTCGGAATGAGCAATCAGAATCCTCTTAATCTCTCGGATTTCATCGGAGATGATAGGTCTTTAAAGTACTGTCCCGCTCTGGGAATAAAAAATATTCTCTTTTTCAAAGCTGGTGGTGAGACGTGCAAATCCTGTCCGCTCAGGGAAATATGTGGTAACAGATATGTCATTACTGGACCTATTTTATATGAAAACCAACTCCTTGGCGTTGCAGGAGCCATCGTACACTCAGAAGAACCTCTTTCAGAACAAGAGGAAATACCTGCCTTTATTGATATTAGTGCCAGTATCGGTTTTGCGCTCCAATATGTGCGGTCATCTGACCGGGAAAAACAGGCATTCCAGCAGATCTCAAAAAATATCGAGATGCTCTCTATCCTTAATGATAAGATCAGAAACCCACTCTCCATCATTATGGGTCTGACCGAAATGGATGGGGGAAATTCCCAGAATAACATCATCGACCAGGTACGTAGGATAGATGAAGTCATAGATAATCTTGATTGCGGATTTTTGGAGTCGATTAAGGTGTATGATTATCTGAAGAAACATCATGGATTCAAACCGGATAAGATGGATACCTGAGAAATTTCATCGGGAGTATCAACTTGAAGGGTATACTCATTGAACAGATGCAATACGAGGAATGCACAGCGAAATACAGAGAAGGTGCACCTCCCATAATGAGGAGGAGCCGCACTCGCATTCACATCATTCAGGTGTTGGCGGGGTGGATGTGATGGATGAGAAATCATCTGTACTCTTTGTTTTTTTTCTTGATGACCGGATACTTGCTTTCCCGCTTGATGTGGTTATCCAGGCTCTTTTTTCTGTTGAGGTGACTCCGCTTCCTGCTGCACCTGATATCGTTGCAGGGGTTATCAATTATCATGGGGAGATTGTTACCGTGGTGGATCTCAGGGTCAGGTTCGGCTCTCGCCGACAGGAGATACTCACTTCTGACTGGTTTATCCTCATTCGTACAAAAAAACGTGTACTTGTCGTCGTTGCATCCGGTGTTACCGGAGTACTGAAACCATCGGGTG
>PGYS01000084.1 GCA_002839795.1 Ignavibacteriae bacterium HGW-Ignavibacteriae-3 | reverse complement strand
TACCTCCGCTTTTGTTTATTAACATTTTTGTGGCTTTTGCGGACAATTTCTTTAAGAAATTTATCTTTTTCTTTTTCATAAAAAACGGTTCCTGACAGTTAAGGATATCTCAAATCCGCGTTTGAGAACAGGCACCTTAGAAACAGAATTAGATTCTGAAAAGGAAATATTTAATCAGTTGTCAGGCTCATGATCCGCCCATATAGATGTAATGAATATTAGGATTTCCCCAAATCACAATTTCTAAAATCAACTTAATTTTAAATATTTCTTCTGACAAGAGAAATCTTTTACTCATAATTTTCCCCCCAATATGGAGCAATCCAAGTGAAATAATGGAAAGGCCGCCTTCTGGGACTTTATGGCCTGGTAAAATATGTGCCGCACTTCCATATAGGAATAGGAGAGGCGTTTTAAGTCTTTTCAAGCTGAATTATCAGCTTTTTTCGATTTTGGTTACCATCCCATTTTTGTCTAAATTTGCATCACTTTTTCCAGGGATTTCAATGATTTCGAGTATGACCGGTTACGGCAAGGGCATTGTCCACAGAGACGATATTACTATCGAAACCGAAATAAAGAGTCTCAACAGCCGGTATCTGGATTTTTCTTTTCGCGTTCCAAAATTTCTTATGAATAAGGAATTTGAGATTCGTGAAAAAATTAAGAGCAGGATTAAAAGAGGAAAAGTTTACCTTAATATTACTGTGCGCAAGGGAGACTTTGAAGAAAGATTTAACGAAGTTGATCCGGCTGCGGTTAAGTTCGCAGTTAAGATGGTCAAAGAGATAAAGAAATCTGCAAAGATTACAGAGAAACTTAAACTTGCCGATCTGATGCTTTTTCAGACTATGTTATTCAAGGATGATAATGAGCAGGCAAGTGAGGAATTTGATCTGGTTGCAGAATCTATTGACAAAGCTATTGAAAGTCTCAATACAATGCGTACTGCCGAGGGGCGCGAGCTTGAAAAGGAATTGCGCAAGAGAGTACAGATAATTGAAAACGCTCTTAATAAAATTGAGGGCGCTTCCGATGAAAGTGTTAAAGCTTACTTCGAAAAAATTAAAGAAAAAGCCAAGCAGCTGGTTTCGGATCTCAGCAACAATCAGGACAGATTAAATATGGAGCTTGCCCTCATAGCAGAGCGGGCTGATGTAACCGAAGAGTGTGTGCGGTTGAGAAGTCATATTAAAATGTTTATTGATACGGTGTCGAATTCTGATGATGCCGGAAGAAAGCTGAACTTTATTGTTCAGGAGATGAACCGGGAAGCCAATACGATAAATAGTAAATCGGTATCTTCGGAAATTTCTCACAGCGGAATTTCGATAAAGGAAGAGATAGAGAAGATCCGTGAACAAATCCAGAATATTGAGTAGTGTGTGGCTAATTATAAAGC
Source organism: Ignavibacteriae bacterium HGW-Ignavibacteriae-3 (assembly GCA_002839795.1). Lineage (GTDB taxonomy): Bacteria > Bacteroidota > Ignavibacteria > Ignavibacteriales > Melioribacteraceae > Fen-1258. The sequence continues at coordinate 13,590 of PGYS01000084.1, read as the reverse complement.
AAAATTATTTGTGTTCTCGGCTCCGAGCGGATCAGGTAAAACTACAATAGTACGCGATGTACTTAAAAATTTTCCGGATTTTGAATTCTCTATTTCCGCTACTACGAGAAAAAAGAGATCAAACGAAAAAGATAAGGTCGATTATTACTTTATCGATGAAGATGAATTCAAAGAAAAAATCGAAACCGGTGAATTTGTTGAATGGGAGAAATTTTACGATTATTATTACGGTACTTTGAAAAGCGTAGTTGACGGAAATCTGGCCAAAAATATTTCCACTGTTTTTGAGGTCGATGTAAAAGGAGCTTTAAGAATAAAAAAAGCTTATTCAAATTCAGTGCTGATTTTTATTTCGCCTCCGAGTATTGAGGAACTGAAAGAAAGACTGATTAACCGTAAGACAGAAACGGATGAAGATCTTAAGAAAAGAATTGAACGGGCGGAAATGGAGCTTGGATTCAGGGATAAGTTCGACTATGTTGTTACGAACATTCATCTGTCAGAAGCTAAAGAAGAAGTAAAAAGAATTATAGAAAAAGAAATAACAAAGGAGTAATCATCATGGCAATAAGACCAATTAACCTTACGAAGATAAAAGCCAGCATTCCGAATCTTTATGAGGCCGTTGTTGTTACCGCGAAACGTGCGCGTAAAATAAATGACGATAATAAAACAGAATTCAATTCACTGCTCGGCACAATGGCCACCGGGCATGAAGATGATTTTGAGGAACGCGAAAATCCCGAACAGATGAAACTTTCCCTCGAGTTTGAAAAAAGGGAGAAAGCTCATATTAAAGCTCTGAATGAGATGGTTGATACTAAAATAGAATTCAGATATAAAGACGATAAATAAAGCCTCACGTGCTTAAATTTGAAGCGGAGGAATTTTAATTAATTCTTCCGCTTTTCTTTTTTTGCCGAAATTAATTATTCAGGTTGCGTAAAAATTTATTAAATTCTGTCCCAAAGTCTTCAGCTCAAATTCTTGCTGAATGGTTCTTATGGTAATTTAATGGAAAGATCTGCAGAGAAAATAATTGAAGCGATCAAAGATCAGCGTGATATATTCGGTGATTTTCTGTTTGAAAATGTGAGTGAATCCGTGGAGGAAGCATTGCGCAGAAGAAGCGAATCCGTAAAACCATCTAATCCTAAACCCGAAACGCCGGCGGAAAACTTATTCATGGAGGATTTTCAAAAAGCTGAAACTATCGGCGATCTGAACAAAAAGATATGCGATTGCCGCAAATGCGCTCTCGGTACTACAAGAACTAAATTTGTATTCGGAGTGGGTAATCCTGATGCCGATGCGATGCTGATTGGAGAGGCCCCGGGACGGGATGAGGATCTGCAGGGAGAGCCGTTTGTAGGCCGTGCGGGAAAACTGCTCAATGATATATTAAAGGCAATCAACTTCGAGCGCGGCGATGTTTACATAGCAAATATTCTTAAATGCCGACCGCCAAATAACAGAGACCCTCTTCCGGGTGAAATGGAAACCTGCATTCCGTATCTTCATAAACAGATCGATCTTATTAAACCAAAAGTAATTCTTTGTCTTGGAAGAGTTGCCGCAAACGGATTGCTGGAGAAAAAATTATCTCTCGGCCAGCTCCGCGAAACAGTTCATGATTTTAATGGAATAAAAGTAGTCGCAACTTATCATCCGGCGGCTCTTCTGCGTAATCCGAATTGGAAAAGAGGATGCTGGGAAGATGTTCAAAAATTTAGAAAACTTTATGACGAATTAACGGCAAAGTAACATGGCAAAAAAAACTTTTAACAGGGATAGCAGCAGGAGAGACGGCGATATTGAAAAATTAAAAGCTGCTTCAAAAATTCCCCCGTCCGTTCCCGAAGTTGAAATGGCGGTACTCGGCGCCATGCTTATCGATAATGATGCTGTTCCCAAGGCAATTGAAGTGTTGAGACCGGAATCGTTTTACGATAAACGGAACAGAATTATCTTCGAGGCGATGTCATCTCTTTATGAATCGAACGAACCGATAGATACTGTTTCTATTTATGAGGAATTGAAGAAATCCGGCAAGGGTGACGATGCCGGAGGTGCCGCATACTTAAGCAAACTTACGCAGGATATATCGTCAGCGGCAAATGTTGACTACCATGCGCGCGTGGTTTTGGAAAAATGGATTCTCCGGCAGTTGATAAGTACCTCATTCGAAATTGCCAACTCGGCTTATGAAGGAAATGAAGATGTCTTTGATCTTCTTGATGCCGCCGAATCAAAAATAATGCAGATCTCGGAGAAAGGAATTAAAGAATCGTTTAAGTCGATGGACAAGGCAGTAAAAGAAGCCCTTGAATTAATCGAAGCTATTCACTCTAAAAATATCTCTACATTTTCAGTTCCCTCAGGATTTTTCGAACTGGATGATCTGCTCGGGGGTTTCCAGAAATCCGATCTGATAATTGTTGCCGCACGTCCCTCGATGGGAAAAACCGCATTTGCCATGTCTGCGGTACGCAATACGGCAATCGATCACGGTGTGCCCGTTGCAGTTTTCAGCCTTGAAATGGCCACGATTCAGCTTGCCACAAGACTGATCTCCGCCGAAGCCAGAATTAACGCTCATAACGTTCGTACCGGAAAATTTAAGGCTGAAGAAGGAGCTAAGATCAGCCGGACAGTTCATAAATTAAGTAAAGCTCCCATTTACATCGATGACACTCCCGCAATATCAATATTGGAGTTGAGAGCGAAAGCAAGACGTCTGAAAAATGAAAAAAATATCGGTCTGGTTGTAATTGATTATCTCCAGTTATTAAGCGCATCGTACAATATGGAAAGCCGCGAGAGAGAAATATCAACAATATCCCGCTCTCTGAAAGCTTTGGCTAAGGAATTGAATATTCCCGTAATAGCCCTTTCGCAGTTAAACAGGCAGGTTGAATCCAGAACTGATAAACGACCGATGCTTTCGGACTTACGTGAATCCGGATCGATTGAGCAGGATGCCGACGTTGTACTATTTCTCTACAGGCCGGAAGTTTACGGCATCACTCAGTTTTCAAGCGGCGAAATGAATGGTGAAACAACTGAAGGTGTGGCTGAAGTAATAATCGGCAAACAGAGAAACGGTCCTATCGGCGAAATTAAATTACGTTTCATAAAAGATTATGCCCGTTTCGAAAACCTTGATAGATTCAGGCAGCCGCAAATTCCGGCAGGTGCCGAACAGGCGGCAATTGGTCAAGGGGCTGAGGATTTTCCGATATGAAAAAATATTTATTATTTACTTTTTTATTCTTTTTTGTTAGAGAATATTCTGCTCAGGCAATCTATACCCAGAAAGATGTTGAGGTCTGCAATTCCAGATTTCAGATGGCGGTTGATAAAGATCTCGCTTCTCTACCAATTAATCAGGTAATAATTGAAATCGGAAAAAGTTTTCTCGGCACAGACTATGTCGCAAATACAATCGAAAGCGGAGATGAAGAAAAGCCTGTTATTAACTTAACTGGACTGGACTGCTACACATTTTTGGAAGCCGCACTCGTATTTTCCAGATGCATCAAAAAAGGTCAGACCACTTTCGAAGATTATCAGAATGAATTAATTAACATCAGATACCGTGACGGAAAATTGAATGGATATCCTTCGCGTCTTCATTATTTCTCGGATTGGATTTATGATATGAACAAACGGGGAATCGGGAAGGATATTACCGGCGAGATCGGTGGAATTCCGTTTATTAAAAAAATCAATTTTATGAGTACTCATATTTCTTCTTATAGACAGCTGAAGAATAATCCGGAATTTGTTCGTGAAATTGAAAAAACCGAAAAAGAAATCTCCTTAAGAAAATATTTATATATACCGCAGGATAAGATTCCTGATATAGATGACAAAATTGAAAACGGTGATATTATAGGAATTACAACCAATGTAGATGGTCTTGATATTTCGCATACCGGTATTGCGGTAAGGATGGATGACGGCCGGATACATTTCATGCATGCGCCGAATGTCGGTTATAAAGTACAGATCACAGATAAACCGCTTTCAGATTACATCAAAGGCATTAAGAAGCAAACAGGAATTATGATCTTAAGACCATTATAAACTTAGTGTCTTAGAGCCTTCGTGGCATTTTTTTTCGCCACTAAGTCACAAAGACACAAGGATATTTAAAATGGAAGATATTTTTGTCAATGAACATAAATCCATCTACAATCCGTTGAGTGAGGAGGAAGAAAATATTGGCAGAATTATTGTTAATTCAGCCTTTAAAGTTCATACTTCACTAGGTCCCGGTTTATTAGAAAAAGTTTATGAAGTTTGCATGGCTCATGAAATTGTCATTTCCGGTCTTAATGTGAAAAGGCAAGTTGATATTCCAATAACTTACGACGGAATTACTTTTGATGAAGGATTACGCTTAGATTTGTTGGTCGACGATAAAGTAATTTGTGAACTAAAAGCAGTCGATCAATTAAATCCAGTTTGGGAAGCGCAGATTCTAAGTCACCTTAAGCTCACCGGACTTCGGCTTGGTTATCTTATCAATTTCAACGTTGCTTTGATAAAGCATGGAATTAAAAGATTTATACTTTAGACCTTTGGGCCTTTTTTATTTCAAGACCTAAATTATTTACAGGTCTTATTAATCCCACCATCTCTTTATATTTATCCAGATTCTCTTTCTGATCTTCTTCTTTCTGTGTTTTCAATTTCTTGAGTGCTTTCCCAATCTTCTTGTTAGCATATATACGGTTAAATAAATCCATTTACCCATCTTATGCAATATTATTAGCAGTCATCCTCTTGCGCATATTTTTGATCTTATTTAGAAACGAGGGGGCGCAAATGCGAAAATAAAATGAGAATACTATTTATTTTCTAGGGGTAAGATAATATTATTGTTGTGTAAAATATATTGAATGAGAAAGAGAGATGAAGATATTTATCACAGGCGGGAGCGGACTGCTTGGACAGTATCTGAATATCGGGCTGAATGGAAAGCATGAGATTTTAACTCAGTACTGTTCTAATCCCGGGAACTGCATAAAATTTAATTCAGTGCGATTATCGCTGGAAGATTTTGACGGGATGGAAAAAATATTTAATTCATTCCATCCGGAAATAGTTATACATGCCGCCGCTGTATCAAACGCAGAGAAAGCGGATCAACTGCCTGCGGATAAGGTTTATAATATTAATGTTAATGCAACACTGAAAATATCAGAACTTTGTGCGAAATATTCCTCCAAATTAATTTATTTCTCAACCGATCTTGTTTATGCGGGATACCGCGGATCAACGCTAAAGGAGGATGCTAAACTGATTCCCATTTCACTCTATGCCGAAACTAAATTGATGGGGGAAATGAAAATTAAACAGACTTTTGATAATTATATTATTTTAAGGGAAGCGCTGCTTATCGGATTTGGTTTGAACCATACGACAAATAATTTTCATAAAATGTATGCAAGTTTGAAAAGGAACGAACCCGTAACACTGTTTACGGATCAATTCAGATCTCCTCTGGCTTTGCATGAGGCGGCAAGAATGATTGAGGAGCTTTCTGTAAAAAATATCTCCGGCGAGATATTTAATTTCTGCGGAAATGAAAGATTATCCCGCTATGAGCTGGGCGAAATTCTGTGCGAGGAAACCGGTTTTGATAAAAATTTGTTAACCGGCAAAACTATGGAAGAGAGGAAATTGAATTATAAAGTCGCTGATGTCTCTTTGAATAATGAAAAACTGAGATCATACGGCATTCAATCTAAAGGAGTAAGGGATTCAATAAAAGAAATATTAGCGAAGGGCCTCTAATTTTTTCTTTAGAATATCATTAGCCAGCCCCGGATTGGCCTTTCCCTGCGTCTCTTTCATTATCTGACCGACGAAAAATCCTGTTACCTTTTCCTTGCCTCCCAGATATTCTTGCACCTGATTAGGGTTGGAAGAAAGGATTTTATCTATCACATTTTCAATTTCAGAGGTATCCGTAATCTGAACAAGACCCCTCGCTTTCACAATATCGTCCGGATCCGAATTCGTTTTCATCATTTCAGGAAAAATGTCTTTTGCAATTTTGCCGCTGATAACGTTATCCTTAATCATTTTAATCAGTTTACCAAGATTTTGCGGGGAGACGGGAAAATTAGAAACCGCGATTTTTTGCTCATTGATATTTTTTAATACTTCAGTCATAACCCAGTTGCTTGCGGATTTATAATCGTCCGTAATATTTAATACCTGTTCGTAATAGTCAGCCAAATCCCTGGAGGAAGTTAAAATGCCGGCATCGTATTCCGGAAGAGAATATTGATCAATAAATCTGTTTCGTCTTTCCTCCGGCAGTTCGGGCAGTAGTTTGGCAATTTCATTTTTCCATTCGTCCGTTACTGCAATAGGCATCAGATCGGGATCAGGGAAATAACGGTAGTCGTGCGCCTCTTCTTTGCTTCGCATCGGGGTAACTTTATTAGCGTCGGCATTCCATAAAAGTGTCTGTTGGATAATCCTTCCGCCTTCTTCAAGAATATCAATTTGCCTTTCGATTTCAAATTCAATTGCTTTCTCAACATTCCGGAAGGAGTTCATATTTTTCACCTCTGTTTTGGTCCCGAGTTTCTTTTCTCCTTTTGGCCTTACAGAAATATTGGCGTCGCATCTTAAAGATCCCTCTTCCATGTTGCCGTCGCAGATGCCTAGATAAGTAACTATTTGCTTCAGTTTAGAAAGGTAGAGATAAGCTTCTTCCGCGGTATTCATGTCGGGCTCGCTGACGATTTCCATAAGCGGAGTGCCGCACCGGTTAACATCTATAAACGTATCATCACCCTGATCATGAATAGATTTGCCAGCATCCTCCTCCATGTGAATTCTTGTAATTCCGATTTCTTTTTTTGAGCCGTCCTTCAACTCAACGAATATATTTCCGTGTTGGCATATCGGTTCTTCGTACTGCGAAATCTGATACCCTTTCGGCAGATCGGGATAAAAATAATTTTTCCGGGCGAAGATAGAACGGCCGTTTATTTGGCATCCGGTAGCCAGCCCCATTAGAACTGTGTACTCCACAACTATTTTGTTCATAACCGGAAGAACGCCGGGATGTCCGAGGCAAACGGGACAAATGTTTGTATTCGGAGGCGAATCAAATTTTGTTGAACAACCGCAAAAAATTTTTGTATTTGTCAGGAGCTGCGCATGAACTTCCAGACCTATAACCGCTTCGTATTTTGAATTCATTATGAACTATTTTATGATAATGTAACAGCGAAAATACTTAATTTTTGGTAGGATCGATAGCCGGATACTGAATCAGTCCAATAAATTTCTTGCTCCGGGCAGATAAATACTTTTCGAAGAATTAATGAGTTAAAGCCGCTAAGCGATTATTTTTCCGGAATCTGATATAGCCGACGGAAACCGGCAGGAAAATGAAGACAGTGATTCGATTATGAACAGGACAATATTAACCATTGGTAAATATGGAATTATAAGCCCATCAGAATTTGACAATCTTGATGTTTATTTGAATATTGCTAAAAATATTGTCGGTAAAAGGTTTTATTCGAAAAATCACGAATCAAATTGTTCGATTGAATTTTGAAATAAATATTCTATAAAATATAAGGAACAGATGATGAAAACAGTAAGAGAAATTCTCCTCGATAAAGGAAATCAGGTCTGGTCGGTGTCTCCCGATTCAACGGTATTTGAAGCTCTTCAATTAATGGCAGAAAAAAATACTGGAGCTTTACTTGTGATGAAAGAGGATAGGGTTGCCGGTATTATGACCGAGAGGGATTACGCCAGAAAAGTGGTTCTGCTCGGAAAAGTTTCGAAGGAATTGCTGGTGAAAGAAATCATGTCTACAACTATATTTTACGTCGAACCTTCATTCAGCACGGAAGATTGCATGGCATTGATGATTGATAAAAGGGTGAGGCATCTTCCCGTTATGCATAATGGAAAACTCGAGGGGATTATTTCAATAGGAGATGTTGTTAAAGGGGTTATTGATGAAAAAGAGTTTATAATAAGTCAGCTGGAGAATTATATAAAAGGGGAACGCGGGTAGAATCTTAACAATTACGGATATATTAAATTAAGGTAGATATGAATCTAGATGTTTTGATCTTCGCGGCCCATCCGGATGATGCTGAACTTTCAATGGGCGGTACAATTGCATTGATGACACTAGCCGGACTGAAGACCGGGGTAGTTGATCTGAGCAGGGGTGAACTCGGCACTCGGGGATCCAGCGAGACAAGAAAGCAGGAAGCGGCGAAAGCCGGAGAAATATTGAAACTTTCTCACAGAGAAAATCTTGGTTTGAAAGATGGTTCTCTAAAGTTTAATGAAGAGTATCTCAAAAAGATCGTTTCGAAGATTCGTAAGCACCAGCCTAAAATAATTTTTGCACCTTATTTTAACGACCGGCATCCCGACCATATTGGAACTTCGCAATTAGTAAAAGAAGCAATGTTTTTTTCCGGACTGGCAAAAATCACTACTGAAGAGAATGATCGGATCCAGGCACCATTCCGTCCGCAAAAGCTGTATTATTATATGCAGACCTATGAGTTCAAACCTTCTTTTATTGTAGATATCACTAAAACTTTCGATATTAAAATGAACGCCATCGAGGCGTTTGATACACAATTCCACAATCCGGAAAGCAAAGAACCGGAAACTTTTATCAGCCAGCCGGCATTCCTGAAGTTTATTGAAGCGCGCGCCAGATATTTTGGATTCAAAATCGGGCGAGAATACGGCGAGGCATTTTTCTCCGAAGAGGAAATTGAATTTGATCTGATAGGCGTTGTAAGGCGATGATCAACTTTTAGAGAAAATAGGTCCCGTGAAACTGAATTTATTTCACATCAAGAGTATCGGTTTTTTCCTTGGAATCATTTTATTCTTATTGGTATGGCTCTATACTGATTTCGGGGTTGAATTTCAGAACGCAAAATTAGTTGCCGCGGTAGGATCTCTAATGGCTTGCTGGTGGGTATTTGAATCCGTTCCTCTGGCAGTTACCTCCCTGATACCCTTAATATTATTCCCGACACTCGGAGTTCTGTCTTCGTCGAATACTGCTCCGCAGTACATGAATACCACGATCTTTCTGTTTATAGGCGGATTTGCTATTGCGATAGCAATGGAGAAATGGAATTTGCACAAGCGCATTGCGTTGAGTGTAATCCTTTTCTTCGGGAACAGCCCGTCAAAAATTATTTTAGGATTTATGGCTGCCGCGGGATTTTTGTCAATGTGGATTTCTAATACTGCGGCCTGCCTGATGATTCTGCCTATCGGATTATCGATAATTTACAAGGTTGAAAAAGAATTCGGGGAAGCGAGGAGTTCAAATTTTTCAAAAGCGCTGATGATTGCAATCGCATACTCGTGTACTATCGGCGGAATAGCCACGTTAATAGGCACCCCTCCGAATCTGATATTTCTTAGGATGTACAAAATAAATTTTCCGGAAAGTCCTCTAATGAAATTCGGGGAGTGGATGGTCTTCGGTGTACCTCTTGCTATTGTTATGATGATAATAGCGTGGATAGTACTTGTCAAAATAGTCTACAGATCGGATAAGAATTTGGTACTGGATAAAAAAATAATCAGGGAAGAGAAAATCAGATTAGGAAAAATGACCCGGGAAGAAAAAGTTGTGACGATTGTCTTTGTGCTCACATCTCTCCTTTGGATTTTCAGGAGTGATCTGGATCTTGGATCATTAAGGATACCCGGATGGTCGAATTTATTCCCATTGGCGGCGTTTATTGAGGACAGCACCGTTGCCGTGGCGATGGCATCGCTGTTATTCTTTATTCCCTGCGGTTCATCTCAGAATAAAAACATGTTTATTCTGGAACAGAAAGATATTGCCAAAATACCGTGGGATATTGTTTTGCTTTTCGGAGGCGGATTTGCCCTTGCGGAAGGTTTTGTTCAAAGCGGTTTATCAAAACTTATCGGGCAGGAATTCTTAGTAATGAAAACTATTCCCCCGCTGGCATTGGTTGCAATAATCTGTACTGTTGTAGTATTCTCAAGTGAATTAACCTCCAATACTGCACAGACAACTATTATACTTCCTGTTCTTGCTTCTTTAGCCATGGAGATCGGCTTAGACCCGCTGATGGTTATGATACCTGCTACCTTTTCCGTTTCACTTGCATTCATGATGCCGGTCGGAACGCCTCCTAATGCAATTGTTTTTAGCAGTCAGCGGCTTCAAGTCTGGGATATGGTCAAAGCCGGGTTTATCCTGAACATTATTGGAATTATTGCAGTCATTATTTTCACTAAACTATATTTCCTCTAGAATCCTTTTGATATTTTATTCATCTTACAAGAAATTACAGGAGTCACTATGTCATATCAAAATTCAAAAACCGTTAATTATTCTTTTGATGATGCGATCACGAAGATAACCGAAGAACTAAAAAAAGAAGGTTTCGGGATTCTTACTGAAATCGACGTTAAGGAAACTCTCAAGAAAAAGCTTGACGTTGATTTCCGCAAATACAAAATACTCGGAGCCTGCAATCCTCCTTACGCTTACAAAGCTCTTCAGATGGAAGAAAATATCGGAGTTCTTTTACCCTGCAATGTCATAGTTCAGGAAAAAGAAAATTCCAAAGTTCAGGTGAGCGTTATAAATCCGATGGAATCAATGAAGGCAGTAGGGAATGAAGCATTAGGCGAGGTAGCGCAGGAAATATCAAAAAAACTCATAAGTGTATTGGATGCTATCTAATATTATTTTTAAGATTTTCTTTCCCTAAGATCCCTCTCAATTTCTTTTGATGTCCGGGTAACTGAAAGACCGCCTAGTCCTGTGCACCTTAGCTCGTGCGGAATGCTTTTTCCTATCTTGTCCATCGCCAAAATCACTTCGTCCAGCGGAATTAAGTGGTTGTAATTTGCAAGTGCCATATTGGCGCATGAAAGGGCGTTTGTAGCAGCCATTACATTTTTGCCGAGACAGGGGGCTTCAACGCGGTTAGCAACCGGATCACAAACCATCCCGAATGAGTTCTGCAGAGCCACGGAAGCCGCGGAGAGTGACTGTTCAAGCGTTCCGTTTGCAAGTTCAACGATAGCGGCGGCGGCCATACCCGATGCCGACCCGCATTCAGCCATACATCCCCCGACTTCAGCCGCAAAGGTTGCGTGCGCGGCTATGAATACGCCGACCATCCCTGATGAGAGCAATGCTTTTGCGGTCTCATCATCGGATAATTTCAGCTCCTGAGCCATAGCTATGACAGCACCCGGCAGGGTACCGCATGAACCCGCCGTAGGGGCAGCCACTATAACTCCCATAGAACTCTTAACTTCAAGGACGGCACTTACATACATAATCATTTTGTTCATCACACCGCCGTTTATAAGCGCGTTTCTTTCTTCCATCTTTTTAAAACTTACTGACTGTGGACCAAGAATCCTGTCTTCGTATTCAGTTCCTTTAAGTCCCAGTTCGATAGCATTGTTCATGATTTTTACAATTGCTTTCATCTTCGAAAAAACTTCCTCGCCGGAAATATTGCCGCGGGCACTTTCGTAATTTAACGCAAGTTTCCACAACGGGAGATCCTTACCTTCATTATACTCCAGCATCTCTTTGCATGTTATGAAAGGAACTTTGAGGTCTTTACGGGACAGAATCGGAAGAACGGGGCTGATTTTTTTAATGAAATGAATTTCTTTTCTGGAGAGAAGTTCATTAATGAATTCATCGTTAGGGAAACTCCGGGATTTTATTTCGACTATCGAAATATCAGCCTCATGAAGAATTATCTTGTCAGGCTCCATCGATGCATCAATTAACTTAACAACATCATCCGGTGATTCCGTATAAATTAGAGTCTCAAAGAAATCACCCTCTATCGAAACATCCGCGCCGTCAATTTCAATGATCTCAAGCATTCCTCCGCCTGTTGAGATTGCGGTTACACTTCTGGTTTCATTTTTATTTTTAAGGACAATCTCGTAAGTGTTGGGATGTAATGCGCCGATATCGCGGATTTCAATATTTATACTGATCCCGGCCTGCTTTATTGCATCCTTAAAATCCGGCAATCTCACATCATCAGCTTCCCATCCCAGCAATCCTCCGAATAGGCCCATATCAGATCCCTGGCTTTCGTGAGTAGTTGCAAGGGAGCCATTAGGATCAAATCCGATGCTTACTTCGTCGATTTCGTTATCCATAAGATCGCGGCAGATCCTCCCGATTCTAAGAGCGGCTGCGCAGTGAGAACTGGAAGGGCCCCGCATAACGGGGCCTATCACATCGTTAAATATACTTGGATAGCTGGCCATAAAATTAGTCTTTCGAAATATGATTGCGAAGGAAAATTATCCTTCGATTACTGTCACCTGTTCCATTTTATCACCCTGTTCAATCATGTCAACAACATCCTGTCCGGTTGTTACCTTGCCAAAAACGGTGTGCTTACCGTTAAGATGCGGCTGAGGTGAATGGGTGATGAAAAATTGACTGCCGTTTGTGTTAGGACCGGCATTAGCCATGGATATAACACAACGTTCATGCTTTAGGGGATTGCCATTGAATTCATCTTCAAATTTATAACCGGGGCCGCCGCGTCCGGTGCCTGTAGGATCGCCCCCCTGAATCATGAAATCACCTATAACGCGGTGAAAAAGAACACCATCGTAATAACCTTCTTTTGCAAGGAAGACAAAATTGTTTACGGTCTTAGGCGCATATTCGGGATAAAGTTCTATCTCCATTATTCCTTTACTTGTATTCATTGAAATTGAATATTTTTTCTTTGTGTCGATCTGCATTGCGGGGGGAGTGCTATATTGTTTTCCCATCATTTCTCCTTTTGGGTTATTGGTTTTCAAAAAACTGATCTATTTCATTGCGCAAACCTAAATATTCCCACCGTAATAATGAAATTGGCACATTGCCGTTTATCATTACATAATCATGAAAATCCTTCAGGTTGAATTTAGCTCCGAGCTGAATTTTTGCATCACTTAAAAATTTCATCAGTTGAATCTTTCCTATCTGATAACTTATTGCCTGCCCCGGATTATACGCATAAAAATATGCGCTCTCAACAGCGGATGATCTATCGAGAGGAACGGTTCTTTCAAGATACTTAGCAGCCTGCTCCACAGAAAAATTACCGAGAGCCAGCTGAATATCCGCTTCAACTCTTAATGCTCTCAGTCGCATAAAACTGTAAATGATTTCCTTTGCCTGAGGACGGGAATCAAATAAACCCATTTGAAGAAGCATTTCTTCAACATAAAAACCGATTCCTTCATTTGAACCGGAATCAACAAATCTTCTTCTCAAAGGATTTTCGTTTTTCCATGAGCGGGCGAGCTGGAAAAAATGACCCGGAATTCCTTCGTGAACTATAATCGGGCGGGGATCCTTCGCTATGGATAGCGGAAAGAATGATAAATTTGTATCGGGATGAACAGTGTATCGTATTGCGTCCGTATCTATTCGCTTCTCGGATGTAAAATCATTTGATTCGCCGATGAAAGTCAGAGGCGCCATGTAATCCGGCGTTGATCTGAAGGTATAATGCTTTACCCAATCCG
>PGYS01000217.1 GCA_002839795.1 Ignavibacteriae bacterium HGW-Ignavibacteriae-3 | reverse complement strand
CTTTATGAATTGTAATTCTTGACTTTTCCGACTCAAAACCTCATATTTGGCCTTGTATGAATAGAGACTACTCGCTTTCAACCTCAGACGGGGAGAAATTAAAAATAACATCTTTTATTAATGAGCAATATTTCTCCGGAAACACGCTTGTTTTTGTTCATGGCTTCAAAGGTTTTAAAGATTGGGGATTTGGTCCCTATTTGGGCAATTATTTTGCTGATAAAGGATTTTTTGTAATCACATTTAATTTTTCGCATAACGGCATAGGAGAGAATAATACTGAATTCACCGAACTCGATAAATTTGCAAAAAACACATATAATCGCGAAGTAAGAGAGCTAAGTGAAATTCTTGATTCAGTTAGAAACGGTTTTTTTTCTGAGGTCGATAACAGATCGGACATCGGATTAATTGGGCATAGCCGCGGTGGTGCGGTCGCCTTGTTGAATGCCGCTGAGAGAGCTGATTTAAATGCAGTCGTTACATGGGCAAGTATCTCGAATATTGATCGGTATTCAAAGCATCAAAAAGCGGAATGGAGAAAAAATGGTTTTCTGGATATGCTCAATTCCCGGACCGGTCAAATAATGAAGATGGATGTTTCTTTACTGGACGAGATCGAAACAGAATCCAAGTCTAGATTAAATATTGAAAGTGCAGTTAAAAAATTAAAAATACCGTATCTAATTGCGCATGGAGATCAGGATCTGGCAGTAAAGATAAGTGAGGCAGAACAACTTTACTCCTGGTCGGATAAATCACAAACTGAATTTTTTAAAATATTTGGTACAGGGCATACTTTTGATATAGTGCATCCTTTTGCGGGGACAACGGAAAAATTTGAAAAACTTTTGGACGAAACTAACAAATTTTTTATAAAACATCTCAATTAGAGGAATTTATGATTTTGAAAGAAAAAGCTAAGAAAAATCTTTTAATAACTGCGTTAATCGGTGCGAGGAAGTCCGAATTATTTTGGGTAATCTCATTTGCGGTCCTAACAATCTTCGCAGCTCAGGTCGCCGTTCCAACTCAACCGGTTCCATTCACGCTTCAGACTATGCTGGTGCTTCTCTCGGGAGCTTTTCTCGGATCAAAAAACGGTTCTTACAGCCAAATAATTTATCTCTCCGCCGGAATAATCGGATTACCTGTATTTGCCGGATTTACTTTCGGGGTTGCCCGCCTGTTTGGTCCTACGGGAGGATATCTTCTTTCATTTCCATTTGCCGCTCTTTTAGTCGGCTACATTCTTGAGAAAAATCAGAGCAGCTTAGCAATATTTTCGGCATTTCTCATTGGTGAACTATTAATACTTTTAGCAGGTGCCGCATATCTTGCTGTATTTTTGAACGGCAATTTTAGCGATGCCTTATTTAGCGGCGCAATCATTTTCTCTGTTTGGGATATAATTAAAGTAGCCGCTGCATTCAGCATATATAAAGCGGTGTCAAAAAAATACCCTAAACTACCATAACGGTTGAATATCATATGACCAGGCAGATAATATTCATAATTGTATTTCTCGGGGCTTTCGGGTTTCTGTTTTATAATCTGAGAAGAATTCTTTCTTATATAAAATTAGGAGAATCCGAGAATCGTTTTGACAAACCATGGGAAAGAATTAAGAATGTTTTTAAAATAGCGTTCGGCCAGTCCAAGTTATTGCGCGAACCTTTAGCCGGCTCAATCCACTTTTTAATTTTTTGGGGATTTATTCTTTTTCTTTTTGCGGTCGCGGAAGCTATACTGCAGGGATTTTTGCCGGCGTTTTCACTACAGTTTTTAGGTCCGGTTTTCACTGCCATTACTTTTGTTCAGGATATTTTCGGGCTCCTGATTATTCTTTCTGTCCTCATGGCACTTTACAGAAGATTCATAGGCAAAGTCCCGAGACTGGATGTTAAGGGGCATAAACTTGATGCGACTGTAATTTTGTTGCTGATAATGGGTGTTGTACTCTCAATGTTCGGCCAGAATATTACTCATGTAGCAAATTCAAATTTTATTTTGCCTAACTATGAATACAGACCTGTATCCGTCTATTTTTCCGGATTATTATTTAGCGGCGGAAGTGAAGCGACACATTTATGGTATGAGGTATTCTGGTGGATGCATATTCTGATTGTTTTCTCTTTCATGAACTTTCTTCCTTATTCAAAGCATTTCCATGTATTCTCTTCAATTCCAAACGTATATTTCTCAAAAATCGGGAGCACTAAGTATGCTCTCAAGAAATTAAATCTTGAGGATGAAAATGT